>JBGPJM010000057.1:0-23252 GCA_041485385.1 Phycisphaerae bacterium | reverse complement strand
TACCTGCTCATCGGGTACTTCTATAAGAAGGACTCGGCGGTCGCGGCGGGCAAGAAGGCGTTCGTGATGAACCGCATCGGCGACCTCGGGCTCGCCATGGGGGTCATGCTCACGTTCGTGCAGTTCGGGACAATGGAGTACGCCAAGCTCTTCCCGATGGTGCACGAGTATATGTCAGGCGCCAAGGCGGCCCCCTTTCTCGTGCAGCTCATCCCGGTGCTGCTGACGGTCGGGGCGTTCGGCAAATCGGCGCAGATCTTCCTGTACGTCTGGCTGCCGGATGCGATGGAGGGCCCGACGCCCGTGTCGGCGCTCATCCACGCGGCCACGATGGTGACGGCCGGCGTATATCTGGTGGCGCGGTTCCTGCCGCTCTACTCGGTATCGGAGGACGCGTTGCCGATCGTGGCCTGGAGCGGGGCGTTGACCGCCCTGTGGGCCGCGACCATCGGCATGGCCCAGTTCGACATCAAGCGCATCATGGCGTACTCGACCGTGAGCCAGCTCGGGTACATGTTCGCGGGGCTGGGCGTGATGGGGGCGGTGGGCGGCGCGTCGCACGTCTTCACGCACGCGTTCTTCAAGGCGCTCCTGTTCCTGGCGTGCGGGGCGGTCATGCACGGCTTCGCCGGCCAGCTCGACCTGCGGAAGCTCTCGGGCGTCGGGAAACTGCCGGGGTGGCGGATCGTCAGCATCACGATGCTGGTGGGGTGCCTGAACCTTGCGGTGTTCCCGGTCATCACCTCGGGATACTGGTCCAAGGACATGATCCTCGGGGACGCGTTCGAGAATCCGCAGTTCCAGGCCGTCGGCTGGATCCTGCTGCTGACGGCCGGGCTGACGGCGTACTACACGTTCAGGGTCTACTTCCGCGTGTTCATGGGTCCGGTGGCCTTCGAGCCGGGCGAGGAGCTGCACGAGCACGCCGGAGGTGCCCACGATGCGCATGGGGACGCCCACGGCCACGCCGAGCCGGCGAAGGCCGACCACGGGCACGGTGAAGGCGAGTTCCACCCCCACGCGCCCGGCTGGGCGATCAACACCGTCCTCGTGATCCTCGCGATCGCGACATTCGTGGCGATCTACCTGGTGGAGCTCGATCCCTGGACTGCGCGCATGGTCGCCGCATCGACCGCCGGCGTCGAGCGCCACGGAGCGCTCGCAAGCTTCTTCGGCATCGATGCGCACGGGGCGATGAAGCTGGCCTCGGCTATCGTCGGCGCCATCGGCATTATCATCGCCTGGCGGCTGCACCTGTCAGGCCGGACCACCGCCGCGCGGTCCCGCGCCGACGACCTGCTGCCCCTGCTCGGGCCCATCCCCACTTGGGCCCAGCACAAGTGGTACGTGGACGAGCTGTACCACTTCCTCTTCTACACGCCCCTGCGGGTGCTCGCCCACATCTGCCACGTCATCGACAAGCTGCTCGTGGACGGCCTGGTGAACGCCTTCGGCGTGGCGCCCCGCGGCGCCGGCTACGCCATCCGCCCCGCCCAGGACGGCGTCCTCCACGGCTACGCCCTCCGCATGATGCAGGGGATCGCCCTGGTGCTCCTCATCGCGCTGGTCGCGGCGGGAGGCCTGGGATGACCCTGCTGCTGGCGCTCATCCTCTTCCCCCTCGCGGCCGCGGGCCTGGTGGCCGCGTCGCCCGCCTCCAAGGCCCGGACCATCGCGCTGTGGGGCACGCTGCTCCCGGTGGGGTGGTTCGCGTTCCTGGCGTCGCCGGCGGCGCACTTCGACTGGACACAGGGGAAGATCGACCAGCTCAGCTACCCCCAGCAGGACTGGTTCCCGGCGCTGGGGATGAAGTTCTCGCTGGGTGTCGACGCCGTCTCCATGCTTCTCATCGGGCTCACCGTCCTGCTGGGTCCCATCTGCGTGCTCGCCTCGTACTCGGCGATCACCGAGCGCGTCAAGACCTACTACGTCTGGCTGCTGGTCCTCCAGGCGGCCATGACCGGCGTCTTCGCCGCCCGCGACGTCGTCCTCTTCTACATCTTCTTCGAGTTCACCCTCGTCCCGCTGTACATCCTTATCAACCTCTACGGCTCCACCAACCGCAAGGCCGCGGCCACCAAGTTCTTCCTCTTCACCTTCACCGGGTCGATCATCACCTTGGCGTCGATCGTGTACGTGGCGTGGCGCCACGCCGCGACCAGCGGCGCCTGGTCGATGGACATGGGCACGCTGGCGATCACCGCTCGCAGCATGCCGCTCTCCGAGCAGTCCTGGGTCTTCCTGGGGCTGATGGCGGGGTTCGCGATCAAGGTGCCGCTCTTCCCGGTGCACACGTGGCTGCCGCTGGCGCACACCGAGGCGCCGACCGCCGGCTCGGTCGTGCTCGCCGGCGTGCTGCTGAAGCTGGGGACCTACGGCATGTACCGCTTCGCCCTGGGGTACACGCCCGACGCCGCGCTGCACTACGCCCCGGCGGTGGGCATCCTGGCGATCGTCGGGATCCTTTACGCGGGGCTGATCTGCTGGGTGCAGACCGACGTGAAGAGGCTGGTGGCCTACTCCTCGGTGTCACACCTGGGGTTCTGCGTGCTGGGGCTCTTCGCTTTCAACTCGATCGGCATCAGCGGGTCGGTCCTGTACATGATCAACCATGGCCTGTCGACCGGGGCGCTCTTCCTCATGGTCGGCATGATCTACGAGCGCTACCACTCCCGCTCGATGAAGGAGCTGGGCGGCATGGCTGGCCGCATGCCGATCTGGGCCACCTTCATGGTCTTCTTCGCCTTGGCGTCCGTCGGGCTGCCCGGCCTCAACGGGTTCGTTTCCGAGTTCATGTGCCTGTTGGGGACGTTCCAGGCGAGCGACGTGTGGGGCGGCCAGGGTGTGGCGGCCAGCACGGGCGGGCGCCTGGGGCCGTGGTACGCCTTCGCGGCCGGCACCGGCATGATCGTCACGGCGATCTACCTCCTGTTCATGGTGGGCAAGGTGGTGTGGGGCAAGACGATCGAGCCCGCCGGGCACCACGGGCACGACAACGGCAAGCACGGCGCCGAGGGCGACGGTGCCAAGGCCGCTGGCGGCTTGCCCGTGGATCTGAACTGGCGCGAGATCGGGCTCCTGCTGCCGCTGGCGGCGGCGTGCCTGGCGCTGGGGCTGTACCCGACGCCCATCCTGCGCGCCCTTGAGGGGCCTTCGCACGAGATGGCCCGGCTGGTCCACAGGGAGTCGCGGGCCGAGCGACCGATGGCCGCGGACGAAGCCCCGGCGGTTGCGGGCGTTGTGCCGGCGGACGCGGCGGGGACGATCCAGGAGGCCGGGCGGTGATCGAAAAGATCCACGCATTGTGGCCCGAGATCGCCCTGCTCATCACCACGTGCTTCGTGATGGTGGTCGGGCTTTCGCCCAAACGGGAGAACCGGCAGCTGTGCGCGCCGCTGAGCGGGCTGGGCCTGATCATCGCGGGCGTGCTTGCCGCGATGACGACGCCGGAGATCCACTCGCCGCTGGGCCACCTGGCGATGTACGGCAAGGTGCTGGTGGCGGGGGTGGGGCTGCTGCTCCTGCTGCTGATTGTCGGGATCGCCGACCGCGAGTACGAGGCGCAGGTCTCGCGCGGCGTGCTCTTCGACGCGATCCGCTCCACGCGGGCCGAGTTCTACTCGTTCTTCCTCTTCTCGCTCACCGGCCTGATGCTCTGCGCCGGGGCCGACGACCTGATCTGGCTCTTCCTAGCCCTCGAGCTGACCTCGCTCCCCACGTACGTCATGGTGACGATCTCCACCCAGCGGAACCGCTCCATGGAGGCGGGGGTGAAGTACTTCTTCCTAGGGGCGCTGGGCGCCGCCGTCTTCCTTTACGGCTTCGCCCTGCTCTACGGTGGCACCGGCCAGACCAACCTCTCCGGCATCCAGGAGGCGCTGGCGCGCCAGGCCGCTGCCACCGGCCACATCAACACGATCGCCATGGTCGGGCTCATTGTGTCGATCCTCGGGGTGTGCTTCAAGATCGCCGCGGTGCCGATGCACTTCTACACGCCCGACGTCTACCAGGGGGCCGCGGCTCCGGTCGCGGCGTTCCTGGCGTTTGTCCCGAAGACGGCGGGGTTCTTCGCCATCATGCTCCTGACCTCGACGGTGGGTTGGCACTTCGTCGGACCGGGTGAAAGCGGCCCCGTGGGCCACTCGCTCCCCGAGACGCTGCGGATCACCCTGTGGGTCATCGCCGCGGCGACGATGACGGTCGGCAACGTGCTGGCGATCCTGCAGCAGTCGGTGAAGCGGATCCTGGCATACTCCTCGATCGCCCACTCCGGGTACATGCTCGTCGGCGTGATCGCCGGGCCCGGCAAGCCTGGCAGCGGCCTGGGCGACAACGGCCTGGGGGCCGTCCTCTTCTACCTGCTCTGCTACGGCGTCATGAACATGGGGGCGTTCGCCGTGCTGGCGTGCCTGGAGCGCACCGGGGCTGACGGCCTGCCGGAGGAGATCGACTCGGTTGCCGACCTCCGCGGCCTCTGCCAGACGCGCCCGGTGCTGGGGTGGGTGATGGTGCTGTCGTCGATGGGGTTGCTCGGGCTTCCGCCGCTGCTGGGCTTCTTCGGGAAGGTCCCCCTCTTCACGTCCGCCATCGCGGCCGGGGAGGTGCCGCTGGTGATCGTGCTGGGCATCAACTCGGCGATCGCCGCCTACTACTATCTGCGCCTGGCCGCCGCGCCGATGCTGGAGAGCGCCGACGCGAAGCGTGCGGACGTCGCCCCGGTGCCCTTCCCGACCCGGAGGGTGGCAGGGGTCCTCTCGGCCGCCGGGGTTGTGGTGCTGGCGGTCGTCGGCGGGCCGGTGGGGGAGGAAGCGGCAAAGGCGGCCCGAGTGGAGGGGACTGCCGTCGCGGCCGATCCGACGGCACCAGCGCCGACAAAGCCGCTTGTCCGTACAGACGAGGGCCGATGACGGCGCCGGCCTACTAGCGCCCGTCGTTCTTGTCCTGATCGTGCTTGACGCTCTGGACCATGCCGGCCAGTTCGCGGCGCTCGCGGAGTGTGAGACGCTGGAGCTGGCTGGGGTCCTGCGTGACGCGGGCGATGAGACGGCGCTTCTCAAAGAGCGAGAGCGGCTCGACCTCATTGGGGTTCGACGGGTTCGGGAGGTTGTCGGCGTGGTTGCCGAACAGGGGGCCATCAAGGCCGGCACTCCCGGCGGAGGAGTTGCCGTTGCCCGAGCAGCCAACCAGCGCCGCCAAGATCGCCGCGCCCGCGATGACGCAGGCGCTGGCGGTGCGTCGGGATGGGAGTGATCGGGACATGGCGGGCAGGATCATACGGGTCAGATCCGGGTGGGTGGTGTCGGCGGCACGTATGAACTGCGCTCGGAGTCGCGGAGCGGTTCCGTGGCAGATGGTTTCGATCCGCACAGGACTCAGGTCATCGAGTAGAGCGCCCCGACGATGACGATGATCCCGCCAACAACAAGCGTGATCATCTTGACCTTGCGACGTGCGGCGTACATGCGTGAGGAGAACGGCACGTCCTTGGCGGCCTTCAGGGCGCTCTTCTGGGCGCTGGACTGGGCCAGGGCCGCGCCGAGGCGCTCGTAGGGGTCGCCGGAGCGGCCGCTGTACTTCTTGTAGAGCATGGGATCGATGGCCAAGGATTCCCTCCTTTGCTGTGCTTTGTCCCCGCGAGCCGGGGCCGGTACAGTCTACCGGATCACCCGCGTTCTCAAAAGGGGAACAGGGGCGTGACGCCGCGGGCCGGGGAAAGCTGGCCGCGGCGGGGGCGAGGGGTGGCGGGGGTGGGGGAGCGGTCAAGAAACGAGGTCGCCTATGCGGGCCGACATCAAGTACAACAACATCATCGACGGCGAGGAAGCCCGCCAGGCGCAGGCCGCGGCCGACGCCGCCCCGACCCTCCCTGCCGCGCAGATCGACCCCCGCAGGTTTTACATCACGCAGCAGTACGAGAGGTACACGCCCGAGAACCACGCCGTCTGGCGCGACCTCTACGACCGCCGGTGGGAGATGCTGGAGAGGCAGGTCAGCCGCACGTTCATCAACGGGCTGAAGGCCATCAACCTGACCCGCGAGCACACCCCCCTGTTGTTCGACACGACGTTCACGGAGGACGTCACGATCACCGACGGCAAGACGCTGGGGAAGGGGACCCGCCTCAAGGGCATCAACGGGTACCTCAGGAAGCTCACCGGGTGGTCCAGCTACGGCGTCCCGGGGTACCTGCCCGCCAAGGCGTTCTTCGCCTGCCTGGCGGCGAGGCAGTTCCCGACCACGGTGCTCATCCGTCCGCGCGAGGTCATGGACTACCTCCCCGAGCCCGACATCTTCCACGACGTCTTCGGGCACGTCCCCCTGCACGCCGACGCGGTCTTCGCCGACTTCCTCCAGACCTACGGGAAGGCCGCGCTGATGTGCGAGGACGAGTACCACATCAAGCGCCTCAGCCGCCTCTTCTGGTTCACGGTCGAGTTCGGCCTGATCCGTGAGGACGGTCAGCTGAAGATCTACGGCAGCGGCCTCGTCTCCAGCCACGGCGAGAGCCAGTACTCGCTGGAGAGCGACAAGCCCCAGCGCCGCCCGTTCGACCTCGAGCAGGTCTGCAACACCGACTTCGAGATCGACCACTACCAGCCCATCTACTACGTGCTGGAGAGCTTCGAGCAGCTCCGCGACGCCATGAACGACTACGCCGAGCAGGTGCTGGGCCAGCGGGTCGGCGCATGAGCCGTCTGGAGCCGCGATAATGTTCGCGGCGACCGCGCGCCCGCGGTTGCCCCGCCCGCGAAAGGCTCTATCTTTATTGAGCAGCGGAGGCCCGGTGACGGGACACCGGGCCTCGCGGCGTTTTGGGGCGGCGGCGGGACGAGCGACCGTGTGAGTGCGCTCGTGTGCGCAAGGCCGCCGCGCGGTAGAGTGAAACGGCGAGCGGCTCCGACGGAACACACCAGCATGGCGACAATCACGTACGGCAAGAACGCGTTCCTGCACGGGCGGTGGTCGGCGGAGGACTCGGCCCGCCTGTACGGCCTTGCCGACTGGGGCAAGGGGTACTTCGGCGTCAGCGAGAGCGGGCACCTCACGGCGATGCCCGACAAGGACCCGGCGCGACAGATCGACCTGCACGAGGTCATCACCGGCCTGAAGGAGCGCGGCATCCACACCCCCGTGCTGCTGAGGTTCAACGAGATCCTCGCCCACCGCCTCCGCCAGATCCGCAAGGCCTTCGACGATGCCATGGCCGAGCAGTCCTACACCGGCGCCTATTCCTGCGTCTACCCCATCAAGGTCAACCAGCAGCGCCACGTCTGCGAGCAGATCGCCAACCTCGCCGTCGACCTCAACTTCGGCCTCGAGGCCGGGTCCAAGCCCGAGCTGCTGGCCGTCCTGGGCCTCTCCGCCGTCGCCGGCGGCCCCGGCGTCAACGGCATGCCGATCATCTGCAACGGCTTCAAGGACAGCGAGTTCATCGAGACGGTCGTGCTGGCGACCAAGCTGGGGCGGAACATCATCCCCGTCGTCGAGAAGTTCAGCGAGCTCGAGCTCATCGTCAAGCACGCCAAGGCCTACAACGTCCGCCCGAAGATCGGCGTGCGGGTCAAGCTCTCCAGCCGCGGCGCCGGGAGGTGGGAGTCCTCCGCCGGCGCCCGCAGCAAGTTCGGCCTCTTCGTCAGCGAGGTCCTCAAGGCCGTGGACTACCTCAAAGCCCACGACATGCTCGACTGCCTGAATCTGCTCCACTGCCACGTCGGCAGCCAGCTCTTCGACATCCGCGTCCTTAAGAACGCCATCAACGAGCTGACGCACATCTACACCGAGCTGCACAGGATGGGCGCCGGTCTCACGATGCTCGACATCGGCGGGGGCATGGGCGTCGACTATGACGGCAGCCAGAGCGCCTGGTCCAGCTCCATCAACTACAGCGTCGAGGAGTACGCCACCGACGTCGTCTACCGCATCAAGTCCGTCTGCGACGACGCCGGCGTGCCCCACCCCACGATCCTCTCCGAGAGCGGGCGGGCGATGGTCGCCTACTCCAGCGTCCTGGTGCTGGACGTCCTGGGGACCAGCCGCTTCGAGGCCGACCCGGACATGGCCTCCATCGGCGCTTCCATCAAGGCCGAGGCCGAGCCGCCCCAGCCCGTGCTGGACCTCCTGGAGGCCTACACCAACCTCACCGACCGCAACCTGCTGGAGGTCTTCCACGACGCCACCCAGGCCCGCGACGAGGCCATGAGCCTCTTCAGCCTGGGCTACATGAGCCTCCCCATGCGGGCCATCAGCGAGCGACTCTTCTGGGCCATCGGCCAGAAGCTCGTCGAGAAGGCCGGCAAGCGCGGCGAACTGCCCGAGGAGTTCGAGAACCTCCCGGAGATGCTCAGCGACATCTACTTCTGCAACTTCTCCCTCTTCCAGTCCATGCCCGATTCCTGGGCCATCGACCAGCTCTTCCCTATCGTCCCTATCCACCGCCTGGAGGAGGAGCCCACGCGGCGCGGCATTCTTGCCGACATCACCTGCGACTCCGATGGCAAGGTCGACCATTTCGTCGACAAGCGCGAGGACAAGAAGGCCCTCGAGCTGCACGAGGTGAAGGAACTCCCCGGCGCGGGCGCCGGCGTCGAGCCCTACTACCTGGGCGTCTTCCTCTTGGGCGCCTACCAGGAGATCCTCGGCGACCTGCACAACCTGCTGGGCGACACCCACGCGGTGCACATCTCGCGCGATGCCGCCGGCGCGTGGGAGATCGAGGAGGTCATCGAGGGGGACACCGTCGAGGAGGTCCTGGCGTACGTCCAGTACGACCTGGCCGACATGAAGCGGGCCATGCGCCAGGACATCGAGGCGGCCTGCCGCCAGGGACGGATCACCTTCGCCGAGGGCAAGAGCCTCCTCAAGTTCTACGACGACGGCCTCGAGGGGTACACCTACCTCGAGGAATGAACCCAGCGTCGCCCGTCGGCCATCGTTCATCCTCCATTCCCCCTCAGCACTGAGCACTCAGCACCTGGCACTTCGCACCGCCCATTGGTTACACTGCGCCCCCCACGTGCCCCAACAACGGAGCAGTTCCAATGTCCAGAACCTTCCCCTGCCGACTCCTGGCCGCGGCCTCCCTCTTGCTTCCGGCGGCCGTCCTTGCCCAGGGCGCGCTCTCTCCCGGCGGGCTGGTCGTCGCCGCCGACACGTCGCTGAAGCTGGACGTCGCCGGCGCCCTGAGCGCCGCGGGCGCTGGGGGTGTTGCGGCCCCGTTTCCCCAGGCCGCCGACGGCGGCAGCGGTGGCTCGCTGAGCGTCAGCATCACGCCCTCGGTCTGGGTCCCCGCGATCAAGGGCGACGTCGCGGCGGGCGGCAACATGACGAAGGTGGACAACTCCCTGAGCGACGCGTTCGAGGACGTGGGCGATGCAAGGGGGGGTCTCGAGGGGCACCTCGAGATTTCCTTGGGGAAGCTCACCCTCTTCGGCGATGCCCTGTACCTCGACCTGGAGCCCAAGGGGAGCGGCGGTGTCTCTTCCAGCAACGCGACCGCGTCGATCAGGGGGTGGGTTCTGGAGGCGGGGGCGGCGTACGCCGTGCTCGACACCCGGCCGCAGGGCGATACCGATCCCGGCTTCCGCATCGTCGTCGAGCCGCTGGGCGGCGTGCGCGTCCACATCATGGACATGTCGATCGACGACCCGTTCCTGCCCATCGGGGGGAGCGACAACAAGCGCTGGGTCGACGGCTTCGGCGGAGTGCGCGGCAGGGTGCAGTTCGCGCAGCCGTTCACGCTGTTCGGGCGTGCCGACATCGGGGCGGGCGAATCGACCTTTACCTGGAGTGCTGCGGCGGGCGCGGAGTTCAACTTCTCGCGGTCGATCTCGCTGGGTGTGGGGTACAAGTGGCTGAAGGTGGACTTCAAGGAGGGCTCGGCCGCCAGCCTCAACGCGTTCACGTACGACCTTCTGATGCAGGGGCCTTATGTGGAGCTGACGATCCGGTTCTGAGGCGGAGGTTTTTGGAGATTTCGAGAGGTTCGATGGGGGTTCTTTGAGGTTCGGCGAGGTTTTTTGGGGTTTTTTGAGGGGTTTTTTTCGGGGCGTGCTGTGCTGTAAGTGCTTGTGGGACATGGACTTGATGTGGGTTTGAGTTGCCGAGGGAGAGAGGACGAGAAAAGACGAGAGATCCATCGAAAGACCGGGAAGGGTCGAGAGATTCTTCGAAAAACCGAGAAAAACCGGCTTGTTTTTGAGGGGTGGATTTGCTGCAAGTGGTTGTGGCGACGTGAGTTGAGTGTGGTTAGCGGCCGCCAAGATGGGCCCGAAACCCCGGCGCGCGGGTGCGCTGGGGAGGTTGGAAGGCGTGGAGGCGTGGGGGCGTGAAGGCGTAGAGGCGGGGAGATGGAGATGGAGGGGGGAGGGGCGGTGGGCGATGGGCGGTGAGTGGGAGTTGGGCATGGGATGTTCGGCGCGGAATGGGGGCGCCCTCACCCTTGGCACATACGGCGTCACGCCCCGATTCAGACCTTCCGTGCGCGCGCAAACAGGGCCCGCGGCCCTGCGCCGCCGAGACGAAAAAATGTGGGTGCGCCCGCTTGTGCGCGCCCAGTCGGGCGCGCAAACAGGACCTGCCCCGTCCAGGGGAGGCGACGTTGCCGGCCTCCATGTTGAAGCGGAAGCCTGTGGTGGGGCGCTGTTTCAGCGTGTCAACGGGGTGGCCCCCACGAACGGCCACCACTGCGCACTGACCGTTACCGCCGCCACGCGCCATCGGCTCGCGAGGGTTGTCAACTCCCTCGGGGTTGCGTACCCTCAGCCCGCTCGGAAGAGCACAATGAGACATTCTGGTTCGCTTGGTTTGGCGTTCGCCGCGGTGGCGCTCGGTGTGACCTGCGCCGCGGAGGCGTGGCACGTCGAAACCCGTTGGGTGCTGCGGGTCGGGAACACCGACATCGTGCTGCGGAACAACGTGCTGCTGGGCGCGCCGGACGAGCTGGTGCGGCTGCGCGTGCAGTTCGGGGTGTTCGACGACGACGACGGGCCGGCACCCCCGGCGGGGTTTCTGGCTTGGAACGTCGGCACGCTGAGCGACAACAACCCGGCGGGCTACAACCTCCGCACGCCGGGCAGGCTCCCGCCGTTCACGTTCGCATTCCAGCCATCCTCGAACGGCTCTCCACTGGCCGACCCCTGGGACTCCCTGACCGCCATCGACGCCGCGTTCGGGGCGCAGGTCCTTTCCTGGGTCGGGATTCCGGGAACGAACCAGCCGGAACCGCAGCCGGCGCCCCTCAGCTACGGGCGCAACCAGTTTGTGTCCACCTTCGAGATCAGCACGCTGCCGAGCAACGTTGCCTCGTACACCATCACAGCGCGCGGGAACATCGTGGCGGGCCGTGAGTGGACGGCGTTCGTGGAATTACCGCCCGACCCCGGCGCCGACGGCATCTTCGGCCCCGGCGACGAGAACGGCGACGGCGTGGACGACGGGCTGGACGATGTGCCGGGCTCTGTCCAATACGCACCATTGGCGTTCCCGCCGCAGACCTTCCAGAGCGTGCTGACGTTGGTCGTGAACGACATCCTGGGCTCCGCGCGGAGCTTCGCCGTCCTGGGGGGTTCGACGGTGACGAGCACTGGCGTGACAACCGTCACCGGGGACCTGGGCGTCTGGCCGGGGACCTCCATCACGGGCTTCAGCCCGGGCGACACGATTCACCCGGGCGATGCGGTCGCGCACCGGGCCCAGGACGATGCCGCCATCGCGTACGACGCCCTCGCGGGCGTGGCGCCCACCCAGGACCTGACGGGCATGGACCTGGGCGGGCTCACGCTCGGGCCGGGGGTGTACCGCTTCGCGTCGGAGGCCGCGATGTCGTCATCGCCGCTCACGCTCGACGCGGCGGGGGACCCCGGCGCTCGCTTCGTGTTCCAGATCGGCACCACCCTCACCACTGCGAGCGACGCCTCGGTCGTCATGACCAACAGCGGCAACGCGTGCAACGTCTACTGGCAGGTCGGGACCTCCGCGACGTTGGGCGCCGGCACGTTGTTCAAGGGGACCATCCTTGCGCAGGCGAGCATCACGCTGGCCACCGGCGCAAGCATCTCAGAAGGGAGAGCCCTCGCTCAGAACGGCGCGGTGACGATGGATACCAGCAGCGTCACCCTTTCCAGCTGCGCGCCGCCGGCGGTGCCCGCGGTGCCGCACGCCTCGGCCGACGCGGAGGGGCGCATCACGCTCACCTTCGTCAATCCGTCGGGCCACGCCGTGATGATGCAGCGCTCGCCCTCGGGGGCGTGGACCAAGGAGTCGCTGGACGTGACCGCGCCGCCCGTGCTGACGACGGGGAACCGGTACGCGACGCATACATGGGTCGATATGCACGACGGGAAGAGCTACGTCTCGGTCACGTCCCCGCAGGGGCTCTTCGTGGTGGACACGGGCCGGACGCCGCTGGCGGTGCGCAACCTGACGACCGAAGCCCAGGTGAACTCGCCGAGCGCCAGCGCCATTACCGGCCCCTCTACCGTCTTCGCAAGCGGCCTGGACGGGACCGTCAACATCGTCGGGCTCAACGTGGGCGGCGAGCTGGTGCGATACTTCCAGACCGGGGCCGTGAACAACGACCAGGCCGTCTGGGCCTTCGTGAACATCACCAGGGCGGAGCTGACCCCCAACGGGATCGAGACGCCCGAGTTCGCGTCGAACCTGATCTCGTACGTTTCCGACTGGGGCGGCCTGCACGTGGCGGGGCTGGACGCCGCGGGCGAGGTCAACGCCGTGTGGTGGGCACCCGGGGCGCCGCACTGGTGGAGCAACAACATCAGCCAGCAGGCCCAGGCGCCGCCGTTCATGGTGGAGGCCGGCCTGACGGCGTACGACACACCGTGGGGCGGCCTGAATCTGGCCGGGTTGGACGAGCAGGGGAACGTGATCGTGCAGTGGTGGGCGCCGGAGCTCGGCGCGGGGAACTGGATAACCACGAACCTGACCGAGATGTTTGGCGGGACGGCGCTGGATCCTGTCGGGCTGACGAGCTTCGTGCTCCCGTGGGGCGCGCTCAACGTTGCGGGCGTCACGCCCGAGGGCGATCTGGTCGACTATTGGTGGATGCCCGGGTTCGATCACTGGGTCATCACGTCGATCACCGACTCCACCGCGGAGCCGAATCCGGAGCGACTGACCGGAGCGATGGCCGCCGTGGGCGCCCCGAATGGTGTCGCGAGCATCATCGGCCAATCGGCCAGCGGCGACATCGTGAGGTACCTGTGGCAGCCGGGGGACGGCGGAACATGGCACACCGAGAACGTGACGGCGATCGCTACGCAGCGACCGTGACCATCAACCATGCATTCCCGATGGACGCCGCCCCTGCGACTGAGCCTTTCTGCGTCGCAAGGGGCGGCATTTCTCTTCCATCCCTTCTCCAAACTTCGGGTGCCACCGCTCGGCGCCCTCGTTCCCCCCTCCCCCCTCCCGCGATCCTCACGCGGCGCAGCGGTGCCACAGGGGTCCATCCGCCACCGCCCGGTTCCGCATCCGCAGCGTCGCCACGGTCGCCACCATGCGCCTGGGACAGTCGAGACGCCGACATATCGCGTGGCTGTGCTGTGTGCTGACGATAGCGAACGCCGCGTGCATCCTGCTGATGGGCCGGAACGCGTAGGATGGAGCCAAACCAAGGAGCAGTCATGGCAAAGCGAAAACGGCCTCGCGGCGGCAGGCTCGCACGGATCACCGTGGCGGACCTCAACGCCGAACTTCAGCGACGTCGTAGCCAAACCAGCCGCCTCCGCCGCCAGCACGACGAGCTGGCCACCGAACTCGAGCGCGTGCGCGCCGAGCTGGAGGCCCTGGGCTCGCTCGACGGCGCCGCGCCCCGTGGGCGGGGGCGTGGCGGCCGCCGCGGGCCGGGGCGCCCACCGGGGCGCCGCCGGCGGGGCCGGAACAAGATGACGCTCCCCGAGGCCCTCGCCGCCGCGATGGGGCGCAGGACGCTCTCCGTGGGCGAGGCGATGGACGCGGTGCGGGCCGCCGGCTACAGGACCAAGGCCCGGAACTTCCGGGCCGTGGTGAGCATCGCGCTGACCAAGAGCGGGAAGTTCAGGCGGGTCGAGCGGGGCCGGTACGCAGCGAAGTGACCCGTGCGCATGTCGAGCAAACGGCGAGTTGCCTCCGTCACCGTGTTCCTGCTCGCGGGAATGGTCGTCAACGTGCTGGTCGCGTGGTCGGCACTGGCCGCGGCAGACTGGGCGAAGATGGAGACGACATTCGCCGGCATCGCTGGGCGCTGGCCTCGCGCCGCGCCCGCGCGCTGGCCGCCACCGGAACAGCTGATGACGAAGGCCGGCCTCGGAGTCGTAGTCCTGTCCTCGGTCACTCACCTCCAGCAACCGCCCGATCACTCAGAACATTACCGCATCGACCTGCACGCACTGGGCTGGCCGCTCCCGGCGGTGCGGTGCGAGAGTTGGATGGACTTCTCCATCGACGGAACGCGCGGATCTTCCACCGTCACCCATCGCTACGACGCGCAGCCGGACCCATCGTGGTGGACGAACGGGGCGCCGGTCCCGATGAGCCGGTGGGGCTTTGGCCCCCAGGGCTGGAAGAGACTGCCCATCCGCCCCGCCCCGGCGGGCTTCGCCGCCAACACGGCCCTCTACGCCGCGCTGGTCGCCGGGGGCGTGGTACGGCTCGGCCTTCGCTCGACGACGCCTCCGCCGCCGGCGCGGGCTCTGCCCGGCCTGCGGCTACTCCCTAGCGGGCATCAACGCCGGTCTGTGCCCGGAATGCGGGGCGGGCATTGGCCCTCGCGGCGACCCGACATAGATGGCGGAAGCGCGAGTTGAAACGGCTACCACGTCGTGGATCGGGCCGGGGTCAACGGTGCGGCCGCTCGCGCGCGACAGGCTCAGGCAAGCCGCACTGGACGCATCGGAACGCGATCACCGGATAATCGGGCTGAGAATGAGAACAACGCGGCCAGAATGCCCGGCCTGGGCTTGTTCTCAGGTACCCACTCCACCCAATGCCAGGGCACAGGTCCCGGCCAGTCGGCTTGTCTTAACCGCGCGCCCTTTGCAGCGTGGAGAGAATCGAGGCGGCGACTCGGAGGGCTGCTCTCGGCTTCTCATGTTTGGAATCTGACCCATATCCTATTCGAGAAGTCTCTCAGTTTTGGGAAAAGACTTCTCCGATTTGGGAGCATTAGTCTCAGATCTAGGCACGGACGGGCCTCACGGGCTTGGCATCAAAGTTGCCCCTACGTGTCGGTCGGTTGATCTGCCCGGTTGGAGGGCGGTCCGACTCTGGAACACATTCCTGTGACACTTAACAGACGCATGTTCTTGAAAACGGGCGGACTAATCGCGGGCGGAGCCGCGGCGGCGGGCATCGTCAACAAGGTCGTCCGGGCGGCCTGCCGCGAGGGTCCGAAACTCGCCGGCGGCCCGGCGTTCACCACCCTGACGGTCAACGGCACCTCCTGCTGCGGCCAGGAAGGCCCGGCCCCCGCCGGCGCGCAGGAGACCGTCCCGGTTCTGACGGCGGACGGCAAGCTCGTGCACGTCGCGCGCGATCAGATCGTGCACGGCGTGGGCCGGCCGCCCTCGGACCCCGTCGTCCGTCGCGGCGTTCCCGGGCGCAAATGGGTCATGGTGATCGACTTGGCGACCTGCGACGGGTGCGGGACGTGCACCCGCGCCTGTTCCAAGATGCACTTCATCCCACCCGACCGGGAGTGGATCCCGGTCATGAAGATGCAGGACGCACCCGAGACGGCGCCCTACTTCTTCCCCAAGCCCTGCTTCCACTGCGACAACCCGCCATGTACCAAGGTCTGCCCCGTCGACGCGACGTTCAAGCGACAGGACGGCATCGTGCTGATCGACAACGAGCGGTGCATCGGGTGTCGGTTCTGCATGGCGGCTTGCCCGTACTCGACCCGTCACTTCAACTGGGGCCATCCCGACGCGGCGGGCGAGCCGCCCGAGGCCCATGCGAATGCCTACTCGCCGGAGAACGGGCACCCGCGGCGCGTGGGCACCGTGGAGAAGTGCGACTTCTGCCCGGACATGGCGGAGCAGGGCATGCTCCCGGCGTGCGCCTCGTCGTGCCCATTCGGGGTCATCTATTACGGCGACGAGAACGAGGATGCGGTCACCAACGGGCTGGGCGTGACGGTGCGGCTCTCCAAGCTGCTGGAGGAGCGGGCCGCGTACCGCTACATGGAGGAGCTGGGCACACAGCCGCGCGTGTACTATCTGCCTCCCAAGAACCGCAAGTTCCCGGGGCCGAAGCTGGTGGGCAAGGGGGAGCACGCGGGCCCGGCCGGTGCGCCCGCCGCATCCCCGACCAACAACCAGGCCAGCCCGCCGGCGGGCGAGCACATCCATCCAAGCTAGCCCATGCCGCACGATCCACACGCCATACGCCGCTTGATCGCCAAGGAAGTCGTAAGCACGATGGGCCCGGTGCGTGGCATGGGGCGGCTCTGGGTCGGGCTGTTGATGGCGATCGTGGCCTGGGGCGGCGTGGCCTACGCGTACCAACTCTCCAGGGGCCTGATCGTCACGTCGATGCGAGACTACGTGTCGTGGGGCCTGTATATGGCCAACTTCGTCTTCTTCATCGGGATCAGCCACGCCGGGACGCTGATCTCGGCGATCCTGCGCGTCACGCATGCCGAATGGCGCCGCCCGATCACCCGCATGGCCGAAGCGATCACCGTCTTCGCCCTGATCGTCGGCGCCTCGATGGTGCTGATAGACATGGGGCGTCTGGACCGGGTCTGGCACGTCTTCCGTTACGGACGTCTGCAGTCGCCGATCCTCTGGGATGTCTGCTCAATCGCCACCTACATGACCGGGAGCGTGCTGTACCTCTATGTGGCGATGATCCCCGACTTGGCGCTGATGTCCGAGCTGGCCGGACAAGGCCGGTTCGGGCCGCGCCGGGCGCGCCTCTACCGGGTCCTGTCCCTGGGCTTCCAGGCCACGCCCACCCAGGTCCGGCGCCTGGACCTCGCCCTGGCCACCATGGCCGTCATCATCATCCCCGTCGCCGTCTCGGTGCACACCGTCGTCTCATGGATCTTCGGGATGACGCTGCGGCCGGGTTGGCACAGCACGATCTTCGGTCCGTACTTCGTCGTCGGCGCGATCTTCTCGGGCACTGCGGCCATCATCGTCGCGATGGCGATCTTCCGGAAGGTCTCCCACCTGGAGAAGTACATCACCTTCCTGCACTTCCGGCGGTTGGGTACGCTCCTGTTGGCGCTCACCGTCATCTACACCTACTTCACCCTGTCGGAGTACCTCACCGCCTGGTACGGCGGGATCTCGGCCGAGAAGCGGCTGATCGATCTGCTCATGGGGGGCGGGGGCTACACCATTGCGTTCTGGACCATGGCTATCGGGGGTCTGTTCCTGCCGGCAGTGCTCCTGGCCGTTCCCGGCAGGCGGACACTCCCGCTGATCGTCACGGCCTCGGCGCTGGCGCTGGTGGGGGCCTGGGTCAAGCGGTACCTGATCATGGTGCCGACGATGCAGACGCCATTCATCCCCGCCGAGGCCGCCGGCAGGGTCGTCGTCTACTTCCCCTCGTGGGTTGAGTGGTCGATCACGGCGGGGGCGACATCCTTCTTTGTGCTGCTGTACGTGGCGTTCTCCAAGGTCTTCCCGATCCTTTCGATCACCGAGATCGCGGAGCCGCTGGAGGCGGCGCAGGAGTCCGACGCCGCGGCCCAATCGGCGCCGGCGTTGGAAACGGCGGAGGGAATCTCCCCATGAGCCGCCACCCCCATCAACGTTGGACCGCCGCTCTTGGCGCGATGGTCGCGGCGCTGCTCAGCGCGGCCGTCGTGGCGCAGGACCAGCCGCCCGCCGCGCGCCCGACGCCGGCGCCCACCGCTCAGGCGCAGCCCCTCGCCACGCCCCAGATCACGATCGCCGACGTCATCGAGGACAAGCAGCGACTGCTCCGCGCGACGGTGACACTCGCGGGTGCACCGCTCCAGGGCGCGAAGGTGAAGTTCGGCGTGACGCGTACATTCGGCGTCCTGGACCTGGGGAGCGACGACACGCTCGACGACGGGACCGCGGGCGTCCCGTTCCCCGAGGGTCTGCCCGGCGACGCCGCCGGGACGTTCGAGGCGGTTGTGAGCGTCGAGGCCGCTCACGGATACGCCGCCACGACCGTTCGGACGCGCCTGGGCGGCGCCGGGGTGGTCGTCCCCGATCCCGATCCCTTCCCGCACGCGCTGTGGAGTTCCAAGCCGCTGTGGCCGCTGGTCACGGTCATCGCGGTCCTGCTCACGGGCGTGTGGTCCACGTACGCCTTCGTCATCGTGCAACTGGTCAGGATCCGTCGAGAGGAGTCCCCCCGATGATCTCCCTCAAACTCCGTCATCCCGTGGCGCCCCCCCGGGTTCCCACCGGCTTCCTGATCGTGGGCGCGCTGCTCGCTCTCGCGGTGGCCGCGGCCATGGCCCCGCAGCCGGCACAGCCCGCGCCGTGGGTCGCCCCGGCGCGCGCGGCCAAGAAGCTCAACCCCGAACACCGCGATGCCAACTCACTCAAGGTAGGAAAGAAAATCTTTGAGCGCGAGTGCCTGTCATGCCATGGCGCCAAGGGTGTCGGAGACGGGCCCAAGGCGGCCGACCTGGAGCGCCATCCCGGCAACCTGGCCGCACCCGCGATGTGGGACCAGACCGACGGGGCGTTGTTCTGGAAGATCAGCGAGGGCAACGCGCCCATGCCGGCCACCAAGACGCTGCTGTCCGAGGACGAACGCTGGCACGTGATCAACTACGTCCGCACCCTCGCCCCGCCCGAATCCGCGCCGACCTCGCCCCAGTACGCCGTGCCCGAGACGCACCGCAGGGCCATCTCGGCGGTCATCCGGGCGTACGAGCCGGTCCGGGCCGCGCTGGCCGGCAGTGGCGCAGGCGCGGCGGCGGCGAAGGCCCTGCCCGCCCTGGCTGACGCCGTGGGGGGCCTGCGCCAGGCCGAGGCCGGCACGCTCCCCGACGCCGCCAGGAGTACCTGGCTCGAAGATGCCGATGCCTGCGCGGCCGCGGTGGGCAAGCTCGTCAGCGCCGGCGACGATATCGCCAAACTCCGCGAGGCGTTCGCCGCCCTTTCCGCGTCGCTCGTCCGAGTCGTTGAGCGCTACGGCCACGCCGAGGCCGGACCGGTCTTCGTCTTCATGGAGACGCCCGCAATCAGCGGCCAGACCCCGTTGTGGGTCCAGACCGACGCCAAGGCCCAGGATCCGTTCGGGGCGCCCTCGGAAAAGCAGACACCGACGAAGCGACTCGCCGGCCAGAGATCGTCGTGACTTAACCCTTACAAAGACAGGAGCGACACCATGCCACTGCATCTGCCGGGCACAACGTCGGAGGAGGCCGCTGCAAATGGCCCGATCGATCGGCGTGCAAACCGCAAACGTGGCGCGGGGTTCACGCCCGCCGCCATGATCGCCGGGCTCATGTTGGCGTGCGGATCCGCGCCCGCGCAGAACGCGCAGCCGGCAACCCCTCCGCAATCGCCGGAGGAGGTGAACAAGCGGATCGACCAGCTCGAGAAGGAGGTCCGTGAGCTCCGCAAGGCGAAGGAGGCCGGCCAGCCGGCCAAGGCGGCCGATCAGGCGGCGCCCGCGAAACCCGGCGCGCAGCCCGCCGACGAAACCAAGGAGCGGCTCGACGAGCAGGAGAAGAAGGTCGAGGATCTCACCGCCAAGTTGAACGAGCTCAAGCCCGGCACGGAGAAGTTCCTGCTCAGCGGCTTCATCGCGACCGGGCTGACCGTGCCGCAGCACGGGACCTCGTCCTTTGACGCGGCGTTCAAGCCCGTGTTCCTTTGGAAGATCTCGGACAGCCTGCTCGCCGCCGCCTCCGTGGAGTTCGAGCTGGCGGACAACGCGACCGAGACCAACGTCGAGTACATGAACATCAACTGGGACGCAACCGACTGGCTGGCGCTGCGCGGCGGCGTCATCCTGTCCCCGCTGAACACCTTCCAGCAGAACCTCCACCCGCAGTGGATCAACAAGCTGCCCGACAACCCGCTCTTCGCGGAGGACGGCGGCCTGGCGCCGGAGAAATCCCTTGGGGTCGAGGCCCGCGGCGGCGTGCGCACGGAGATTGGCAAGTTCACATACTCCGCCTGGGTCAGCAACGGCCCGAGCCTGATCACCTCGGGCGACGGGTCCGGCCAGCTCGACCTCACCGAGTTCACCGACGTGAACAACAACAAGGCGGTGGGCGGACGCCTGGGCTACCTTCCGATCCCCGAGCTCGAGCTCGCCTATGCGGTCCAGTTCAACGACCTCTCGCCGTCCGGCTCCGGCCTCGGGACCGTCAACGTCGTCCTGCACGACGTCAGCGTCGGCTATGTCGCGGAGCAGGACTGGCTCGCGGGGCGCATCGACGCCCGCCTCGAGTTCATCTTCGCCGACTTCGAGAAGAGGATCGACCTGGGGTCCGGCCCGTTCACCAACGACCGCACCGGCGGGTACGCGCAGCTGGCCTACCGGCCCACTAAGCTGAGCGGGATCCTCAAGGACCTCGAGGCGGTCCTGCGGTACGACTTCCTTCACCAGCCCAACCTGGCGCCGACGCCCGCCGACGATCAGCGATGGACGATCGGGCTTGACTACTGGGTCAATCCAAGGGCGGTCGTCAAGATCGCCTACGAGTTCGATAACCTCAACGACCCGACCGGCACGGGCCAGTCCAGCAACACGTTCCTCCTCCAGGCAGCGGTCAGTTTCTGAACAGGAGCGCCGTCATGAAGAACACAGCAGCAATCATCTGGGGCGGCGGGATCGGGCTTGCCGCGTTGGCGGTGGTCGTCGGGTGCGCCGGGTCCGGCACGTCGCAGACCGACGCCTCGGCAGGCGCTGCCGCATCTCCCGAGGGCAAGCCCGCAGGAGTTGCGTCCGGCGCAGCGACCACGGAACTGAGCGGGAATGAGCTGTGGGCGCAGAACTGTGGCCAGTGCCACAATAGTCGCTCGCCCAAGGACTACAGCGACGCGCAATGGGATGTCGCGGTGATGCACATGCGTATCCAGGCGCGCCTCACCGGCGAGGAGGAGCGGAAGATCCGCCAGTTCTTGCAGGCGTCGAACTGATGGCGGCGGGGCGGGGTACGCCGACGCACGGTGGCCGTACGCGGCTCCCTGAAGTAACCTGCGCCCAGGAACGGCTGCTTCTTTCTGGCCTTGCGGAACCGGGGCGGCTCGGCGAGCGTGAAGAGCACAACCTCTTCCCGGGTGACGGTGCTGATGTCATGGTGCAGGGTGAGGACCTTGACGCCGGTGGCCTGTTGAACCATCGTTTCCATGATCGGGGCGCGCCGCTTCGATCAGGTGGGAGCGGACCTGTTGCAGCAGGTCCCTGCCCTTCTCGGCCGGCAGCGACTGGGCCAGGTGCTGCTCGGCCGCGGTGAGACGCCGGAGAGGCGGACCACGAGCAGGTCGTTGATGAGGTGAGCGCGGACATCCTTGGGGCCGCGCCCCATGTCTTCCTGCTCGAAGCGCACCATCAGCGCGCAGATCGCCGATTCGATTTCGCCCTGCGTCCTGATCTCACGCATCTTCAGGCAGCTCCATCGTTCGCGCCGGCCACCATCGTGCTCCGGTTCCCCCGGGGAAGAAGGCCGGATCAATGATCGGTGTCCATCGCGCCACGGGCGGAGAATCAGCGGTGCACCAATGTGAGAGTTCATTCACGTTGACCTTCCCCCGCTGAGGTCTAGGGTGTGTTCAGGCGCATGTCGAAATCTCGGTTGAAGTCGTCGGATGACGAGATGATGGGCAGCCCCGGCCGTGCCGGGCTTGTTTTCGCGCGGTGACGGGGGCGGGGGGCGTTCGCGGTTCCGATCGTCAAGGGCGGGTTTGCAGGAAAGGATTGGCCATGTATAGAGAGCTGACATTGGCAGTGGTGATGGTGGCCTGCGTGGGCCAGCGGGCGCAGGCACAAACCAACATTCTGGGCTCCGCGCAGGGCTTCGCCGTCTTGGGGGGCTCGACGGTGACCAACACCGGCCTGACCACCGTCACCGGGGATCTGGGGGTCTGGCCGGGTACCGACATAACGGGTTTTCCCCCGGGCACCGTGGTCGGGACGCTGCACGCGGGCGATGCGGCCGCGCAGCAGGCCCAGAATGATGTCACCATCGCGTACAACGCCTTGGCGGGCATGGCGCTCACCCAGACCCTGACGGGGGTGAACCTGGGCGGGCTCACGCTCGGGCCGGGCGTGTACCACTTCGCGTCGGACGCCCCCATGTCGTCCTCGCAGCTCACGCTCGACGCGGGGGGAGACCCCAATGCGAGCTTCGTGTTCCAGATCGGCACCACCCTCATCACCGCGAGCGACGCCTCGGTCGTCATGATCAACGGCGGCAATGCGTGCAACGTCTACTGGCAAGTCGGAACTTCCGCGACACTGGGCTCCGGCACGTCATTCAAGGGGACCATCCTCGCCCAGGCGAGCATCACGCTGAACACCGGCGCCATGATCTGGGAGGGGAGAGCCCTCGCTCAGAACGGCGCGGTCACGATGGATTCCAACAACAGCGTCTCCCTCGCCGGCTGCGCGCCCCTGCCCGCCCCCGGCGCGCAGTCGCACGCTTCCGCCGAGATGGGCGGTCGCACGACGATCTCCTTCGTCAGCCCGACGGGCCACGCCGTCATGATGCAGCGCTCGCCCTCGGGGGCGTGGACCAAGGAGTCGCTGGACGTGACCGCGCCCCCCGTGCCGACGACGCTCAACCAGTTCGCGACGCATACCTGGGTCGACCCACGCGACGGGAAGAGCTACGTCTGCGTCACGTCCCCGCAGGGGCTCTTCGTGGTGAACACCGCCGCCAGCCCGCTGGCGGTGCGCGACCTGACGACCGAAACCCTGCCGCTCTCGCCCAACGCCAGCGCCATCACCGGCGCCTCCACCGTCTTCACCAGCTCGGACGGCAGCGTCAACATCGTCGGGATCAACGCCGGCGGCGAGGTGGTGCGCTACTTCCAGACCGGGGCCGTGAGCGGCGGCCAGGCCGTCTGGGCCTTCATGAATATCACCACGACGCAACTGACACCCAACGGGATCGCCACGCCCCATTTCGCGTCAAACCTGATCTCGTACGTTTCCGACTGGGGCGGCCTGCACGTGGCGGGGCTGGACGCCGCGGGCGAGGTCAACGCCGTGTGGTGGGCGCCCGGAGCGCCGCACTGGTGGGCCAACAACCTCAGCCAGGAGGCGGGCACGCCGCCGTTCATGGTGGAGGTCGGCCTGACCGCG
>JBGPJM010000056.1:0-23426 GCA_041485385.1 Phycisphaerae bacterium | reverse complement strand
TGGTGGGTGACGGGGTGAAGGCCGAGGACGGGGCGGCGTACGGGCTGTGCGCGCTGACGGCGTACTCGGGGATGGTGACCAAGGCGCATCTGCGGCCGGGGCAGAGCGTGCTGATCACGGGGATCGGTGGCGGGGTGGCGACGAGCGCGCTGGGGATCGCCAAGTGGATGGGGTGCGCGGTGGTGGTGACGAGCCGGCACCAGTGGAAGCTGGACCGGGCGCGGGAGCTGGGAGCGGATCACGGTGCGCTGGATACGGGTCAGGACTGGTCAAGGGATGTTCGCGCATGGACGGGGAAGCGCGGCGTGGACATGGCGGTGGATTCCTCGGGGAAGGCGACGCATCTCTCGTGCATCAAGTCGTTGGCACGCGGCGGGGCCTACGTGACGCCGGGGGCAACCTCGGGGCCGGATTCGCCGACGGACCTGGCGCGGATGTTCTGGAACCAGCTGCGCGTGCTGGGGACGACGATGGGTTCCAACGACGAGTTCAAAGAGGTCGCGGCGCTCTTGCGAGCGGGGCTGGTGAAGCCGGTCGTGGACAAGGTGTATCCGGCCCGGGACGCGCGGGAGGCCTATGCGCGGCTGGAAGCCGGGGAGCAGTTTGGCAAGATTGTGGTGAGGTGGGAGTAGCGCGGCACTCGCTGACCGCGTCGCAATATCGATGGCTGGACCCGAGCAATCGCGATCGACGCCCCAACGGAACCTGAAGTTTGTCGAGAAGCCTCTTCTTGGCTTCGGGCCGGCCGGGTGGGTGCTGACGCCAATCGCCATCGCAATCGCGGCCTGCTGGTACCTCGGCATCGATCTCAGGAACAAGCTCTTCTGGCTGATCACGGACACCTTGGGGGTCGACGCCCTGTACTGGGTCGTTTCGAGGTGGCTCCCCTGGGCGTGGTTTCAACTCAGTGAGCCGGTCTTCAGCCCGATCTGTGTCGCGTACATCCTGGTGCTGTGCCATCTCAGTCCGCGGCGGGTGGCGTGGTGGAAGTACGGTCTGCTCGGGGCGTGGTGCGTGCTGGTGCCGGCGCTGGCGGTGCCGGCGTATCGCGTGCTCCCCGGCATGAGCACCTCGGGATGGGCGGCGGCTCTGCTCGGGGCCGCCGATCTCATCGGGACGGGGGCGATGCTCTGGCTTGTCGTAGGCCGGTGGCGGATCTTGAGTGTTGCTCTGATCGGGATGGTGCTTGGTCGCGCGAGCTGGGTTGTCTTGACGGAGGCGGCCGCCACCAACGGGCTGATGCTGACCGTCACGAGGGAGCTGTACTGGGGCTCTCTCCTCCTCTACCACGCGTCGATCGCGGGGTCGCTTCTGTGGTGGGTCAGCGATAGCCGGAGGGCGCGGCGTCGCTCGGCGACCGCGTGTCCTGCGTGCGGGTATGAACTCGCCGGGCTGCCGGCCGGCGGCGACGGCATTCAATGCCCGGAGTGCGGACTGAATGTGCCCCTCTTCACGCCGCCGCGAGAACCGGTGCGATAGACGGGCGATCCAAGGCCCATGGCCATCGCGATAAGGTCGATGGAGTGCGACACGCAACGCGCGGTCGCGTCGTTGATCTAGTCGCGGCAAGGGGGTGGCTGAGTGCGTTCAGTTGTCGAGCGGTTCAATCTCTGCTCGCCGGACAGCTCGCCGGTGACCATGCCGGATGGCGAGTACCCTGACGTAGTGCCCCTCGATCACGAAGAGCACCTTGTAGCCGCGGTAGAGCAGCTGCCGCAGGGCGATGCCGAGCGCCTGGCTCTCAGGGGCGAGCCCGCATCTCGCGGGGAGGTACTCGAGCGTCTGAATGGCTTCAAACAGGCCCTGATGCCAGTTGAGCGCTCTTTCGAAAGAGCGCTCCGACATCCAGAGCATCGCCTCGTCGGCATCGGCGAGCGCCCGCGGCATGACTCGGACCGTGAACCTCATGACCGCTTGCGCTGCTTGTGACGCTTGCGGATCTCACGATCAAACTGCGCGAGGGACATGCCCTTGCCCGCCCTCGCCTCGGCGAGGCCCTCGGAGACTCCCTTGATTGTCTCGGCGAAGTCCAGGTCGGCGACCATCCTCTCGTAGGCCGCGGCGTCCTGGACGATCAGTTCCGCACGGCCGTCAACAGTGAGAACGACGGGTTCGCCCGACTTCTTGAGCCGCCGGCGGAACTGGTTCGTGTTTCGCTTGAAGTCGGTCAGTGGGTGGATGTCTTTGACGGGGATCATGACGGTCGGCCTCCTGACGCATCGATATCGATGCTCTAAAGATGCTAGGCAGTCGATGCGGTGCACGCCATCAAATGCCGATGGCCCGTGCGATCAGTTCGATCGGGTGCAGAGCACGCCGCCCGGTGGCATCCTTGATCTGGTGGCGGCAGGAGGTGCCGGGCGCGACGATGACCGAATCCGGGCCGGCGGTGCGGACGGCGGGGAAGAGAGACAGCTCGCCGATCTGCATGGAAAGCTCGTAGCGGTGCGCGGCGTAGCCGAAGGAGCCGGCCATGCCGCAGCAGCCGGAGTCCAGGACGTGGAGGCGCGAGCCCAGGACCTGTCGCAGCACCGCGGCGCTGGTATCGGCACCCCACAGGGCCTTCTGGTGGCAGTGCGCGTGGAGCAGGACGGGGCCGGAGGTGCTGAGGACTGCGGACTGAGAACTGAGTGGAAGAGAGGACGGGAGCGTGCGGCCGATGAAATCCTCGACGAGGAGTGCCTTCTGCGCGAGCTTCTTGCGGAGCCCCATGGGAGTGCGGAGGTTGAGCTGGAGCCAGTCGTCCTTGATGGCGGATAGACAGGAGGGCTCGCAGACAAGGATCGCCTCGACGGTGTCGTCCTCGATCGCCGGGCGGAGGGAGGCGAGGGTCTCGTCGGCGGTTTCGATGGCGTCTTCGAGGAGGCCGACGGAGATCATCGATCGCCCGCAGCAACCGGAAGAGAAGCCGTGCTCGCCCTCCCTGGGGAGGAGATCGACGTCGTACCCGAGGTGCTCGAGGACTCTTGCGGCGGCGATGCCAATGCGCGGTTCGTTGTACGTCGTGAAGCAGTCAGCAAACAGGACGACCCGGGGACGAGAATGAGAATCGGCCCCCGCTTCACCGAACTCGCCAGCCTGGGACCGCCGAGCGTCGCCCGAGCTGGCGACGAGATTCTTCTCCTGCCTCCTCGCCCCAACGGGGCGAAGGCGCGTAGCCACGGGTGGAGCGACTCCGACTCCTCCGGAGTCGGAGTCGCGGAACCCGTGGTCAGCGTCGGAAAAAGGCTGCCAGCCCCGAAGGGGCGGAGGAACTGGGCCCTCCCGATCCTCAGAGGATCTCCATCGCGAGCCCCCCAGCGCCCGCCCGCGCTCTCGCTCCGCAAACCACCGGTACAGCGACCGCTCAAACAGCGGAAGAGACCTCTTCGGAGAAATCCCCAGGAGACGACAGAGCAGCCCGCGGGTGAGTGAGAGTCCCGCCCCCCAGTTGGCCAACCGCGGCACCGCCGAACCAGCGCGATTCAGGAACCTCACATGCCCGATCGCCCGCGCGCTCAGCGGCACGCGCCCCGTCGCGCGGTACCGCTGCCCCGTGTACTCGGCCTTCAGCCGCGCAATATCCACGTTGCTCGGACACTCGCTCTTGCACGCCTTGCAGGAGAGGCACAGGTCCAGCGTCTCGATCGTCGCCGGATCGTCCCAGACCGCCCCGCCCACCGGGCGCGAGTCCGCATCGCGCCCGATCTGGCCGGTGATGGCCAGCCGCAACGCGTTCCCGCGCCCGCGCGTCGAGTGCCGCTCGTCGAGTGTCGCCATGTACGACGGGCACATCGTGCCGCCCCCGCCGTTGCGCTTGCGGCACACACCCGCGCCGTTGCACATCTCCGCGGCCCCGCGCAGGCCGTGCTGATCCTCGAAGCTGAAGAACGTCCGAACAGCCTCTTCGGAGTCCTGAGTGCTGAGCGCTCGGCGCTGAGCGGAATCGCCCGGATCCGCTCTGCCATCCCCATGTTCCCTTGCGCTGCCGTTCCCCTCCGGCGCTAAGGCCCGCAGGTTGTCCGTGATGCTGTCAATCGGCCCGGCACCGACGACCATCCCCGGGTTCAGGATCCCCCTGGGGTCAAAGAGCTGCTTGAGCTCGCGGAAGGCCCGCATGAGATCGGGACCGAAGAAACGCTCGAGGAGGGGGCCGCGGACGCGCCCGTCGCCGTGCTCGCCGGACATGATGCCGCCGCAGGCCCGGGCGAGGTCGGCCACCTCGACGGCGATCTCGCGGAGGCGCTGCCGGTCGGCCGCATCGTGCAGATCGATCATCGGGCGCACGTGCAGCACGCCCACGCTCGCGTGCGCCCAGTACGCGGCCCGAGTCCCGTGCCGCGCAACGATCTTCTTGAACTCGCGGACAAACTCGCCCAGCCGCTCCACCGGCACGGCGTTGTCCTCGACGAACGTGATCGGCTTGCGCGGGCCGGGCAGGCCGTGGAGAAGTGGCTCGCCGGCCTTGCGAAGCTTCCAGGCGCTGAGCATGGCCCCCCCACTTCCTCCCTCGCCATCGGTGTAGCACGCCACGCCGCGGAACCCCGGGACTCGCTCGACGAACTGGCGGAGCGCGGCCAGCCCGCTCTGCACATCGTCCGCGCCGCCGGCGAATCCGAAGAACTCGACGTACAGCACCGCCTTGGGCTCGCGCCTGCCCGCGTCGGCGCCGGGGAGGAGATCGACATACTTGCGGTATTCGAGGTTGCCGCGTGCGGCGTCGAGCACGACATCGTCGAGGAGCTCGACAGCGGTGAGACCTCGGGGCAGTCCCAGGTCCAGGATCGGCTTGACGGCCTCGATAGCCTCTTCAAGCGTGGCGAAGCTGATAACCGCCAAGCCCTTGGCGCTAGGCAGCGGATGGAGAAGCACATCGGCCCGGAGCGTGACCGCGAGCGTGCCCTCGCTGCCGCAGAGGAGGCCGGAGAGGTCGACAGTCTCGGGCGTGGCGCCTTTCTCCAACTGATCGAGAACGAGGTCCAGGCCGTAGCCGGCATTGCGCCGGATGGTCCGCGGGAACCGCTCGCGGATGAGGCCCGCGTTGCGGCGCGCGATCTCAAGTGCGCCGGCGCCGAGACGCCGGGCGACCGGATCGGGCCCGCCGGCGCCCTGAGAGAGCGTCGTGCGCTCGCCGGTCGAGAGGAGCACATCGACGCCGGCGAGGTTCTCGCTCGTCCGGCCGTACCGGATCGAGCGCCCCCCCGCGGCGTTGTTGCCGATGCACCCCCCCACCGTCGCCTGGGCGCTGGTGGCTGGGTCAGGGGCGAAGAACACGCCGGATCTGCGCAGGGCGAGCTCGCGGTTCAGCTCGTCCACGGTCACGCCCGGTTCGACCCGGATGGACTTCCTCCCCTCGGTCTCGGCAACGGCGCCGATGCCGCGGCAGCCCGCGGACATGTCGATCACGACGGCCCGGTTGGTGCACTGCCCGGCCAGGCTCGTCCCGCCGCCGCGGGGAAGGATCGGCAGATCGTGCCGGGCGCAGAAGCGGACGGCGGCCTCGACATCGGCCAGGTCGCGCGGGATCACGACCCCCAGCGGCTCCACCTGGTAGAGGGAGGCGTCGGTGGCGTACAGCAGACGATTGTGCTCGTCGAAACGGACCTCGCCCCGGATGAGGGCGCGAAGCTCGGCGGCCAGAGCCGGCTCGGCGTTGACCGCGCCAGCGCGGCGGCGGGTATTGAGCACAGGAAGTTCAGGCATGGCGTGCTGAGTCGAGGCGGAGACGCGGGGCCGGCCGGACTATAGAGGAAGAGCCAATCGAACACGCCCGAAGCCCGACCCACCCGGGCTGCCTGCCTCCCCCTCTGTCCTGCTTGTTGCACTCTGGCTCTTGCTTTCTGCCCCCCTGAACGGTGGAGACAGTTTGCGCGCGCAGAACAGGCGCGCCCGGCGCGCGCAAAAGCGCAAACCTCACAATTTTCTTCTCCTTGCGCCACAAGCGTTTACGCGATTTGGCCCCCCGCTCTCTCCCATTCTGCGCGCGCAAACAGGACCGACCGCCCATAGGTAGAGGGGCGCCGCGCGCACGCTGCGCCCGTCAGAAGGCCAGGTCCGAAGCGCCACCCAGGAGCACCCGAAGTTCAGAGTCGTGCCCAACCACGCAGGCATCAACGCAAGCGCTTTGCAGAAAGGCACTTGCAGTGATCCCAACCCCCGTGCCGACCCTCAAAAACCACCCAAAAACCCCGAGAAAAATCACCCCCCCTCGCCGCGAAAAACACCCCGCCAAAAATCACAACTCCAAGCATTACAAGCACTTACGCAAAAAACTTGCCCTGTTTTTCTCGTCCTTTCTCGGTTTTTCTCGGTTTTTCTCAAAAACTCTCGTCTTTTCTCCAAAACTCTCGACCCTTCTCGACCCCTTGTTTCACACACCGGCCCCCACCCCTCCCGGTGGACGCCGACCCATGAGCGGCCATCCACCGTTGGTCGCGGGCACAGGGCGGAAGCGCGGCTGATAATGTCAGCAGGGGGCTGCGTCCACACCCACGCTCCATCGGCCGATACTGGCTGGCTGGAGCCGCCGCGCGTCCTCTCACACCCACCGTCACACACACCATGGAGTCGAACGATGTCCCGCAACGCTCCTCGTATGAACAGCCGGTCCCGTCTGGTTGCCCTGCTGGTCGGTGCGGGTCTGGCCGCGCCCCTTGCGCTGGTGAGTGCGCCGGCGATGGCGCAGAACGAGCGTGCCCCCGCGGCGGCGCGGGGCGCCGAGAAGGCCGCGGCGTCCGACCAGGACCTGCCAATCCGGAAGATCACGCTCTACCGGTCGGGCGTGGGGTATTTCGAGCGGGCCGGGTCGGTGCGGGGGGACGCGGAGATCCAGCTCCGCTTCAGCACCGAGCAGATCAACGACATCCTGAAGTCGATGGTGGTGGTGCTGGACCCCAAGTCGGGGCGGCTGGAAGCCGTGTCGTACGGATCGAAGGAGCCCTTGGCGCGCCGGCTGGCGTCGTTCGGTGTGGACATCTCGAAGAACCCGACGGTGCCGGAGCTTCTGAATCAGCTCCGCGGGGCGCCGATCAAGGTGGTCGCCGCGGGGGACCAGATCACGGGGACGATCCTGGGCGTGGAGCAGCGGAAGGTGCCGCCGGTGAAGGACCAGGCGGCGTACGACGCGCCCCACCTCAACCTGGTGACGCAGACCGGGATGCGGTCGATCGCGGTGAGCGACATCTCGTCATTCGAGCTCCTGGACAAGGACCTGGCGACGGAGCTGAACAAGGCGCTGAGCGCCCTGGCGGAGTACCGGGCCGACCGGAGCAAGACGGTGAACCTGCGGTTCTCGGGGGCCTCGGGGAACGCGCTGCCCGTGACGGTGGCGTACATCCATGAGATGCCGGTGTGGAAGACGTCGTACCGGCTGATCCTGCCGGACGAATCGGCGAAGAAGGAGAGTGGCAAACCGTCCACGCTGAACATCCGGGGATGGGCGATCGTGGAGAACAACACGGACCACGACTGGAACGACGTGAAGCTGTCGCTGGTGTCGGGACGGCCGGTCTCGTTCCAGATGGACCTGTACGAGCCGCTGTACGTCTTCCGGCCGATGATCCCGGTGCCGACGGTCCCTGGCGTGGCGCCACGGGCGTACGCGGGCGGGGTGGACGCGGAGCTCGGCAAGGCGCTGGTGTCGGCGGGCGAGGAGGCCCGCGCAAGCCGGCGGGACGCGGGGAGGTCGCGGGGCGGAATGGCCCCCGGGTCGCCGCCCGCGCCGGCGGCCGCGGCGGAGAGCCTGGCACTCAAGACCGCGGGCGACAAGGCGGGGTACGCGGGGCTCAGCGCCGGGGACATGGCGGACTACGCCGCGGCGGCCCAGGCCCAGGCGGGCGAGGTCGGGGAGGTATTCCAGTACGAGCTCGAGGCGCCCGTGACGATCGAGCGGCAGCGCTCGGCGATGATTCCGATCCTGTCGGCCGCGGTGAGCGGGCGCCGGGTGAGCATCTTCAGCCTCGCGGACAGGAGCGAGTACCCGATGCGGGGCGTGGAGCTGAAGAACGACTCAAGCCTGCAGCTGCTGCCGGGTCCGATCGCGGTCTTCGACGGCAACGAGAACACCACGGCGTACGCGGGAGATGCGCAGATCGGGCACATCGGGCAGGGGGACAAGCGCCTGCTGGCGTACGCGGTGGACCTGGACGTGAAGGTGCTGACGTCGGCGGAGAACAACGTGACGGTGACGCACCTGAAGATCGTGGACGGGCTGTTCGAGCAGACGATCAAGACCCAGAGCACGACGTCGTACGCGATGCAGAACAACGACCAGAAGCGGGCCCGCACGGTGGTGATCGAGCAGGCCAAGAACCAGGGGTGGTCGCTGGTGAAGCCGGAGAAGCCGTCGGAGGAGACGCAGGCGCTGTACCGGTTCGAGCTGCCGCTGGCATCCGGAAAAGCCGGCACGCTGGCGGTGCTGCAGGAGCGGACCGATGCGCAGCGGATCGGCATCACCGACATCGACCTGCCGACGATCCTGGCGTACCAGAAAAGCGGAAAGGTGTCCGACAAGGTGGTGGAGGCGGTGCGGGAGATCGGCAAGCGCCAGGGGGTGATCAACCAGGCCGAGCGCGACATCCAGGAGCTGGACCGGCAGATCGGCGAGATCAACAAGGACCAGGCGCGGATCCGCGGGAACATGGCGGGGATCGCCCAGAGCAGCCAGCTCTACACGCGGTACATGACCAAGCTCACCGAGCAGGAGACGCAGCTCGACACGCTGGGGGAGCGGCGGATCAAGGGGCAGGAGAGCCTGGACAAGCTGAAGAACGAGCTGGTGGCGTATATCCGGGCGCTGAATGTCGAGTAGCGCCGGTTGCCGCTGCACCCGAAGGCGATCGCGAAGGCACGAAAGAGCGAATGAGGATGGGGAGAGGGTGACGAACGGCGGTGTGCGCAAGGAGCTGACCAATGTTGTTGATGTCGCGTCGATGCCGACGGTGGGCCCTGGTGGTGGCGGCGGGCGCCGCCGCGTCGCTGGTCGGGGTGAGCGGCGCGCTGGCGCAGCCGGCCGCGACGGCCAAGGCCGGCGCTGCGGGGGCGGTGGCGGGGGCCGAAGAGCTGCCGATCCGCAAGATCACGCTGTACCGCTCCGGGGTGGGGTACTTCGAGCGGGCCGGCAGCATCCGGGCCGATGCCGAGGTGCAGCTGCGCTTCAACACCGAGCAGATCAACGACATCCTCAAGAGCATGGTCGTCGTGCTGGACCCCAAGGCCGGCCGGCTGGACTCGATCTCGTACGGCTCCAAGGAGCCGCTCGCGCGCCGACTGGCCTCCTTCGGCGTGGACATCTCCGACAACCCCAGCGTCCCCGATCTGTTGGGTCGCTTGCGCGGGGCGCCGATCAAGGTCGTCGCCGGCGGCGACCAGATCACCGGGACCATCCTGGGCGTCGAGAGCCGCAAGGTCTCCCCCGGCAAGGACGCCCAGCCCTACGACGCCCCTCACCTCAACCTGGTGACCCAGACCGGCATGCGGTCGATCGCCATCAGCGACGTCTCCTCATTCGAGCTCCTGGACAAGGACCTGGCGGCCGAGTTGAACAAGGCCCTGGCCTCCCTGGCCGAGTACCGGGCCGACCGGAGCAAGACCGTGAACATGCGGTTCAGCGGCGCTTCCGGGGGCACCCTGCCGGTGACGGTGGCGTACATCCACGAGATGCCGGTGTGGAAGACCTCCTACCGGCTGGTGCTGCCGGACACACTCCCGGTCAAGCCCGGCAAGGACGGCACCAAGGACGGGGCGGGCGGCAAGGCCAAGGGCGGCCAACTCTCGATCCAGGGGTGGGCCATCGTAGAGAACACCACCGACCACGACTGGAACGACGTCAAGCTCTCCCTGGTCTCCGGCCGGCCCGTCTCCTTCCAGATGGACCTCTACGAGCCCCTCTACGTCACCCGCCCCATGGTCCCCGTCCCCACCATCCCCGGCGTCGCGCCCAGGGCCTACGCAGGCGGCGTGGATGCGACGCTGCGGGAGCAGCTCGAAGGCGCAGCCAAGCAGGCGGATGAGGAGCGCAAGCTGGCATATCGGTATGACAAATTCGGCGACGCCCAGCCGGCCGCGCCCACCGGCGGCGCGGCCGGTCGGGTCCCGATGCGCATGGAAAAGGACAAGAACGGGCTCGGCGAAATCCCCCTGATGGACGCCAGGGGCCTTGTGGACTACAGCGCGGCGGCCCAGGCTCAGGCCGGCGAGATCGGCGAGGTCTTCCAGTACGAGCTCGAGGCGCCGGTGACGATCGAGCGGCAGCGCTCGGCGATGATCCCGCTCCTCAACTCGACGATCTCCGGGCGCCGCGTAAGCATCTTCAACCTCGCCGACCGGTCCGAGCACCCCATGCGCGGCGTCGAGATCGTCAACGACTCCAACCTCCAGCTCCTGCCCGGCCCGATCTCCGTGATCGACGGCGCCGACAACAAGACCATCTACGCCGGCGACGCCCAGATCGGGCACGTCGGCCAGGGGGACAAGAGGCTGCTCGCCTACGCGGTGGACCTGGACGTCGGCGTGCTGACCAGCGGCGACACCAGCTCGACAGTGACGCACCTCAAGATCGTCGACGGGACGATCGAGCAGACGTTCAAGGACGTGGTGCGCTCGACGTACGCCTTCGACAACAACGACCAGAAGCGCGGGCGCACGGTCATCGTCGAGCAGGCGCGACTGAACGGGTGGGACCTTGTCGAACCCAAGAAGGCCGCGGAGCAGACCCAGGAGCTGTACCGCTTCGAGGTGGAGATGCCGGCGGACAAGACGGGCTCGCTGGCGGTCCAGCAGGAGCGCGTGCGGTACCAGCGCGTGGAGGTCCTCTCGATCGACCGGCCGACGCTGCTGGAGTATGCCAAGCAGGGGAAGGTGTCGGAGGCGGTGATGAAGGCGGTGCAGGAGGCCGCGGCGAAGCAGTCGGCGATCAACCAGGCCGAGCGGGCGATGAAGGAGCTCGACCGCCAGACCGCCGAGATCGCCCAGGACCAGGGCCGAATCCGCGAAAACATGGCCAAGATCGACAACAACAGCCAGCTGTACACCCGGTACATGACCAAGCTCACCGAGCAGGAGACGCAGCTGGAGGACCTGCACCAGCGCCGGATCAAGGGCCAGGAGCAGATCGAAAAGCTCCGCGGCGAGCTGGCCGGCTATCTCAAGGGGCTCAACGTCGAGTAACCCCGGGTGCGGCGGCGCGCCTGCCGCATAACCCTCGGTTGCGCTGGGGACGAGTTCGAGGGGCGCACGGTCTGCGCGAACCTTCTGTCGTCGGCCGTCGTTTTGATTCAAACACACCCCCAACGATTGCCGATCTCAGGCGGTATGCTTCTGCTTTCACTTATGCACCCTACCTCGCTTGTCACCCTCCTCGCGGCGCCGATTCTGGCGACGGTCATCGGCGTTGCGCCGGGGTGCGGCGTGTTCCGGCGGGGCGGGCCCGCGGCCAGCGTCGACGCACCGGCCCGGAGGCCGCCTCCTTTGCCGCCAAAGCAGCGTGCGGAGGCGCTGGTGGTGTCGGCGGAGTCGCTGATCCGTCGCGGGGACAACGAGGCAGCGCTGGCGGAGCTGGCGCGGGCGATCGAGATCAACCCGCGTTTCACGCGGGCGCACATGACGATTGCGGACCTGCACCGGATGGGGGGCGACTACGCGGCGGCGGAGGAGTCGTACCGCTCGGCAGCGGTGCTGGAGCCGCTGAACTTCGATGCGCAGTACTACGACGGGCTGATGCTGCACATCCTGGACCGCGTCACGGACGCGATCGGGGCGTACCTGCGGGCGCTGGCGATCAAGCCGGGGGATTACGGGGCGAATATCCGGCTGGCGACGGCGTACTACCAGCTGGGGGAGAACGGGCAGGCACTCGAGTATGCGCAGCGGGCGGTGACGATCCGGCCGCAGAGCGGGGAGGCGAGGTTCCAGCTCGGGGCGGTGCTGGCGGCGATGAACGACCACCGCGGAGCGGTGAAGGAGTACCAGCAGGCGGCGGAGTTGATGCCGCTGACAACGGGGCTCTTGATGAACCTGTCGGAGAGCCTGGGGAAGCTGGAGCGGTACACGGAGATGCGCAACGCGCTGGAGCAGGTGCTGAGGACGGATCCGTCGGCGACGGCGTGGGAGCGGCTGGGGTTCGCGGACTTCCGGCTGGGGCAGTTCGAGCGGGCGCAGAAGGATTTCGAGAGCGGGCTGAGGGTCGATGCGGACTATTACCCGGCGCTGAACGGGCTGGGGGTGTGCCTGCTCAACAAATGGATCGCCTCGGACAAGGCGGACAACAAGGTGCACGACGCGGGGGTGCAGGCGCTGAGGCGGTCCCTGCAGATCAATAGGGACCAGCCGAAGATCGTGGAGTTGCTGAGCAGGTACGCGAACTGACTCTCGATGTCGGATGTGGGATATGTGCGATGGCGGATGTGGGGAACGGGGAGGGCGGCTCTTGAACGGCTGGGCGCGGCGACCTAGCCTGCCCTCGCCATGCCCGACCCGAAGCTGCTGCAGACCTTCGCGACGCCGGCCGATGCGCCGCTGGTGATCGAGCACATCGCCGAGGAGTTCACGTCGCTGTGCCCGGTAACGGCGCACCCGGATTTCGGCGTGATCACGCTGCGGTACCAGCCGGCGGCGCCCCCCGCTCCGAGCGGCTGCGTCGAGCTCAAGTCGCTCAAGCTCTACTACCAGTCGTTCCGAGACGAGGGGATCTTCTACGAGGCGGTGACACACCGGATCAGGGATGACCTGGTGAGGCTGATGAAACCGGTGTGGCTGCAGATCATCTCGGAGTGGCGCGGGCGCGGCGGGATACGGTCGGTCGTTCGCGCCGACCACGGCGACATTCCTTCCCACTACCGGGGGCGATAGAGACGCATGAAGGCGGTCGTCCAGCGCGTGCTCGGGGCCAGGCTCGAGATCGGCGGCGCGGTGCACGCGTCCATTGGGCGCGGGCTGGTGGTGCTGCTCGGAGTTGAAGAAGGGGACGCGGAGGCGGACCGCGTGTACATCGCGGACAAGATCGCGAACCTGCGCGTGTTCAGCGATGAGGCGAGGAAGATGAACCTGTCGGTGCAGGACGTGCGCGCCGGGGTGCTGATGGTGCCGAACTTCACACTGGCGGGGGACTGCCGCAAAGGGCGGCGGCCCTCGTTCGACCGGGCGATGAAGCCGCCGATGGCGAAGGCGGAGTTCGACGCGGTGTGCGCGGCGGTGCGGGCGGTCGGGGGAGCGGCCGGGGGAGCGGAGATTCCAGTGGCCGAGGGGGTGTTCGGCGCCGACATGCTCGTACGGATCGACAACGACGGGCCCGTGACGCTGTGGCTGGATTCACGGGCGTGAGCGTCACTTGCCGCCGGGGTGCTTCAGCAACTCGACGGCCTTCCACGCGGCTTCCGTCCATGGGCCGGTATCGGTCACCTTCACGAGGGCGGCACGCTGCTTGTCGTCGGCCGGCGGGACGTTGCCGTACCTGGAGACGTACGCGCTCAGGAGGGAGGTGGCGAGGTCGGATTCCTTCTTTGTCTGCTCGCGGTAGGGTTCGTCAACCCACTTGATCGCCTCGGCGAACCGCTCGGCGGTGGGCATCTGGTGGCCCATGTCCGGGTACTCGAAGAGGCGGATGTGCAGGCCGTCCTTGTTCATGACGTCGGTGGCGCCCTTGATCTCGGGGAAGTTGGCGTCCGGCGGGCCGCTCATAGGGGCCATGCGCCGGGTCTTGAGGAGGGTCCAGAACCGGCCGACCGGCTTCTCGTACCCCGGGCGCGCGTACCGGCTGTTGCCCAGCGGCACGCGGTCGTAGCAGGAGAGGCCGACGATCGGGACGGCGCCCGTGAGGACATCGGGGAAGCATGCGCAGAGCATCGAGCTGACGCGTCCGCCGCCGGAGACGCCGGTGATGTACACCCGCCGGGGATCGACGTGGTATCGCTTGCATACGGTCGCGACCCCGTCGAACACGAGCTGGTAGCGCTCGGACACCTCGCGCAGGTTCCCGCTGTTGGCCGCGCCAACGCAGATGATGCCCAGCTCGTCGGCCACGGCGTGGAAGACCTTGGGCGGCTCGCCGCCGGTGTCGGCGTTGACCCACACGAGGAGGCCGGCCGGGTGCCTGGGGTCGTAGCCCTGCGGGAGGCGAACGTAGAGCTTTTCTTCCGAGAGCGCCCTCTTGCTGGAGAGGTTTGACTTGCGCCCGTGCTGGAAGCGGTCTCCGAGGGTCTGGGGGTCCATGATCGAGCGCCCTGGCGTGTAAGGCCTGGGAAGGTCGACGACCTGGGCCAGGGGAAGGTCGGCGGTGGGCCTTTCGGCCGGGGGAGCGCCATCGGGGGCCGCGGCCTTAAGACCGGGGCCAGCGAATCCCTGGAAGAGCAGCCAGTCGCCGGAGGCCTCCTCGAAGCGACGGTGATTGAGGCGGACGATCCGCTGCTGCTCGGGCGCGAGCTTCTTCCCACCGTTGGAGAGTTCGCGGGCGATCATGGTGCCATCGGGGCGGACCATGACCTCGACGCTGGCCTGGCCCCTGCGGCCGACCAGGTGGACGACGCCGATGCGCTCGAGGTCGCCGCGGGCGTCGATGAGCCGGCCGGCGGGCTCGGGCGTGGAGACGAGCAGGGCGATCTCGCGGGGGGAGAGCTGGGCGAGGACGCCGTCCAGCAGGAGGAGCATGCGGGAGGTCGGGCCCTGGGCGCCGGTGGGGAGCTCGTCGCGGACGGTGACATAGGCGCGGAGCTCGGAGGTCTTCTCGCCGGGGACATCAAAGACGCTCTCGGGGCGTGCGGCGGCAACAGCGGCGAACCACGACGCACCGACGATCCACGCCAGCGTATGCAGCAGGGCCGTGCGCATCCGGGGTAACGATACGGGCGCGGCGGCGGGAGGTTGCTGTTCCATGGATGCGGTAAGCTCTCGGTCATGCTCGACATGAGCTGGCCCTGGGCGGTGTTCATCCTGGAATGGGCGGTGCGCCTGGCGCTCTTGGTGCGCGTGCTGCTGCAGGGGCGGCCGACGCCGGTGGCGCTGGCGTGGGTGATGCTGCTCTTGTTCGTCCCGTTCGTCGGGCTTCTCTTCTACCTGCTGATCGGGGAGAACCGGCTGGGGAGCCGGCGGGCGCGGCGCTACCACGAGCTCACCGAGGGGATGGACCAGCGGATCGTCAAGCTGTGGCACCATCGCGAGGAGGACTGGGCGGCGACCGATGAAACGTGGCACGAGATCTCCAAGCTTGCGACGGCCGTGAGCGGGCTGCCGCCGCTCAAGGGCAACGCGCTGCGGCTGATCAACACGAGCGAGGCGATGCTGGGCTCGCTGGCCCGGGACATCGACGAGGCCTCGCTGCACTGCCACCTTCTGTTCTACATCTACACCACCACCCCGGCGTGCCTGCCGGTGAGCGAGTCGCTGATGCGTGCGGCGCGCCGGGGCGTGGCGTGCCGGCTGCTGGTGGACGCGGTGGGGAGCCGGCGGTTCCTGGGGAGCAGGGTCTGCCACGACCTTCGCGCGGCGGGTGTGAAGGTCGAGGAGGCGATGCCGGCGAACCCCGTGCGGATGCTCTTTGCGCGGATCGACCTGCGGAACCACCGGAAGATCGCGGTGATCGACGGGCAGATCGCGTACACGGGGAGCCACAACGTGATCGACTCGACGTTCCGGGCCGGGTGGAACCGGCGGACGGGGCCGTGGGTGGACGCCTCGGTGCGGATGACGGGCCCGGCGGCGCAGGTGCTGCAGATCGTGTTCCTCAAGGACTGGCTGATGGACAGCGAGGAGAAGGTCGACGACATCGAGCCGTTCATACCCCCCATCCAGAAGAAGCCCGATCAATCGCAGGTGGTGCAGGTGATCCCGTCGGGGCCGGGCGATACGGCCGGGGCCCTGCAGCAGGCGCTGCTCTCCATCATCTACGCCGCGCGCGAGGAGCTGATCATCACGACCCCGTACTTCGTTCCGGACGACGCGACCAAGCATGCGCTGCAGGCCGCGGCGGTGCGGGGCGTGCAGGTGACGCTGGTGATGCCGCTGGAGGTGGACTCGCCGCTGGTGGCCGCGGCGAGCCGCTCGCACTGGCAGGACCTGCTGGAGTCCGGGGTGCGGATCCTGCAGTACGGCGGCGGGCTGCTGCACGCCAAGACGCTGACGGCGGACCGGAGGATCGGGATGATCGGCTCGGCGAACTTCGACGCCCGCAGCTTCTGGCTGAACTTCGAGATCACACTCTTGCTCTACGACGACGACTTCACCAGCGTGCTGCGGTTCATGCAGACGGGGTACATGGAGCACTCCCAGGAGGTGGCGCTGGTGGCGTGGCGGGGGAGGTCGAAGCTGAAGGTGCTGGCGCAGAACACGGCGCAGCTGCTGGGGCCGCTCTTGTAACTTCGCCTTGCCCCAGCGCCCTCTGCGTACGGCTTTCACCGACACACGGGCGCGGCTCACCCCGCCTTGCCCCAGACCTCTCCCGCCTTGCGGCAGATGATGCGGTCGTGCTGCCCCTCGGCGGCGCGGAGCAGCCGCTCCATGGGCTCGTCGGGGGCCTCTTCGCCCAGGTCGAAGGTCGAGTGGTGCATGGGCAGCAGGAACTCGCCTCCCATCCGCGAGAACATGGACCAGACCTGCTCGGGGCTGGCGTGGGCGTGGATCCATGGGTCGTAGGCGCCGATCCCGATCGCGGCCAGGTCGACCCCGCCCAGGTCGTCGAACGCGTCGGTGTGCCCGGTGTCGCCGGCGAAGAGTACCCGCTGGCCCTGGGGCTCGATGAGGTAGCTGTTGTACCCGCGGTGCTTGTCCACGCCGGTGCGAGCGCCCCAGTGACGCGGGCGCAGCGCCGTCAGGCGCACCCCTCCTCCGCCCTTCCCGCCGGGCGCGCCGATCTCCGATTTGTCTCGCCAGTCCAGCTCGACGACGTCACCGAATCCCTTGGGGATGAGCCGGCGCGTCTTCGAGGCCGTGACGACGACGGTGTCCTTTCCGATCTCCGCCAGGCGCGCCAGCGACGGCTTGTCGAGGTGGTCGAAGTGGGCGTGCGAGATCAGCACCAGGTCGATCGGAGGGAGGTGGGAAACGTCCAGGGGCAATGCCGTCATCCGGCCAAGGCCGAAGGTCTTCTTCCCGATCCGCATGCCGATCCGGTGCGAGAAGACCGGGTCGGTCAGGATGTTCAGCCCGCCGGCCCGCATCAGGACCGTCGCGTGCCCGATCCATACAGCGGACAGACCCCCGCCCACGCCGCCGAAATGGGAAAGATCGGGCAACCCCACCCCCACCCCCCCCGCCCCCGCCGCCGCCGATGGGACCGGCTGGCGCTTCAACGAGTGGTACAGGTGTCGCGGATACCGGCGAAAACCCGAGCGTGCGCCCGTGGCGATCCGCCCCAAAAAGCCCGGCTTGTCCGCCATCAGCGCATCCTCCGCCCCCCCGTGCATCCTTGGCCCCCCTCTTACGCTCCCTGCCGCGACAGGTTCTCCATCGCGGTCAACCTCCCTCCGCGACGGCCCTCTTCGGGGCCTCCATTGGGCTATCGGAAAGCCGCACCGTAGACTTGCAAACGGCGTACCGGGAATCCTACCACCGCCCGGGATGAAGTCGGGCAGAACAATCCCTGAACTCGGCCGGCCACGCGCACCGGCGAATAGGGCGCAAGGAAGTACGCATGAGGCTGAGCTTCTACGGCGCCGCGGGCGAGGTGACGGGCTCTTGTTACCTCGTCGAGACGGGCCGGGCCCGGGTGCTGGTGGACTTCGGCCTGCATCAGGGGGGAGTCGCAGCCGAGTGCCGCAACCGGCGCATGCCGCCGCTGGACCCCACGCGCCTGGACGCGGTCGTGCTCACGCACGGGCACCTGGATCACTGCGGGCGCCTTCCGCTGCTCCCTCTGAACGGCTACTCGGGTCCGATCTACAGCACCCTGGCGAGCTGCGATCTCACCGAGATCATCCTGAGAGACTCGGCGAGTATCCAGGAGACCGACGCGCAGCGGATGAACCGCGAGCGGGCCCGGCGGGGGAAGAGGGTGGTGCAGCCGCTGTACACCTCCCGCGACGTCGAGCCGGTTCTCCGGCTGCTGCGTCCGATCGAATACGAACGGGCGCAGCAGATCGCGCCGGGGATCAGCGTGCGGCTGGTGGATGCCGGGCACATCCTCGGGTCGGCGAGCGTCGAGATGACGGTGACCGAGGGGGGCCAATCGCGCATCATCGCCTTCTCGGGGGACATCGGCGATACGGGCGCGGCGCTCCTGAGGGACCCCACGAACCTCACGCGGGCAGACTTCGTGGTTATGGAGTCCACCTACGGCGACCGGGACCACAAGGGGCGGGAGGAATCGCTCGCGGAGCTGTTGGACGTGCTCGGACAAGCGCACGAGGGCGGGGGCAAGGTGCTTATCCCCTCGTTCGCCGTCGGACGCACGCAGCAACTCATCTACTACCTTGGCCAGTTCGCACGCGAAGGCAGGCTCACGGGCACACGGGTCTTCGTCGACAGTCCGATGGCGCTCTCCGCCACCGAACTCTACCGGCGTCACCGGGAGGCCTTCGACGACGAGGCGTGGGCGATCATCAACCGCGGCGACAAGCCGCTGGACTTCCCCGACCTCCGCTTCACACGCACCGCGCAGGAGTCCGCCGCGCTCAACCCGCTGGACGGAGGCGTGATCATCATCTCCGCCTCGGGGATGTGCACCGGGGGGCGGATCCTGCACCACCTCCGGCACAACCTGCCGCGCCCGGGCACGTGCGTGATCTTCGTCGGTTTCCAGGCGAAGGGGACGCTGGGCCGGCGGCTCGTGGAGGGAGCGAAGGTCGTGCGGATCATGGGGGAGGAGATCCCCGTCCGTGCACGGATGCACACCATCGGCGGGTTCTCGGCGCACGCCGGGCAGGCGGGCCTGATGAAATGGGCCGCGGCGTTCAAGGGGGCCAGGCCCCGGCTCTTCCTCACTCACGGCGAGCCCCCTACGAGGCTCATCCTGGGGCAGAAGATCTCGAAGGAGCTGGGCATGCACGCGGGGTACCCGCTGTGGGGCGATCGTGTCGAGCTGTCGGGCCCGGCGCGATGAAAGTCCTTTTCAGGATGGCGTTGATCCCGCGCCGTCGTGTGGTAGGTTGTGTGTACGGGACAGGCTTTCTCGCCTCTGCCGGCCGCGGCGAGGGACAACGGAGCACGCTGATGGTTGTTCACTCCGCGCTGGCGGCGCTCGGTCTGGCTGCCTCGATCGGTCTTTCGAGTGCGCCCCCCTCCGATAACGCCGCAGCGGACAAGATCCAGCCCGGCGCGGCCAAGCTCCCGGACTCGTCGCCCAAGCCCGTCAAGGTCTGGGTCTATTTCACGGACAAGGGCGCGAAGACCGAGGCCGATCGGGCCGCGGCGATCGACCGCCTCGCTGGCGCCTACGACGCCCGCGCCGTGCACCGGCGCCAGCTCCGTCGCACGTCGCCGGGGCTGTTCGATGAGCGGGACTTCCCACTCGTGCCGGCCTACCTCGACGCGGTCGCCCGCACCGGCGCCCGGGTGCACGTCACCAGCACGTGGCTGAACGCCGCGAGCGTGCGCGCAACGGCCGCCCAGGCGCGAGTGCTGGCGACGCTTGCGTGTGTCCGGTCGGTTGAGCCGGTGCGAGCGGGGCGGCGCACCGAAGCGCCGGTTGTCGAGGCGACGGCCGGCCAGCCGGCCCCGTCGCCGCCGGCGCCGCGCGGCCCGCCACCGCTCGAGGGCATCGCTTTCGGGCAGGAGTCGCAGATCGGCGTCGTCGCCCTGCACGACGCCGGGTTCACCGGGCAGGGGGTCGTGATCGGCATCCTCGATACCGGCTTCAAGCGCACCCACAACGTGTTCAACGTTCCAGGGCACGTGCTCAACGTCGTTGCCGAGCACGACTTCGTCTTCAACGACGGCCAGACGGCCAACGAACCCAACGACGACCCCTCCCAGCACAACCACGGCACGTACGTGCTCGGGCTGATCGGCGCGTATCTCCCCGGCGGGTATTGCGGCGCGGCGTACGACGCGGCGTTCGTGCTGTGCAAGACCGAGGACATCCGCAGCGAGACGCCCATCGAGGAGGACAACTACGTGGGAGGCCTGCAGTTCATCGAGGCGCACGGCGGAGACATCGCCACCTCGTCGCTGGCGTACTACGACTGGTACACGCAGGTGGACATGGACGGGCTGCACGGCATCACGACCGTCGCGGTGAACACGGCGACCGACAACGGTCTGATCTGCCTGACGGCCGCGGGTAACGGCGGGCATGATTCGGACCCCGTCACAGCCACGCTCGGCGCGCCGGCGGACGCCTTCAGCGTGCTTTCCATCGGCGCCGTGGATTCGGCCGGCAGTGTCGCCGGCTTCTCGACCGACGGCCCGACCGCCGACGGGCGCGTGAAGCCCGAGGTCCTGGCGCGGGGCGTGAACAACGACATCATCCGCGTGGGCAACGACACCGACTACACGTCGGGCTCGGGCACGTCGTTCGCGACGCCGCTGGCGGCCGGGGCCGCGGCGTGCCTGCTCCAGGCCCACCCGAACTGGACCGTGGACCAGATGCGGGCGTACCTCATCACGACCGCCAACTACTACACCGTGAACCACACGTACGAGCCGGCGTTCGTGCTGGGGTACGGGATCATCAACGGCGCGGCGGCGCGGATGCAGGATTTCAACGGCAACGGGATCAACGACGCGGCGGAGATCGCGGCGGGCGACCTGGCCGACTGCAACGGCAACGGTGTGCCGGATACGTGCGATATCGCCCTGGGGTGGCGGGCCCGCTTCAGCCGCGACGACAACGGCGACGGGCGCCCGGACGAGTGTCCGCCGCCGTGCGCGGCGGACTGGAACCACAACGGCGCGGTGGACTCGCAGGACTTTTTCGACTTCCTGACCTCATTCTTCGCCGGGAATGCCGATTTCAACGCGAACGGCGTCACGAACTCGCAGGATTTCTTTGATTTCCTCACGGCGTTCTTCGCGGGATGCTGAGATTTCAAGGCCGACCGCCCGATTCCACCCTAGCAGGCGAAATAGCCGCCGGCGCGCGGCGTTGTGCCGTAACGCCGGCACCGGTCGGGCGGCGCGAGGAGTACACCATGTCCATCGCCCCGGTTCGGCGCGCCTCGTACGCGCTCGCATTTGTCGCTGTGGCCCTTCTCGGCTTGCCCGCGCTCGCCCAAACCGGGCACGACTGCACGCGCACGTCCACGGGCCTGGTCCCGCTGAACGACCTCGGAACGGGGCTGTACTTCAACCAGTATCAGGGAGGCCTTTACCCCGGTGGCGCCAACACCCCGCCTCCGCAGCACGCCGCCGCAGGAGTCGCGCGGGCGAGCGCCGTCGTCCCTCGGAATGCTGCCGGGACGCCCGCCCCAAACGGACGCTACGCGCTGCTCTCGATCGGCATGTCGAACACGACGCAGGAGTTCTGCTGCCACCCCGGCACCTTCATGGGGCAGGCCGCGGCAGACCCGCAGGTCAACCACGCCACGTTGAGGATCGTCAACGGGGCCGCCGGCGGCCAGACCGCCGGCACGTGGGACTCGCCGACCGACGCCAACTACGACCGCGTGCGGGACACCGTCCTGGCGCCGCAGGGGCTGACCGAGGCGCAGGTCCAGATCGCCTGGGTGAAGGTGGCCAACGCGGGGCCCACGGTCTCGCTCCCGAGCCCGAGCGCCGACGCCTTCACGCTGCTGCATCAGCTTGGCGATATCGCGCGCTCGCTCCGCACCCGCTACCCCAATCTGCGCCTGATGTTCGTCTCCAGCCGCATCTACGCCGGCTACGCCACCGGCACGCTCAACCCCGAGCCGTACGCCTACGAGTCGGGCTTCGCCTGCAAGTGGTTCGTGCAGGCACAGATCGCCCAGATGGCCGGCGGCGGGGCGGACCCGGTCGCCGGCGATCTGGGCCCGAACGTTGCCGCGTGGATCGCCTGGGGTCCCTACCTCTGGGCCGACGGGCTCACCGCGCGATCCGACGGGCTGATCTGGGAATGCGGCGACTTGGAGAACGACGGCACGCACCCCTCCACCAGCGGCGAGACCAAGGTCGGCACCATGCTGCTGGACTTCATGAAGACCTCGCCGTTCGCCGCGCCGTGGTTCCTCGTGTCGAACTGCCGCGCCAACTGGAACGGCGACGACGCGGTCAACTCGCAGGACTTCTTCGACTTCGTCACCGACTTCTTCGCCGGCCAGGCCGACTTCAATGACAACGGCGTGACGAACTCGCAGGACTTCTTCGAGTTCCTGCTCGTCTTCTTCGCGGGGTGCTGAACCAGGCGAGGTGCATGTGCGGGCGTGGGGCCGGTGTGATCCCCATCTCCGCGGTGAATACCCTCCCTGCGGAATGGCCGCCCACGCACCGCCCCCGGATCGCTCGCACGTGCTCACCGAGCAGCGCAACCCGCACACCATGAATCTGCACGCGCTGTCGGCGGCGGAGTGCGTGCGCCTGATCGGCGAGGAGGACCGCGCGGTGATCGCGGCCTTGGAGGGGGCGCGCCCGGGGCTGACGGCGTTCGTCGAGGCGGCCGAGCCCGGGTTCTTGCGGGGCGGGCGGCTGGTGTACCTGGGCGCGGGCACATCCGGAAGGCTGGGCGTGCTGGACGCCTCCGAGGCCCCGCCGACATTCCAGGTCCCGCCGGACCGCATCATCGGGCTCATCGCCGGGGGCGAGAGCGCCCTGCGGAAGTCGTCGGAGGGGAAGGAGGATGACCCTGCGGGCGCTCACGCTGATCTGGACGCCCTGAGGCTCACCGGGGACGACGCCGTGCTGGGGATCGCGGCGGGGGGCACGACGCCGTACGTACTGGGGGGACTCGAGCGTGCGAAGGCCGCGCCCGGGGGGGCGGCCAGGGGGGCGGGGGCGTCCGCCCGGCCGCTCACCGGCCTGCTGGTCTGCTCCCCGATGGCACGCCCGCCGGGCGTCGATCACCTGATCGTGCTCCGCACCGGGCCGGAGGTGCTCACGGGCTCGACGCGCATGAAGGCGGGCACGGCCACCAAGCTCGCGCTGAACACGATCTCCACGACACTGATGATCCGTTCCGGGCGCGTGTACGAGAACCTGATGGTCGACCTGCGGGCGACCAACAACAAGCTCCGCGACCGCGCCGCGAGGATCATCGGGGCGCTCACGGACCTTCCGCGCGATGAGTGCTTCGGGCTGCTGGATCGCGCGGGCGGCGAGGTCAAGACGGCGGTCGTGATGGCCAGGCTCGGGATCGACCGCGAGCAGGCACGGGAGCGTCTCGCCGGCGCCGGCGGACGGCTCGACGGCGCGCTGCCGGAGGATCGGCGCGACCGCTTGTGACGCCCCCCCCCCGGGGGGGCGCACGAGGGTCATACGGGTCCCACCTAATCCCCGCGCGCCGTTGCGCTTCCGTTAGGTTGCGCGAAGCCGGCCGGCATGCGAGACTGCCTGTGCTCATTGAGCAAGGAGGCTCGTATGCACGTCGAAGCGCACGCCACGATGGAGGAGTT
>JBGPJM010000055.1:0-23912 GCA_041485385.1 Phycisphaerae bacterium | reverse complement strand
GGGCGCGGTTTGTTGGTCCCTCTACCTATGGGCGGTCGGTCCTGTTTGCGCGCGCAGAATGGGAAATCGGCGGGGGTCGAGACGCGTAAGTGCTTGTGGCGCAAGGAGAAGAAAATTGTGAGGTTTGCGCTTTTGCGCGCGCCGGGCGCGCCTGTTCTGCGCGCGCAAGTTGGCTCCACCGTTCAGGGTGGCTGGTTGCCGCGGCTGCCCAGATGGCCGCGTGTGACGCGATGCCGGACTTCCTCGCCCCTCGGGGCCGCGTCGGGCATTGGCGGATATACTTTGCCTCACATACCGCTGGGGTCGCCCGGGCAGAGTCGCCCGGCTCGGCTCCTCAACTTTCCCACGGAAAGGACAGCGCCCAATGGCCAAGAACATCCAGCTCCTGCTCACCGAATCCGTCGACAACCTCGGCATCGTCGGCGACGTAGTGACGGTCCGCACCGGCTACGCCCGGAACTTCCTTATGCCGCGGCAGCTGGCCACGACCCCCTCCGAGGAGCTGGTCAGGTCGCTGGGCGCCAAGCGGGCCGAGGCGGAGCGTCAGCTCGCCGAGCTCCGCAAGGCCCGGTCCGAGACGGTGACGAAACTGGCGGGGTTCGAGCTTTCGATCGAGCGGTCGTGCAACGACCTGGGCGTGCTGTACGCCGCCGTGACGCAGCAGGAGATCGTCAAGCTCCTGGGCGACAAGGGCTTCCACCTCCGCCCGCGCGACGTCCGCCTTCCGCACGCCATCAAGCGCGTGGACCACTACGACGTCCACATCAAGTTCGAGGCCGATCTCGAGGCCGTGATCAAGCTCAACATCATTCCGGACCGCAAGATCGAGTCCGAGCAAAAACCGGAGATGGACTTCGACGTCGAGGGCAACCTGATCGAGCCCGGCTCCAAGGGGGCCGTGGAGCGGGAGCGCCGCGGTGCCGGCCCGGATGGCGGCATGCGGAAGAAGCGGTCTTTCGATCTCATCCCGGAGGAGGAGACGGTTGTCAAGGGCTGGAAGGTCGAGAAGAGGATCAGGGGCGAGGACACCGGCAAGCCGGTCGCCGCCGACGCCGAGAAGCCGGGCAAGTCCGAGAAGGGCGCCAAGGGCGGCAAGGGCGAGAAGAAGAAAGGCAAGGGCAAGGAGTGATCGAGAATCGCCGCCGTGCACCGGCGCGGGCAGGGCAAGCAGCCGAGATCGCTCCGACAGAGCAGAGGCCTGCGCAGATCGTTGCCGCAGGGCCTTCTTCCTGTTCCTCACCGTGTTCGCGGTCTCCGCGCCCTTCGCGCTCAGTGTTTGTGGTCCTACCGCTTGATGACGTGCAGCTTCGGTGAGAACTCCGCCACGACTGTGTCACCGATCGCGAAGGCTGTCACGTCCACGTTGGCCGTCACGCGGTACACCAGGATGAACTTCTGGTCCTGCCGGCTCGGCGAGGGTCCGCCCTTGGGCAGATCGGAGATCGACTGGATCGGCGATCCTGGCAGGAACCGGATGTGCGTCACCGTCGAGTCCTGGTACATGAACCCCACGGCCGCGTATCGCTGCCCCAGCGAGTCGATCAGCACGGGTGCGCCGGTCGCGCCCACTGCCGCCTGGTTGTACACCAGGCTCAGTTCCGACTTCAGGCTGACGTCGACCTGCACGATGCTGGTGTCCTCGGTCGCGGCCAGGCGGCGCACCTGCAGGTTCTGGGGCAGCCCGCGGTTCTGCAGGTCCTGGTTCGTGAACTGCGCCTCGCCGTCGAGGATCTTCTGGCTATCGTCGATCTGCAGGCCCTTGATGTTGTCCTTGTTCAGGATGCCGCCCGCCAGCACGCTGTCGACGACGCGCACCGGGGCGTCGATCCTGGAGCTGTCGCCGAGGTTGACCGTCTTGGCCCCGCCGCGGTTGAGCTTCGCTTCGCCCGTGCCGCCGCCCTCCGAGACCTGCACGATGGAGCGGTTGCGGATGGCCGCGTCGCGCAGAACCGGCGTATCGTAGTCCTTCGACGCCCTCTTCTCGGAGACGTCGACCCGCACGCCCTTGACGTAGAGCGCCAGCGGGTGGAACCCCTTGGGCACCAGGAACTCGGCCGCCATCGGGGGGTCCTCCGATCCGCCCACCGACGCGATGAAGACCTCCTGCTTGTCGAACCGCCACCGGCCGTAGTCGATGCGGTCGGCCGCCTTTTGGTCCCCCTGCGAGACCAGCGCCACGGGCTGGAGCGAGATCGAGGCCGTGTCGTCCGCGTCGCGGCACACCAGGCGCAGCTGCCCGTTTCCCACGACGATCCGCCCTTCCTTCTCCCTGGCCCCGCTCTTGAACTTCACGACGAAGGCGTCAAGGTAATAATCCTTCGATGCGCCGCTGATCGACTCGCCATCGATTTTCGTGACGCCGTGCTTCCCCGGCGAGAAGCTGTGCGCGAGCAGCTGATCGACCGTCAGACGCCCGTTAGCACCCACCGTGTAGCGTCCCAGCACGCTGAACGCGCTGGGCTTGAGCGTCTGGCGCGACCGTCCCTCGTTGAAGTTCGTGCGGAGCAACTGCCCGTCGTCGGCCATGTCGGGGCGCCACACCGCCAGCGGCGTGGCGCTGCGGAACGCCGCCTCCGAGGTGTAGCCGTAGAACCAGGTCGTGATCCGGTCGGCCGGGTAGATCAGGCCCGACTTCCTCACCAGCGACCCGTTGTTGTCATACTGGATCGGCTTGTACATCGCGAAGTCCTGCTTCACGCGCAGCATGCTCAGCGACATTACCAGGATCCCCGCCGTGATCGTGCCCGCGACCGCGCCGCAGACGATCCCGCCCACTAGGTTGCTCACGCCGTCGAGGTCGGCGTTCAGCGGCACGACCTTGTCCATCGTCATCCGGATCACCGCCAGCGTCAGGGCGAATGGGATCGCCAGCCCGACGCCCCAAGCCATGTCGACCATCCACTGGCCGCTGGCCTTGTCCAGGATGAAATACGCGAGCGGCTCCCACAGCGCCAGGGCGACCGCCCCGGCCACGATGACGCACAACATGTGCAGGAGCGCGGAGAAGAACCCGCGCGAGCCCCAGATGTACGCCAGGAGAATCACCGTCCCGATCACAATGGCCTGCATGATCATGCCGCGTCTCCAATCGTCGCACCGCAGCGGTGCGCTCAACGGTGAGTCTCAGTTCGGCTGCGCCGCGGCCGCCGCGGCCGGGGTCCCGCCGCCGGCGCCCGGCCCTGCGGCGCCGGCGCTCCCGGCGGGGGCTCCGCCCTCCGCCGTCACCCGCATCACCTCTTCGACGCTGGTGATGCCGTCGATGGCCTTGCGGATCGCCGCTTGCTGGATGGTCGGTTGGCCCCGTTTGCGGAACTGCGCCCGCAGTGCCGTGAGGTTTCCCGCCGCCACCAGTTCCCGCTCCTCCGGCCCGATCCTGTAGACCTCTGCCACCGCCGTCTGCCCCTGGTAGCCGATCCCCTTACATACAGGGCAGATCTCCGGCTTGTTCTTGATCAGCACCTGCCCGCCCTTCTTGAACAGCTGCTGGACCTTTCCTTCCGGGATCCCCAGCTTCTTGAGCATCTCCGCCGACGGGGGGTATCCGACGCGGCAGTTGGGGCACAGCCTTCGCAGGAGCTTCTGGGCCAGTGCGCCGTGCAGGCACTCCGCGGCCTGTTTGGGCTCGCCGACCGCCTTCACCCAAGCCTGGATGAGCTGCAGCGCGCCGTCGGCCCGCATCGCCACGTAGGTGCGGGTGCGCTCGCCGTCGGCCTTGGAGATCTCCTTGGCGGTGTTGGCGTCGGGTAACTCTGCGACGCCCACCACGTCCGGGTCGCGCCGGAGGACGGACCGCACCGTCGTGCTGAACTCGGCGCCCTCCTTTTCCGGCTCGAACTTGTTGCACCGGATGCCCTCCAGCGCCGCCTGCGGGTCCGTCTCGACGGTCTGCACGTTCTTCGTGTACGCGTCGTGCATCCCCACGACGGTGTACAGCGTTGTCGTCCGCCCGCCGTCGGGCGGCGCGCCCAACAGCACGACGCCCTTCTCCTCCTCCACGATCGCCTTGAGCTCCGCCATCTGCATGTCCAGGAGGCCCAGTTCGGCAGGCTTGCGCACGACGGCCTTGTCCGGGTCAAGGAGCAGCGTCACCCGCATGCCGCCCTGGGCGCCGATGCTCGTCACCCGCATCGAGTGCTTGGTCGTTTCCTTCTCCACCCCCACCGTGCCGACCAGCTTGCGCCTGCGGTCCGCGACGTCCAGTTTTGCCGCGGATTTCCAGAAGTCCATGATCTTGAGCGCGCCAGCCGCGGGCATCGCCTCGCCGGCCTGTCGCACGCCGTCGACGAGGAACGAGACCGCGTACTGACCGTCCTTCCCCGTCGGTCCGATATCCACCTGGGACGCCCGGGCCTCGATCGCCTTTTCGTAGAGGCTCTCGGCCGCGGCACGCACCTCGTACTCCGGCGTGTCAGTCTGCGGCGCCGCCACCAGCACCGACAGCTTCCCTTTCTCGTCGGCGCTCTTGATGACCAGGGTCACCTTGGCCTGCCGCTTCGCGGCCCGCTTGGCCTCGCGGGCCTCCGCGAACTTTTCCATGTTCAGCTTGATATGGAACCGCTCGGGGACGCGTTCGTCCTTGTTCGCTACCACCGCGTACGCCACCAGATCGATTGCCAGGATCGCCAGCGTCGCCGCCCATGAAGCCAGGAACCCGAAGTCGTTCTTCACCGACATCAGCACGAACGCCGCGATCGCCGCCACCCCCATGCACATGTGGAAGAGGTTCCATTTGCGGCGGGGCAGGTGGAACTGGGCCGCGTGCTTGTCGTACACCTTCGAGATCACGATCGCCCACGGCGGCACCGTCACCAGCAGAAGCAGCGGCTTCCACCACGACACCAGCACGAGCCCGCCGCCGAGCACCAATACATTCTGGAGATTCATCGAAGCTGTCACCATGCCGGTCTCGGGGCCTCTGTTCGGATCGAATAGGGGGGGAAATGTCTTGCCGCGGCACTCATCCTACCGCCATCGCGAAGGGATTGGAGCTGAGTGACGGACCGCAGGGGCGATCCGGCGCGGCAGGGCGCGTCCGGCTTTGGTGGTCTCTCCCGCGCCCGGTCCCGGATCAGAGAGCGACCGGCCCCGCCCTGCCAGCCCACCTTCTACCCGAGTTTCTTCAGCCTCATCATCAGCTCGTCGGCGTTGGGCGTGGCTTCCATCGCCACCCGCATGTGGATCATTTCCTTCTCTACCAGTTCCACCAGCGACTGGTTGAAGTCGCGCATCCCCACCTGCTGGGCCTCCACGGACTTGAGGAACTCCCGCAGCTCCCCCTCCCGCCCCTCCAGGATGTGCTTCCGGACGACGGTGTTGTTGATCAGGATTTCCAGGGCCGGGATGCGGTGGATGTTCGGGTGCAGCGTCGGCAGCAGCTTCTGGTAGACGAACGCCCGCATCTGGTACGCAAGGATCTTCCGGACTTGCTCCACCTCCTCCGCCGGGAACAGGCCGTAGATGCGGCTGAATGTGCCGGTCGTGGAACTGGCGTGGATGGTCCCGTACACCAGGTGGCCCGTTTCGGCCGCGTGCAGCGCCGCCTCAAATGTCTCCTGGTCGCGCATCTCCCCCACCAGCACGATGTCAGGGTTCTCCCGCACCAGCGCCCGCAGCGCGATCTTGAAGTTCAGGCAGTCGATCCCGATCTCGCGCTGGTTGATCGTCGCTTTCTTGTCCTTGAAGATGTACTCGATCGGGTCCTCGATCGTCACGATGTGCACCGACCTCCGCTCGTTCACGTAGTCCAGCATCGCGGCGATCGTCGTGCTCTTACCCGAGCCCGTCACGCCCGAGAGCAGCACGATGCCCTGCGGCTGCATGGCGATCTCGCTCATCGTCGGCGGCAGGTACAACTCCTCGAACCGTCGGATCTTGCTCGTGATCAACCGGGCCGCCACCGACAGCTTCCCCTTCGCCTGGAACAGGTTCACGCGGAAGCGGTTGTTCTCGTCGTAGTCGTACGCGAAGTCCACCGAGCCCAGCTTGTGCAGATCGGCGAACTGCTCCTCCGTCAGGATGTGCTGGGCGATGGAGAGGAACTCGTCGTTCGAGATCGGCTCGGCCTCCAGAGTCTTGAGCGAGCCCCGCAGACGGATGACGGGCGCCTTGCCCGTCTTCAGCAGCAGGTCCGAAGCCTCGAACTTGATCGCCGCCTGCAGGAACTTCCCGAACCGCGTCTCGTGCGGGTCGTGCTTCCGGTCGGGATCCATGACGACGTGGCCCGCAATGGCTTCATCAGTCTGCGTTTCGCTTGTCACGCTCATCTTCGTGCCGTTCTTCCTGCTGCTCGGCGCGCTCGCCGGCGCGGAGTGATCGTTCCCTGCGCCCAAGCCTCCTGCCTGCTTGGCCGCCGTCGGCGGCGACATACCTGCCACCTGGTTTTCGTCCATCGAACAAACTCCGTCCAGACGGGAATCGCCCAAGGCAGGCCCCGCGGGACGGTCCTCTGTCCCTGCAGTCTACCACCGCGCGGCCGTCGGCGTGGACGCCTCGCGTCCACAAAGAACGGTTGTTCGCACCACGCTCCGCTGCGGTTGCGTCTCGAGATTCATCGGTCGCCCGGATGGGCGCGGTCGGGCCGGTTGCGTCCCCCTCGGGGAACAAATGGTCTTGCAGCGCGGACTGAACGGCGGCGACCAGACCCCTCGCTCAGCCTTCCACGGCCCGCGACGCCTCCCTTAGCGCCGGTTCGCCCTGGCTTCAACCCGCTCCGCCGCACCGAGCGCCGGCGCTGCCGGGGTTGTCCCTTCGATGAGCCCCATGCGCGTCTGCAGGGCCATGATCAGGTCCGTCAGCTTGGCCTCGAGAAGCAGGCGGGGCACCTGTTCCGTCCGGCGCATCGGCCCACGCCCGAGCAGCATCCAGTCCCCCCCCACACCGAATCATTCGCACAGAGCCACGAGCATCGCCACCGACGGCGTGCCCCCCTCGAGCACCCGTCGGACCTCGTCCACCGGCGAGTCCGTGATCGTTCCGATCTGTTCGACCGACAGCCCGCCCACTACCAGCAGGATCCGGTCCGTCAGCCCGGGCTCGTATCCGCAGAACGCCTCGCCCTGCGTCGAGCCGCGGTCGCTCGGCTGCCTCTGTGTCACTCGATCCGCCTTCCTGGGCCGCTACAGGGCGGCCTCCATGCTCGTCAGCGTCGTCTTCATCCTCGCGACCACGGCCAGGTCGATGCCCGCCGGCGCGGTGGCCAGCAGATCCCGCACCGCACCGATCGCAGAGTGCGCGTTGGCCTTGTCGTTGGCCGTCATCCCTGTCGGCCATCCGTGCCCGTCCCACCAGTTGCAGACCTGCGACATCGCCGTTGCTGGATCGGAGTTCAGCGGCCCGTCCCCCTCCAGCAGGTTCCAGAGGAAGTTCAACCAGTAAAGGAACAAGTCTCGCCACGAGTTGTCGGCCGCGGAATTGACGCTGGAAGCGGTACCAGGCAAGGCAGCCATGGCCTGCCCGTTACCGCTGCCGTGCGCCGTTGTGGCCACTCCCACGCAGATCAGCACGGCAATGAAGCGGCTCCTGCCCCACGTTCCCCTTGGCTGGCTTCCCCGCGCGCTGTTACACTGGTTTCGCCGAGAAGTTGTCATGGACCGCCTCCTTGTATTCCGCGGCTCCCGGCGCTCATCGTGATGGACTCGCCGTCGGGCATCGCTGCATAGAGAGACGCTCGGCGCGGACGCAGTTGGACAGCCCTATTCAGTTTCTTTTTTTTGAGGTGACGCAATGACCCCGGCTCACGACCACGACGTCGAGAGCGCAGCACTCGCCGCGCAGGTCGAAAACGATGCTTCGCCCACCTCCGTCCCGCGCGAGCACCGTCCGGTCGCCAGAGGCCACGACCCCTCCATCCCACCGTGTACCGTCGCCGATCTCCTCGACCGGATGCGGGCCGGCGATCGCGCCGCCGCCGCCATCTTCGTCCGGGACTATGGCGCGCGCATCCGCCGTCGTGTCCGGGGCAAGCTCAGCCCGGCGATGCGCCGTCTCTTCGATTCGCAGGAGATCCTCTCCACGCTCGGACGCAGGCTCGACCTCTTCGTTCTCACTGGGCGTGTCGAGGCGACGACCGAGGCCCAGCTCTGGGCGCTGGTCTTCCGCGCCGCCGACAACGCGCTGATCGACAAGCACCGGGCGATCAAGCGCCTGCGGGCCGTCGAGGGGGAGGACAGCCCGCTGGCGCAGCGGCTGCTGTCTCAGCTCCGGTCCGTCGGCCCGGAGTCCGACCAGGCCGCGGACATCGAGCTGCAGCGCGTCTTCCTGACTCTCGACGACCCTCTGGACCGGACCATCCTCGCCCTGTGGTTCAACGACACTCCCCGCGCCGTCGTCTCCGAGGTGTCCGGTCTCTCCATCCACGCGGTCGACAAGCGTTGGACGCGCATCAAGGCGCGCCTCCGCACGCTCCTCGAGCCGGAGAACTCGTGATGGTCGATTTCCAGCCCATGCCCGAAACCCCGGCGGGAAAGATCCGCGCCCTCTACGCCTTGCCGGGCGCCGACCCCGACCTCGCCGCGTTCCTCCGCGCCCTGGGCGGGTGCTCCCAGACTGATCTGGCCGACCTTATCGAGGCCGACGGTCGCTGCCGCATCGAGGCCTCTCTGGCCGTCTCCCTCGAGCGCTACCTCGGCGCCATCCCCGACCTCGTCTGCAATGCCGACGCCCTGGACGCCGCCATCGACATGGCCCTTCGCGCGCTCTCGGGCTCCGGGAAGCCCACCGAGGACGCCGTCCGCACGCTCAGCGCCCAGTACCCCGCCCTGTCGGGCGCCATCCGCGACGCCGCCCAGCTCGGCCTGGCCATGTTCTCCACCTCAGCGGTCAGGCCCGACGATCCATCCGGGCCCCTCTCCCCGCCCCTGCCGACGCCCTGTGACTTCGGTCCCCGCGACGCCCGCGGCGTCCCCCGTTACCTCCTCCGACGCTTCCTCGGCGCCGGCGCTTCGGGGCTTGTCTACGAGGCCATCGACCGCGCGCTCTCCGAGGCCGACCACGAGGCGCTCATCGCCATCAAGATCCTCCGCAACCACTCTTCGCACCCCCGCGCCCGCGATGCCTTCTTCGAGGAGGCCACCAAGGTCCGCCGGATCTCGCACCCCGGCGTCGTCCGTGTCCAAGACTGCGGGATCGCCGACTCTGGAGATCCCTACCTTGTCTACGAGTTTCTCCCCAACGGCGACCTCCAGCAGTTCCTCGCCTCCCAGCCCGGACCCGTCCAGGCGAGGCAGGCCGCCGAGCTCGTGGCCCGTATCGCCCGCGGCGTTCATGCCGCCCACGCGGCGGGCCTCATCCACTGCGACATCAAGCCCAGCAACGTCCTCCTCGACGAATCCGGCCAACCCAAGGTGGCCGATTTCGGCATCGCCGTCCGGCTCGGACACGACGCGCCCCCCGGCTCGCCTGATTCGCCCTCGCCCTACTCCACTCGCCCGGGCGGCAACCTTGCCTTCATGTCACCCGAGCAGTACCGCCTGGACGCGGCGGCGTTCTCGACCGCTTCCGACATCTACGCCCTCGGTGGCCTCCTCTTCTACCTCCTGACCCGCAGGTCCCCAAACGGCGCCACCCCGGCCGAGGTTGACCAGACGCACGATCCGCTCCGCGGCCGGCGCGAAGCCATCAGCCTCCGCTCGCTCCGTGCCGATGTTCCGACCGACGTCGACGCGATCTGCCGTCGAGCGCTCTCGCCGCGCTCCGAGCACCGCCACGAATCCGCGGCCGCGCTCGCCGACGACCTCGAGCGATGGCTGGGCCGCCGGCCTATTGCGTGGATGCGCCCGTCGGTGTTGAAGGTCGCCGCGCTGTGGGTGCGTCGCCGGCCCGCCATCGCATTGCTCGTGCTCACGCTCACGATCGCCGTCGCCGCCGGCGTCGGCATCGGCGCCTACCTCTGGTACCTCGCCACCGACCGCAAGGTCCAGAACGCCATGCTCGCCCTGGACGTCGGTCGCAAGGAAGACCAGGCCGCCAATGCCAGCTTCGCCGCCGCCGTCGGGCAGGAGTCACGGAACCACATGCGGAGCATCGTCGGCGCCCTCCGGAACGTCATGAAGCCGGAGCTGCTGTGCGACGTCGACGCGGCGGTGCTCCAGGAGACCTATTTCGTCGAGTGGCTCTTCGGCCCCCGCATCCTCGGCGACCCTGATCAGGTGGTCGCGATGTGGGCCAAACGCATCGATGTCGCCCGCTCAATGGTCGGCCGCGCGTCGGGGTCCGGGGGCGAGGAATCCTCCGCCGCGCCGGCGCACGGCGCGAGCGACCTCAACACCCTCCTCTGGGAGAGCACCCTGGGGCTCTGGCTCACGCTCGATGGCGACCCCGCGGAGGCATCGGCCGTCCTGGACCGCAACCGCGCCAAATGGGCCGCCATCCTCCAGCCCGCCGACCCGTGGCTCACGCGTCTGGACGCCATACGCGCCGCCGCGAGCGCGCGCTCGCTCTTGCGAGACCCATCATCGGGGACGGATCCTTCCGCGCGGAGCACGGCGCTGCGCGAGACCGCCGCCGATCTCCGCCGGCGCGCCGACGACCTCCATGCCGCCTCCGGCAACACCAATATCCATCTCCTTCTGCTGTGGACTCTCCGCGACCTCTACGATCCTGCCCGGCTCAACGACTCCGCCGAGATCAAGCGACTCTCCGCCGAGCTCAAGACCTACGGTGACCTGGCCAAGGCCCGCCCCACCAAACCCGACCGAGCCTCTGGCGCCTATGGCGCAGGCCTGCTCCCCGAGCCCCCGGGCCCCTCCAGCGTGGAGACCACGGCCACCGGGCCTGTCTCCACCGGCCGGCCGCACTGAACCGATCAGGGATTCTCCGGCCCGTATCACCTGGCCTTCAGCAGGTCGCGGATCTCGGTGAGTAGCAGTTCCTGCTTGCTCGGCGGGGCCGGCGCCGGGGCCGCGGCTTCCTTCTTCTTGGCCGCGTTGATCGCCTTTACCATCAGGAAGATCGCGAACGCCACGATGGTGAAGTCGATGATCGTGTTGATGAACATGCCATAGTGCAGAACGACCGCCTTAGCCGTTTCCTTCCCGGTCGCGTCGACGATCGCTGATTTGAGCTCGATCGACTTGTCCGAGAAATCCATGCCGCCCATCGCCAGGCCGAGGGGCGGCATGAGCACGTCGTTCACCAGCGAGCTCACGATCTTGCCGAACGCGGCCCCGATGATGATCCCCACCGCCATGTCCACGACGTTGCCCTTGATGGCAAAGTCGCGGAACTCCTTGATGACTCGCATGAATCACGCCTCCCGAAGAAAGAATGCTGCAAGGCGCCCCGGGCCGACCAATCCGACCACGCGCCGGGGCCACGCTGGAGATACGCAATGCCGGTACCGGAGTCGGCGACCCCGCTGGGACGGCCCAGAATACCCGACATCCCTCGGCTCGCCAAACCCGACCTCGTCATCGATTCCGGCGGGCAAGAACCGGGAGGACAACGACGGCCCGCCGAGGAGACACCAAAGAGCCTTGGCGGCGTGCGCTCAGCGCAACCCGCGAAGGACGCATTCGTGGATTCGAGCGTGCGATGGCTGTGCCGCGATTTCCCACGCGGCGGGGCTGATCATCATCGTCCATTCGCAGGAAGCCGAACGCCCGAAAAAAAGCCCCTCATCGCGAGGGGCTCTTGTGGTCTCTGGCGTTCGTCGCTCAGTTCAGCGCCGTGATCTCCGCCGGCGGCTCGTCTCCCTCGGCGGCCTCGGCCTCTTCGGCCGTGCGGGTCCCGAGGAAGTTCGTCTCCAGCTCCAGGCGGATCTTCTCCATGGCCTTGTTCTGGATCTGGCGGACGCGCTCCTTCGTGACGCCGATGATCTGGCCGACCTGCTCCAGCGTCATCGGCTTCTCGTTCTCGCCCGACTCGAGGCCGAATCGGTGCTCGATCACCGTCCGCTCAACGTCGGTGAGGGCCGCGCGGTTGTCCAGGACAATCCGCTTGACCTCTTCGGCCGCGTCCTTCTCGAAGCCCGACCGCTTCATCTCGAGGAAGTTGCTCTTCTCGAGCTTGGGGTCGAAGTCCGTCGGGAACCGCTGACGGTACTTGCTGAGCTTCATCCCCTGGCGGCTGAACGCCTTGAGGATGGCGCGGCAGGCGTAGGTGCTGAACTTGTACCCGCGCCCGGCATCGAACTTGTCAACCGCCCGGAGCAGGGCCATGTTCCCCTCGCTAACCAGATCGGCGAAGTCCACCTCGCTCATGCGGGTGCGCTTGGCCATCGCCAGCACCAGCGCCAGGTTGGTCTCGGCGATCTGCTCGCGGATGACCTCGGCACGCCCGTTCCAGCTCAGCATCTGCTCGGCCTGCTCCGGCGTGGGCTTCTTGGAGGCCGAGGCGTTCACCTCGTTCTGCAGGCTCCACACCCGGAACCGCGCGTAGTTGAACTGATGGAACAGCACGCGTTCCTCGGCGCCCGTCAGGATCACTTGCTGGGCGCTCTTCACGGTCCGGCTCTTCCCCGGCGACAGATCGTCCATCACCGGGTGGTACCAGCTCGTATCCGGCTTGGCGACGTCGGGCGCCTCGTCGTAGATCTTCTTCTCGGCATCCGGCTCGCGGAAGACCGGGCTGTCGATGAAGTCCATCTCGCACGAAAGGATCGACGCGAGAAGCTTCTCGTCCTCCTTGCTCAGCGCGCGCTTCACCTTCCGCGCGCCGGGCTGGGGCTCCGACGCCGAAAGCTGCACGCGGCTGCGGCGCCGGTGCTGCTCGAGCGGGCTCGGGGTTTTTGTCGACAGATTGCTCATCATCATGCGTCACTTTCGAGGAGCGCCCTGCTCCTTGGGCAGCCTACCCAGCTTCACAGCTTCGTGAAAGGCTGCGATTGGTTTATCCACAGATCGACCCGACCGACAGATCCCCAACATTTCTTCTGATGGCCGATCGCCGCTGACCCATGTCCCAAGGGCATGCACCGTGCATGTCCCGAACCGATGCCCGGCCTCGCCGCGCCATCAGCATGTATACGGCGAACATCCCCTCCAGGTTTCCCCTCTTTAGAATTGCTCCAAACTGTGTATCTTTGCTAGTTGAACAGCCCGCACGCCTCCGCATGCGCCATTCACGATCTACAAACCGGCGTGCCTCAGGCACCATTTCCCACGTTGACACTTTTATCGGGCCGGGTAGGCTCAGGCCGTACTCCAACACGAATCCGCGTCGAGCCCGAGGAGAGACTCGAAGATACTCGCTGTTGACGCGGCTCGCAAGGGGCAACCCATCTGATCCGCTGCGCGTTCGAGGTTTTTGACCCGATCCGGAGAAATACCGTCTATTTCCCGATATTCTCGGTCGTTCAGGAGCCCGCCGATGCCCTTTACTCTCCCATCGCTGCCCTTCCCGGCCAACGCGCTCGAGCCCAGCATCGACGCCAAGACCATGGAAATCCATCATGGGAAGCACCACAACGCCTATGTGACCAATGCGAACAAGGCGCTGGAAGGAACTGAGTGGGCCAACAAACCCGTCGAAGAGGTTTGCCGTGCCATCGCGAGGCTGCCTGACGGCATTCGCACCACCGTGCGAAACAACGGCGGCGGACACCTGAATCATTCGATGTTCTGGACGATCATGGCGCCAGCAGGCAAGGGCGGCGGCGGGGCGCCATCTGGCACCCTCGCCGAGGCGATTAAGCGCGATTTCGGTACATTCGAGACGTTCAAGGAGAAGTTCGCGGCTGCGGCGACAGGGCGTTTCGGATCGGGCTGGGCTTGGCTCTGCGCCAAGGACGGGAAGCTCTCCATCTGCTCGACCGCCAACCAGGATAACCCCATTATGGGGGAGACGATCGCCGGCTGCGGGGGTACGCCGATCATGGGGCTGGACGTGTGGGAACACGCGTACTACTTGAACTATCAGAACCGTCGACCTGATTATGTGGCCGCTTGGTGGAACGTGGTGAACTGGGCCCAGGTCGGCAAGAACCTGGACAAAGTCAGGGGTTGACCGGACCGCGGTTTTCTTGCAAGGCGATCCGGCGCGAAGAACCGGTCCCACTCGGAGCGCAAGCGATGGCCAAGGAGCTTCGGCTTGGGCGGACGGGCCTGGTCATCTGGCTGTTAAGCCCCGTTGTTCTGGTTGGCCTCCTCGCACTGATGATGGACCGCTCCCGCGCCCGCCCGGATTTTTCCGGCGCGCCCGTGAGCCTCGGCGCGAACGTGTCGCCGGGTCCGGCTCGTCAGCCGCCCGGGGTGCAGCCGGAGTCGCTCCCGCAGGGCTTCGTCATCGTCGTGGAGGACCGCTCGAAGCTGGCGAGCAGTTCATCGCCGATCTACATCGGCACGAACCACAACGGCTGGAACCCCGGTGACCCCGGGTGGAAGATGACGCAGCGCAGCGACGGCAGATGGCAGATCGCGCTGAAGAAACCGACGCTCGACTCACGGATGGGATTCAAGTTCACTCGTGGCGACTGGGACCACGTCGAAGTCGCCGCCGACGGGAAGGACATCGACAACCGCCTGCTACCGCTGCTGGATCCGTCCAGGATCGAGGCGGGCGCGCCGCCCGCGATCGAGTTCGTGGTGGAGAAATGGATCGACCAGCGGACCGGCGCGGCGCTGGGCGCATCGGCGGACGACGCCTACGCCCCCATCGCGGTCGCCGGCGGGCGGATCGTGCGGATCCAGACGGCCGGCGGCGGAGTGCCCATGCAGAGCCGCGACCTGCTCGTCTGGCTTCCTCCGGAGTACGACGATCCGGCGAGCGCCGAGCGTCGCTACCCCGTGCTGTACATGCACGACGGACAGAACCTGTTCCAGAAACACGCGGGGATACCCGCGGAATGGGGAGTCGATGAGACGGCCGTGCGTCTGATCAAGGACGGAGAGGTCGAGCCGTTCATCGTGGTGGGGATCCCGAACGCGGGCAACGAGCGATTGTCCGAGTACCTGCCGGTGAAGGCGATGAAGGACGTCGAGCCCCGCGGCGAGCAGTACGTCGAGTGGATCCTGCATGAAGTTATGCCGCGGGTAGAGCGGGCCGTGCGGGTGAAGACCGGGCCGGAGGACACGGCAATCGGCGGGTCGTCGTTGGGCGGCCTGATCTCGCTTTACGCGACGGTGAGGCACCCGGAAACCTTCGGGAAGGTGCTCATCGAGAGCCCGTCGCTGGTGCTGGGCGGGCGGGAGATCTGGAAAGACGTCGTCGGGGAGGCGAAAGTGGTCCCGTCGCGCGCATTCCTGGCGATGGGCGGAAGCGAGGCGGGCGACGATGTCAAGGGGAAGTCCGAGAGCCAGAAGCTCATGCAGGCGGCGACGGATCTGAAACAGTGGCTGAAGGAGCGGGGCGGGGTGGGTGGGGCGGGGAGCGAGCAGCTCCTGGTGATCGAGGACGGCGCAAAGCACAACGAGAGCGCCTGGGCAGCGAGGCTCCCGAAGGCGATGAAGTTCCTGTTCCCGCCGCGCCGCAGGTAGCGACTCCCCCGCGCGACTTGGCGCCGAGGGACTCCGGAACCCGGCTCCGCTACAGTCGTCGGTGAGACAGGATTCTCCGGATCAGATCAGCCAGGAGCCGGCGGGCGGCGTCGAGTTGCCGTTTGGGGATGCCGCTCGCGACCTGGTGTACCGGCGGTTGGCCCGTCAGGTGAGGTACTTCCCCGAGTTGGCGATCGCAGGCCTCGACGAGGACCGCGCGATCGGGGGACCGATGGATGTCCGGGACGCGGCGCTGGCGCACGCGATCTACGACGCGGCCGTGCGCCGGTGGCTGACGCTCGAGCACATCCTGGGCCGCTGCCTGACGCGCCCCCTGGTGGAGGTCGAGCCGCGGGTGCGGGCGGTCCTGCTGGCCGGGGCGGCGCAGATGCTGCTCCTGGACCGCGTGCCGCCCCACGCCGTGATCAACCACGCGGTCGAATGGGCCAAGCAGCGGGTACGCCCCGGGGCCGGCGCGATGGTCAACGCGGTGCTGCGGAAGGTGGCCGGCCTTCGTGGCCGGAAGCGCGACAGGTATTCGGACCAGCTCGACGAGCTCCCGCTCGCCGACGGCACGGCGCTGGGGCTGACCGAAGCGGTGATGCCGGAAGACGAGTTGGATCGCACGGCCGTCGCGACGAGCCACCCGGCGGATCTGCTGCGGGCCTGGGAGACGGAAGTGGGCCTGAGGGAGGCGCGACGCGTGGCGATGCACGGGCTGGTGGCGGCGCCGGTCGTGCTCAACACCGCCCACGCGAAGAAGGGGAGCGAGGCCGGCGCTCCGCCGCTCGCGGCGCTCACGGAGCGCGGAGCACTGGCGGCGCACAGCGCGCCGGGCCACCACGTCTTCACCGGAACACGGGCGGAGCTTGTAGGGCTGTTGTGCGAGCGACCCGACGTGTGGGTGCAGGATCCCGCCGCGTCGAGGGCGGTTGAGAGCGTGGCCGGCCTGAAGGGTGTACGGGTTGTCGTGGATGTGTGCGCCGGCCAGGGAACCAAGACGCGCCAGCTCGCCGCGACCTTTCCTGAGGCGGAGATCGTCGCGACGGACATCGACGCGGTCCGCCGGAAGACGCTGGCCGGGGTGTTCGCGGGCGACGCCCGCGTGCGGGTCATGACGCCGGAGGCGGTGAAGCGAGACTGCCTGGAGAGGGCGGACCTGGTGTTGCTGGACGTGCCATGTTCGAACACGGGCGTGCTGGCCAGGCGCCCGGAGGCGAAGTACCGGTTTGGCGACAAGGCGATCGAGTCGCTGGCGAACGCGCAGCGGCAGATCATCGCCGATTCGATCCCGTTGCTCCGTATCGGGCCGGGCGGGCGGGGGCGGATCCTGTACTCGACATGCAGCTTGGAGCGGCGGGAGAACCAGGAAATGGCGGCGTGGGGCGCGAGGTGGCACGACTTTGCCGCCGAGCGCGAGGAGATGCGGCTGCCGCGCGGTGTGCCCGGGGAAGTCGGGACGGAGTACGCCGATGGGGCCTATTCGGTGGTGATGACGGCGAGGTAGGACAGACCGAATCTGGCCCCGCCCGCTCCGCGCCGATCCCTCATCCCGTGTACGTCGACCGGGGTAGACTCCCCGGCCGTTTTTTCGGGGGCCAGTCGCTTGCGGGACGGTTCTTCATGAAGCTTGTGGACATCGTGAATGTCGACTGCATCAAGGCGCCGCTGGTGGCGTCGGAGAAGCAGGCGGCCATCAACGAGCTGATCGATGTGCTGGCCGCCGTCGGCCGAATCAAGAACGCCCCGGCGCTGAAGGAGGCAGTGTGGACGCGTGAGCTCACTCGGACGACGGGGATCGGGCACGGGCTGGCGATCCCGCACGGCAAGTGCGCCGGGGTGGAAGGGCTGGCAATCGCGATCGGCAAGCCGGCTGTGCCGATGGACTTCAAGGCGATCGACTCCAAGCCGGTGAAGCTGATCGTGCTGTTGGCCAGCCCGCCCGACAAGACCAGCGACCACATCCAGGCGCTGGCGCACATCAGCCGGCTGATGATGATGGAGGAGTTCCGCGAGCGGGTGTACGCGGCGACGAGCGCGCAGGCCATCTACGACCTGCTCAAGGCGCAGGAGGGGTGATCGGGCACGTATCGACGACGGGGTCGTGGGTCGCGGTCGTCTGGCGTTAGTTGCCCCTATACTTGCCGGCATGAGTGATCGCCACACACAGGCGGGAGTGATCGGCCGGGGGAGCGCGCGGGCTCTGGGAGGGGAGGTAGGAGGGGGGGCGCGCGGGGAGACGGCGGGGGTTGAAAACCCCGGCAAGAACGAGGGTCCGCCCGGCGATCCGCCCCGTGCAGTGGTCGCGCCGGTCCCGGTGATCGAGCGGTACCTCGACGAGTACTCCGCCTCGGCGGACCTGCCGCCGAACCTGAAGGAGGCGATCCGCTACTCGCTCCTCGGGCCGGGGAAGAGACTTCGCCCTCTGCTGGTGTGGCACTGCTGCGCAGCGGTCGGCGGCAGTCCCGAGGACTCGCTCCCGGCCAGCGCGGCGATCGAGTTCATTCACGCCTTCAGCCTCGTGCACGACGACCTGCCGGGGATGGACGACGACGACCTGAGGCGCGGGCGCCCGACGCTGCACAGGCACACCACCGAGGCGATGGCGATCCTTGCCGGGGACGCGATGCTCACGCTGGCGTTCCAGGTCATCCTGCAGCGGGTGAAATCGCCGGTGCTGGCGGGGGCGCTGGTGAAGGAAGTGGGGGAGGGGACCAGCGCGATGATCGCCGGGCAGGTGTACGACACGCTAGGGGGCTTCGAGCCGGGGACGAGCGGCGCCCAGCGACTGGAGCGCATCCACCGGAACAAGACGGGAGCGCTGATCAGGGCGTCCTGCCGCATGGGCGGGCTGTGCGGTCTGGGCGATGCCGTCGGCCCGAAGGCCCAGGAGACGATCCTGGCGCTGACCGCCTACGCGGAGGACATCGGGCTCATGTTCCAGATTGTGGACGATCTGCTCGACGTGACGCAGACAACGGCGCACCTGGGGAAGAAGGCCAACAAGGACGAGGACGCGGGCAAGCTCACCTACCCGGGCGTGCACGGGATCGACCGGTCGCGCACGGAGGTCCGGGAACTGCACGCGGCGGCGCTGAAGGCGCTGGAGCCCCTGGGCAGGGCCGCCGAACCGCTCCGGGAGATCGCGTCGTACATGGCCGTACGCACGCGCTAGGCGTCGCGGCGGGAACGGGCGGGGACGATCGGATACGCTTTCAGAGATTCTTGAAACCTTCGGAGGCATGATGCCCGGCACCTCTTCACGGCTGATCGAGACGATCAAGACACCCGCGGACCTCAAGCGCCTGCCGGTGGACCAGCTCCCGCAGGTGGCTCAGGAAATTCGGGACGCGATCTGCGAGCAGGTGGGCAGGTCGGGCGGGCATCTGGCGCCGAACCTGGGCGTCGTCGAGTTGACGATTGCGCTCCACTACGTCTTCGATTTCGGGCATGATCGGCTGCTCTTCGACGTCGGGCACCAGTGCTACCCGCACAAGCTGCTCACCGGGCGGCTGTCGATGCTGCCGGGGCTGCGCACGCGCGCCGGAATGTCGGGGTTCCCCGAGCCGAACGAGTCCCCCTTTGACCTGTTTAGCGTCGGCCACGCCGGGACGGGGATCCCGACGGCTGTCGGCATGGCCCGCGGGGATGTCCTGACCGGTGAGGCGTACGACCCAAAGACCAATCCGGGCGGCCGGCGCGTGGCGGCGATCATCGGTGACGCCTCGATCGTCAACGGCGTGGCGATGGAGGGGCTGAACAACGCGGGGACGCTCGGACGGCAGTTCCTGGTCGTGCTCAACGACAACGGCATGTCGATCTCCAAGCCGCAGGGGGCGCTGGCGCAGGCCTTCGACCGCGTCCGCCTCTCGCACCTCTACTCGGATTTCAAGAAGTCGGCGCGCCAGATCCTCCGGGGTATGCCGGGCGGTTCGCTGATCAAAGAGGCCTACCACCGGGCCGGTGAAGCGACCAAGGCGATGATCGCCGAGACCGCGGGCAACGGGTGGTTCGAGCACTTCGGCCTCGTGACGGTGGGACCGATCGACGGCCACGACCTTACTCAGCTGATCGAGTTCATCAGCGAGGCCCGCGAGTTCGACCGCCCGATGGTGCTGCACGTCAAGACCATCAAGGGCAAGGGGTACGAGTTCTCCGAGGGGGACGCCTCGAAGTTCCACTCGCCCAGCCCGTTCGTCCGCGAGGGGTGCCGCGTGGAACTCAAGAAGGACGGCCGCTCGTTCACCGCGGCCGCCGGTGATGCGCTGGTCTCGATGATGGAGCGCGACGAGAAGGTCGTGGCGTGCACGGCGGCGATGCCGGATGGCACCGGCATGAACAAGGTGCTCGCTCGCTTCCCGGACCGCTCCTGGGACACGGGAATCTGCGAGAGCCACGCCATGGACATGATGGCGGGGCTTGCCAAGACGGGGTTCAAGCCGTTTTTCTGTGTCTACTCGACGTTCCTGCAGCGGGCCTTCGACCAGGCGTTCCAGGAGGTCTCGCTCCAGGGGCTGGCGGTCCGCTTGTGCCTGGACCGGGCCGGGTTGGTCGGTGGCGACGGCGCGGTCCATCACGGGTTCTGCGACGTGGCGCTCCTTCGGACCCTCCCGGGCGCGGCGCTGGTCGCGGCCATCGACGAGCCCTCCCTGATCGCCGCGCTCGAGTTCATGCGGGAGTACGAGGACGGGCTGTCGGCGGTGCGCTACCCGAGGGACAGCGTGTCGGAGCGGTTGAAGGGCGACGCTTGCCCCGTGTTCGAGCTGGGGAAGGCGCGGTGCCTGACACCGGAGCAGGACGTGATGGCAGATCGCGGATCGGAAAGTCGTGCCACGGTGGCCGTCCTGGCGTTCGGTACCCCTGCGATCGATGCGTTGAAGGCCGCCGACGAGCTCCGCGGCGAGGGGTACAGCGTGGCCGTGTACGACGCGCGGTTCGCCAAGCCTGTTGACGCCGACCTGATCCGGGCCCTCCTCGAGCGGCGGATCCCGATCGTGACTGTCGAGGACCACAGCATCATGGGTGGTTTCGGCACAAGCGTGCTGGAGGCCGCCGCGGCGATGCACCTGGATGCCTCCTGCGTCGTGCGTCTCGGACTGCCCGATTCGTGGATCTACCAGGACTCGCGGAACAAGCAGCTCGCCGAGACGGGGATCGACGCCGCGGGGATCGCGCGGGGCATCCGGAAGGCGGCGGAGCTTGCCGGGGCGGTCCCGGTCGAAGTCGAGCCTAGGCCGGCGGCGGTGACGGTCCGAGGAGCCGGCGCGAGAGTCTGAGTGCAGCTTGGACGTCAGGCCTTTCGGATAATCGGGACCGGTTTGAAGTTGCCTTCGAGGATCGTCTTGGAGTCGGCCTTGAGCCAGTTCTCGAGGATCGCGGCGTAGACGCCGCGGAAGTCGGTGGTGTACTTCAGATCGCCGTTGTCCAGGTCATCGAGCGACGGGTGGTCGTTCAGCACTCCCGGCTTGATCATCGGGCCCATGAGGAACATCTGCGAGGCCGTGCCGTGGTCGGTCCCCTGCGAGGCGTTCTGGAAGACGCGCCGGCCGAACTCCGAGAAGGTCATCGTCAGCACGCGCCCGTCGCTGCCTTGCTCCTTGAGGTCGTCGTGGAAGGCCTTGAGGGCCGCGGCGACCTGTCCGAGCAGCTGGGAGTGGCGGCCCTGCTCGCCCCCCTGCCCGGCGTGGGTGTCGAAGCCGCCCATGGTGACGTAGTAGACGCGGGTCTTGAGCCCGGCGCGGATCATCGCCCCGACCATCGAGAGCTGGCGCGCCAGGTCGCTCCCCTGCGGGTAGTTCGCCAGCGCCCGCTGCGAAACGGCCTTGCGGATCTGCTCGCTGGAGACCTGCGCGTCCAGCGCCGTCCGCATGAGGAACCCGGCGTTGGAGTCGGCGTCCACGCCCTGCACCACGCCCGCGCGCGTGATGCGGTCGTACGGCTCGGCGAGGGCGTTGTGGACGTCCTTGCCCATCCAGCGGAACAGGTCGGCGTTGTCGAACGAGACGGGCTGGATCTTCGAGCCGTGCATCGCCAGCGGCGCCTCGCCGCCGATCGCGATCGCCGGCTGGCCCCCGCCCGGCGCGACCGCATCCTGCGGCTCGGGCTTGCCCGATTCGCCCTTGCCCTGTCCGCAGCACTCGGAATCCACGTACCGTCCGATCCACCCCGTGCCGGTGCCCGTGGTATCGGCGGTGTGCCAGATGTCCATCGACTTGAAGTGCGAGCGGTTGGGGTTGGGGTACCCGACACCCTGGACAATGCCCAGCACGCCGTCGTCGTACAGGCGGTTGAGCGCGGTCATCGACGGGTGCAGGCCGACCGTTGCGTCACGCCCGAGCTTGAGGACCTTGTCTTTGGCGATTCCGATGCCGTTGCGCGCTTTGTAGTACGTGGGGTTGGTGTAGGGGATCACGGTGTTCAGGCCGTCGTTGCCGCCTGAGAGCTGGACCACGACGAGGATGTGGTCCTCGGGGACGCCCGGGATGGACGACAGGCCCTCCACCGCGTGCGGCAGCCCGAAGGCCGAGGCCTGGATGAAGTGGGGTACGGTCGCCGCGGCGGACGCGAGCGTGATGCCGCGGAACAGAAAGGCGCGCCGGGTGAAGGCGATGTCGAGCGGATTCATCGGGACTCCTTCGAGGGAGATCTGGTTCGCCTCAGCAGAGCTGGTATTCGGGCATGGCGGTGATGAGGAGGAGGGCGCCGGTGATGATGTCGGGAGTGAGCCGGTCGCCTCGGTCCTTGATGAAGCCGCGGAGCGGCTCCCGGCTGTGCATCGCCGGGACCCCCAGCGTGAAGCGGAGGAGGTAGTCCAGGACCTTGTCGGGATCGGCGGTCGCGCCGGCATCGGAGGAGGCCAGCGGCGCAAGCAGGTGCGATGGGTCGTACTTCTCGGCGTTCGCCATGGCGTCGTAGCCGACGGGGAGCTTGCCGGTGAGCATGTAGCAGAGGATATTCTGCCGGACGAACATCGTGGAGGTGTTGATCCAGGCGCGCCCGCCGTCCCAGCCCTTCACCGACGGCGGATAGAAGATGTCCTGCCCCATGAAGCGCATCGCGGCCAGCAGCACGCCCAGTTCACGGACCGGGGTGTTCAGCGAACGGACGGCCCCGACGACCAACTCGGCGGGCGATTTGATCATCTGGCCGATGACCGCGGGGTCGTAGAAATGCTCGGAGAGGAAGAGCCGCTCCAGGACCGGCTTGATGGCGTACTTGTGCCTGAGCATCGTCGCGCTCAGGTCCTTGATGACGGTCCTGGCCGCGTTGTCCGCGTCGGCGTGACCCGTGGGGTAATCGGCGACGAAGAAGCGGTAGAGCTTGGTGGCGATCCAGGTCGAGCAGGCGCGCTGCTCGAGGATGGCGACGACGAAGTCGTCGCCGTCGAGATTGCCGGACTTGCCCAGGATGTGCTTCTGCCCGTCGTCGTGGTTCCCCGCCTGGAAGACGAAGTCGTCGTCGACGAAGGTGTAGCCGGTGAGGGCTCGGGCGCCTTCCTTGATGTCCTGCTCGGTGTAGTTGCCGACGCCGAGGGAGAAGAGCTCCATGATCTCGCGGGCCAGGTTCTCGTTGGCCTTCCCCTTGCGGGAGTCGTTGTTGTCAAGGTACGCGATCATCGCCGGGTCGCGGATGATCTGCGTCAGCAACTGGCGGAAGTCGCCGACGGCGTGCTTGCGGTAGAGCTGGTTCTGCATGAACATGTGGTAGGAGTTCTCGATGGTGCGGTAGCTGGTGGCGAAGTGGCCGTGCCAGAACAGGGTCATTTTTTCCTCGAGCGGGCGCGGCGTCTCGATCATCCGCTTCAGCCACCAGTGCTGGAGGCGGGACATCTGCTGGCGGTCGGTGCGTTCTCTCTCCTGAACGCGGGCGCGGAAGGTGGCGACGGTCTCCTCGTCCTTCTCGCGCCGGGCCCGGGCGAGCATCTGCCGCTCCTCCTCGGTGGGGGGGCGGATGATGTCCTTGTCGAAGTCGGATTCCTTGACCTGGTCGTAGGGGATGTCGTCGTAGTTGAGGAGGTGCGCGACGGACTTTTCCGGGCCCCACGAGGCCAGCGTCTGGACCTGCTCGGGCGTGCCGCCGAACCCGGCCCGCCAGAGGAGGTGACGGGCCTGCTCGAAGCCGAAGTTCTTCGGGGGGATCGGCTTGAGGGAGGTCGAGATCGTGTGGCCGCGAGCGGCCCGGTCGGGGACGAGGAGTGTGGACATCAGGTCACTCCGGAGGGGACGTGGGTGATGATGGCAGAACGACCTGATCGGCGGGGCGATTGCAGATTGGAGGAGGGCGCGGGGAGGGGTATGGCGGTGTGCATGGTTATCGAGCGGAGGGAGGGGCGTGGGGGCGTGGAGGCGTTAAGGCGTGGGGGGGTCGTAGGTTTCGTGAGGTTTTTTGAGGTTCGGGGTGGGTTTTTTGAGGTTCGATGGGGGTTTTTTGAGGTTCGGCGAGGTTTTTTGAGGTTTTTGGGGGTTTTTTGAGGTTCTTTTTTGGGGTGTTTTTGATGTAAGT
>JBGPJM010000054.1:0-23938 GCA_041485385.1 Phycisphaerae bacterium | reverse complement strand
GTTCCCACACCCCCGTCTCTCCCTCCCCGCGCCCCCCTCTTCACTTCTGCTCACTGCTTTCTGCTCACTGCTCACTTTTCAGTCCCACCCCAACCAAGCAATCACTAACCACCACAACTCCAGCACTCACAACCACTTACATCAAAAACACCCCAGAAAAGAACCTCAAAAACCCCCCAAAAACCTCAAAAAACCTCGCCGAACCTCAAAAAACCCCCATCGAACCTCAAAAAACCGACCCCGAACCTCAAAAAACCTCGCCGAACCCCGCAGCCACCACCACTCGTCCCGCTCACTGCTCGCTCTTCATTTCCACTTCCACTTTCCACTTTTCACTTTTCACTTTTCACTTCTCACTTTCACTTCCCCACACCCGCGCGCCGAGCCGAGCTCAGGCACCGGCCAGCCCTGTGAGCTTCCGGATCAGCCGGTCGTACTCAGGCGGCACGGGCATCACGCTGAGGCGCGGCAGCCGGAGCAGGTCGAACCCCGCGAACCGCGCGTCGGCCTTCATTGCCCCGAGCGTCAGCGGCGTCGCGGCCTTCTTCAGCGCCCGGATCTCGAACACCGCAAACTTCGGCGAACCCGCCGCGTTGAGCCCCGGGTTCTTCGGGTCCTCCATCGGTCCCGAGGCGATCGCGGCCAGCCCCACGATCTGCCGCTCGTCGCCGGTGTGGTAGATGAACGCCTGGTCCCCCTTCTGGACCCTGCGGATGTTGGCCAGCGCGGCGTTGTTGGTGACGCCGTCCCAGACAGTGCGCTTGTCGCCCGCCAGGTCGTCGAAGCTGTACACGCTGGGCTCGGTCTTCAGGAGGTAGGTGGTCATCGCGGCACCGGGGGGTGGATGGGGACCTGGTTGGCGGCAGAGCGGCGCGAGCCTACCGCGCCCGGCCTGCGTCTTCCACCGGCGAGTTTGCCGGTGATGCCGCTGATGCCGTTTCGTCCCGGGATCCGGGTGAGGCTGATAACACGGCCGGCAGGGCCCTCGGCACGCCCGTCGCCGCACGACCCCGGCAGATTCCGCCCCGAACACCGGATGGTTCTAGGGCCGGTTGAGCGGCCCGCGCCGGCGACCGATACAGGAGATGCGACGCGGGGTCAAGACCTCGGTCCGGTTGTCCGCCGTGCCCGCACGGCCTGTCCGTATCCGGCCGGCGCGGCCCCCGGGCCCTCGGCGTCGCAAGAGAGAGCAGCTTATGAAGCGCGAATCCGCCGACAATCGCAGGCCAAAGGGCGAGCCGGGCGCGCCCGAGGCGACGGCGCCCGGCGCCAAGGCCGGCGGGCGCGACCAGATCCTCAACGCCTTCACCGAGATCGAGGCGAGCTTCACGGGTCTGAAGCAGATGCAGATGGAGGCCGCCCGGCGCGAGACCGAGCTGGCCGAGCGGGCCGAACAACTGGACTACCGGCGCGCCGACCTCGAGGCGCGCCTGGAGGAGATGACGCAGCAGCGGGGCCGGCTGACCGAGGAGCGAGACGACCTGCAGCGCGAGCGCCAGCAGACGGCCCGGGAGCGGGAGGAACTCAAGACGCAATGGCAGGGGCTCCAGCGGGCGCTGAAGGAGGCGGAGGAAAAGGGAACGAAATGCGCCGCGGACGCGGTCGCCGCGACCGAACGCGCCCAGATCGCCGAGCGCCGCGCCTCCGAGGCCAATCGGAACGCCTCCCGTTCGCTCGAGGAGGCCGCCGTCGCGCAGGAGCTGGCGGCCAAGGCCGAGCAGCAGGTGAGCGACGCGCTGAAGCGCCTGGAGGAGACGGAGCGGAGCGCCTCGTCCAGCCGCGAGGGCTCGGAGCAGAGCGTGGCCGACGTGTACGCGCAGCTCGCCAGCGCGAGCGAGGCGGCGGCGTCGCAGAAGGCCGAGTGCGAGCGCCTGCGCAAGGAGGTCGAGCGGCAGGCGGCGGAGTTGAAGCAGGCGAAGGAGGCCCTCACCGGCTCGCCGTCGCCCAAGCAGGTCGAGAAGAACAGCAAGGCCGTCCGCGCGGTCACCGAGAAGCTCGACGAGGCGCAGGCGAGGATCCACTTCCTGGAGGAGGAGCTGGCATCGCCCAAGAACCGGGCGGAGCCCGGCTCGGCATACACCGTCCGGCGCCGGGCCCGCCTGAAGCGGTACCGGCAGCTCCTCCAGACCCAGGGACGCAAGATCATCCAGGCACAGAACGCCCTGGGCACGCGGCACGCCGAGTGCGACGCGATCATGGCCCAGCGCGGGCGTCTGGCCACCGCCCTGGTCGAGATCCAGCGCCGCGAGCAGCGGGCCGCCTCGTTCAAGGCCCGTACCGCCGCCACGGTGATCGTCTTCTACGGCATCGTCTCGCTCGCCGTGCTGGGCGTGGCCAGCTGGGCCGTCGCCGGGAAGTTCGCCCCGGCCACCTACGCCGCCCGGGCCACCGTCGAGGTCGACCCGCGCGGGCGCAAGCTCAGCCCCGAGGAGCTCAAGGGCTGGCAGGAGTACCACGAGCAGCTGCTGGAGGATCCGCAGCTGATGGAGACGGCCGCGGAACGCATGGAGCGGCGCGGCATCCTCGAGTTCGCCAAGGCCCCGCAGCTCCGCGAGAAGATCCTCAAGGACCTGTACGTGCAGAACACCGCCCCGGGCAAGCTCATCATCGAGCTGCGGGACAAGGGGGCCGAGCACACCGCCGTCGTGCTGGACACCTACATCAACGCCCTCGTGGCCACCGCCAACGGCGCCCGCGGCACCCGCCCGGACGGCCTGCCCACGATCATCTCCCAGGTGGCCAAGCCGGTCCCGGAGCCCATCAGCGACAGGCGCATGCCGTACGCGCTCTCGATCTTCGGCGGCGCCGGCGTGCTGATGCTGGGCGTCAGCGCCCTCCTGGGCGGCCGCCTGGCTCGGGTGAAGCGCAAGGCCGACATCGTGGACACGGCGGCCGACGCGCTGGACGAGAACGCCTGGAAGGGCAACGACCAGGTCGACGGGCGCTGGAACACCGACGCGACCAGAGGCGTCCCCCGCGAGTAGTTACGGAGACCGAGCCGGGCATGATCACCTCAGCCAGACGATGGCCGCGATCACCCAGCCGACGCCGTGGGCGGCGACGATCGACCAGAAGCAGATCATGAAGCTGCGCTTGGCGCGCTTGTGCCGGAGGACCTGCTGTGCCACAAGAGCCCCGGGCCAGCCGCCCAGCAGCTCGAACAGATGGAGGGTCTGCTCGGCGACCCGGAACCCCCGCCGGCCGCCTTCGCCCCCGCCGTAGCGCACCGCCAGGAGCTTGTCGAGCCCGTAGACGACGAACGTGATGGCGCTGGCGATCCCGTAAACGATCGCCGCGATGCGGAGGGTCTCGACAGGCATTGACGATCGTTGGGGGGCCGGGCCTGCGGGGACAATCGCGGGTCCGTCGCGACGGACGACGGCGCTACCGCGAGTCGCCGGCGCTGAAGGGGAACCGCGCTAGGACGACGTTGGCCGCGCGTTGCGAGTCGGTCACGAGGTTCTGCGCCTCCTGGCGCAGCCGCTCATCCACCGACCGGCGCACGATCTGGTCCTGGAACCGGCGGAGGTCGTCGACCAACCAGGCCCGGGGCAGGGTCAGCGGCGCGCCGCTGCTGTTGCCCGGGGTCGGTCCGAGCGGAGGCGGCGACTCGATCTTGAGCAGCACGACCCCGCCCACCAGCAGTCCCACGCACGCGACGGAGAGCACCACGTGGGCCCAGGTCCGCTGGAGCGGCGGCCGGTGCGCCTCGGAGCGGGTGTCCAGTGAGGCGAGGATCCGACCTCGGAGGAACGGTGATGGCTGGTCGGCCTGTACGCGCGCGGCGCTCGAGAGTGCGCGGTCGACCTCGGCCAGCCTGCCCGCCTGGTGGCGCAGGCTCGTCGTATCGAGCCCGCGTCCGGCGAACCGGCGAGGGAGCGGGCGCCCATCATCAATCCAACGCGAGAGGATCCATTCGGTCAGCAACTTTCGCATTTCAGGTTCCTCCCACCATCTGGGCCGTCCGCGTTGAGCGGCGGGCGACGACCGGCGCGGTATGCGGCTCCGCACCCATTTGTTCATCGCTCGGAGTGACGGACGGCTTGTCCGCAGGGGGCATCGCGTGCTGGGCGAGCGTTGCGCGGGCCCTGGTGAGCATCACACGCACGGCGACGCGGCTCTTGCCCAGCACGGCCGCGATGTCCTTGACACCCAGGTCCTCCGCGTAACGCAGCCACAGGGCCGCCTGCTGGTCGGCGCTGAGCACCTGCCCGGCCAGCGTCCACAGCACCTGGCCGTGCTCCTTGTCCACGACGGCCATCGTCGGATCGCGTCCCGGGGCGCCAACCGACGGCTCGTGCCGGTGCGCGGCCCGGGCGACCTTCTCTCGCGCCGTTCGGCGCAGGTGGTCCGTCGCCAGGCGTGTCGCGATCGTGAACAGCCATGTCGAGAACCGCCACTGACGCCGGTACCGGCCGAGGTTCCTGAACGCCCGGACGAAGGTCTCCTGGGTCAGATCCTCGGCGTCGGTCGCTGAGCCGACGCGGCGCAGCACGAAGCTGAACACCCTGGCCTCGAAGAGGGTCACCAGCTCGACGAAGCAGGGCATCGACCCTGCCTGTGCGTCGCAGGCAAGGTCTTCCGGCGTGCGGGTCTGGAACTGGCCCTGTGTCTGGCTCATCGTGCGGTGTGCGCGTCGGCGCTCGGGTCTCCTGAGATGCTGCGACGATCACTTCTTCGGCTTCTCGTGCTCGTCATTCCTCTTGATAGGATCGGGCGAGTGCTTCTTGTCGCTCGCGTCCGCGGCTTCCTTCACGAAGTCCAGCATCCTCGCGGACTCGTAGCTGAACCGAATGGTGATCTTCTTCCCGTCGGAACCGAACCTGACGGCGGAGGCCAGCTCCGCCGCGCGGGCGAACTCGGGCTTCTTGGGCGCAACGATCTGTCCCATCGCCAGAACGCCCTGGAGCACCTTGGCGATATTGGTCGCATCCTCGTCGGTCTTGGCCGCCAGGTCCACGTCCGCGTATAGCTTGCCCCCGGATTCGCCCATGTCCACCGTCAAGGAGTCGGCCTTCTGGAGGACCTCGCTGGCGGCCGCGTCGGCGATCCACGACGAGACGCCCGTCGCCGCCCCGTAGAGGATCGAGCCCGGCCTGGGCGCGAGTTTCAGCACGCCCTCCCCGCCTCCCTGCTCGGCCGAGGCCAGGCTCCGCGCCGTGCCGCCCAGCACGTTGATGGCCGTCTGAAGGGAGGCCTGACTGTTGGAGATGAGCACGATGCGGTCGTCGGCCTTGCCGCGCGGCGGCGTCGCGACGTAGGCGAACGACGTCGAACCATGCTCGCGCCAGGAGTAGATGTTGGAGTCGCCGAGCTTCAGTTCGTGGAACTCCTTGGGGCCGTGGTCGTCCTTGCCCGCTGCGGCGTTCTCCTTGAGCCTCTTGATCAGCCCGTCGATCGCGCCGGTCGAGCTGACCACGATCACGGTCCCGTCGTTTCCCGGCGCCACTCCGTACGCCGTCGTGTCCTTGAACTCCGTGATCGGATCGAAGCCCAGCTCGAGGCGGGCCTCGGCCATGTGGGCGGCAAAGTGGAACCGCCCGGGGTTCTCCAGCACGTAGCGGCCGATGGTGGAGTTCCGCGCCGCCTCGGCGTCGAAATGTACGACCCACTGGGCGTCGGCCGCGACGACCGACTTGTCCAGCGGCCCCGCCGCGGCGACGGAGACCAGAACGGCGACAGCCATCGAGGAGGCGAAACCGGCGGCGAGCGTGAGTCGGGCGATTCTCATCTTGGTGCTCCGCAAGGGATGGTGCTGACCATGCCTTGTACGGACGACGGCGCCCCATGTTACGGCTTGAGGCGATCGACCCCGTCGGCTATTCAGCCTCGACGAGCGTCACCTTGGCGGTCCCGGTCGTCTTGCCGCGCCGGTAGGCCACCTCGACCTCCATACCGGGGCGCATCTCGCCCAGAACCCGAACCAGCTCAAAGAGTTCCCGGACCGGCTGGCCGTTGATGGCCGTGATGACATCGCGGGCGCGCAGCCCTCCGGCCCTGGCCTTCGTGCCCGAGATGATCGACGTGACAATCACGCCGTCGCCCCCGCCGTTGTCCACGTCAAACGGGAAGACCGCGCTCCCCGGCCGGAATGACTCGGCCACCTCCGGCACGGCCCGGAGCCACGCGCGGTAGTCCTTCTCGATCTCCTTCACGGGCTTGCGGAAGACGACCTCCATCGCCTTGGTGCCGGTGTTATCCTCGTCGAAGTGGGCGATGTACGCCCCGTACCAGTCGCGCAGCTTCCCCTGCTCGAAGAGGAACTGGAAGACCGCCCGCGCCTGGGCGTAGTACGACAGGGGCTTGGGGCCGATGAACTTCTTCTGGTCGAGCTTGAAGAGCTGCTCCCACGGCGTGAGCTTCCCCGCCCGGGCCAGGCGCCCGGCCATGTTCGTCCGCCACGAGTTGATCGGCCGGAACTCGTCTCCCTTGCCGGTGTCGACATCCTCGACCAGGCTGCAGAGCCCCTCCATGACCCAGATCTGGTGGCGCTGCCCGAGGGCGTCCATGTGCCGCCAGTGCAGCACGTGCCAGAACTCGTGGCGCATGGTCGAGCCCAGGTCCATGGCCCGCAGCGTCTTTTCGTCGTGCGAATAGGTGCCGGGGATGCGGATCCACGCCTCGCCGTAGCGGGGGATCGCCCACTGGGCGTAGTCGGCCTGCGTCGGCAGCACGACAAGCACCCACGTGGCGGGGGGCGGAGCTGGGGAAGCGGGCGTGCCGTCGGGAGGCTGGGGAGCGGCCTCCCGCCGCGGCGCCACGCAGTTGTCCCACCACGCCGCCAGGCGGGCGATCTCCGTCTTCGCCTGCGCGAACGACTCGGCGCTGAACGCCGATGCGTACGCCAGGCGGAGCTTCTCGTCCTTCTCGTAGGTGTAGCGCGGGCCGTAGAGCTTCTTGATGCGCTCCAGGTGCGTCTCGATATTGGCGCCGAGGATCTCGCCCCAGTTCGCCACCAGCTTCTTGTAGTTGTCCGTGCGGCGCAGGCTGGCCAGGTTCGGGTCGGTCTGAAGCTGGCGCAGGTCGGTGAAGCCCAGCTCGATCGCCTTCTCGAGCATCGGCCCCGCTTCCTTGGTCCGCCCCTGCAGGCACAGCGCGCAGGCCAGGTTGTACCAGGGCACGAAGTTGTCGGCGTCGACCTCGATCAGACGCCGAAGGATCCGCTCCGCCGCGGCGTAGTCGCCCTTGTCGAACGCCTCCTCGGACTGCTTGACGAGCGCGTCCTTCTCCGATTCTGAGGCGTCGTGCCGCGGTGCGCCCCGCTGCTCCGGCGGCTGGTTCCCCGGGTCGGGCTGCGCCGCCGTGGTCGCGCCGGCCCAGGCCATCGCACCGACAGCGAATGCGGCGAACCATTGCGCGGAAATGCGGGTTGGGAGCCTGGTAGAGCCCATCGCGATTCTCACTCCGCCGCCTGGCTGTGCGGGCGCGCCGCGGGCCGCCGCGGTTCGGCCGTCTGGGCCGGGAGGATCCTCGCCCGTCCCCCTTCCACATTGACCCGGCCCGAGATCAGCAGTTCCAGGGCTTCGGGATACGCCGCCTTCTCAAGCTCGAACACCCGCGCCGCCAGCGAGTCCGCATCGTCATCCTCGAGCACCGGGCAGGTCTTCTGCAGCACGATCGGCCCCCGGTCGTACACCTCGTCGCACAGGTGGACCGTGCATCCCGAGACCTTGCACCCCGCGGCCAGCACCGCCTCGTGCACCCTGTGCCCGTACAAACCCGGCCCGCCGAAGGACGGCAACAGCGCGGGGTGGATGTTCACGACGCGCCCCAGCAGCGCCCGCGGGATGTTCACCAGCCGAAGATACCCCGCCAGCGCCACCCACGCCACGCCGTGATCGCGGCAGAGTTGCTCGAGCGTTCCCGCCGGGATATCGCCGGGGAGAACGGTCGTCGGCAACCCCAGCGCGCGGGACCGTTCGACCCCGAGGCATTCGCGCGAGGCGATCACCAGCTCGATCTTCGCCGCGAGCCCGCCGCCCCGGATCCGCTCGGCCAGGTTCACGAGCGTCCGGCCCGAGCCCGAAAGCATGATCGCCAGCCCGGCCGGACGCCCCGCGCCTCGATGGTCCGTCGCGCTGCTCACGTGATGGCCTTGATCGCCCCCGCCCGGTCCGGCGCGACGGTGAGCACCCGGTCAAGGTGCGTCAGCTTCAGCAGCGCCAGCAGTTCCGTCCCCAGTCCACATACCGCCATCGCCCCGCTCCGCTCCCGGCACCGGCGGTTCAGCGTCACCAGCCCGCCCAGCCCCATCGAGCTCAGGAGCGTCACCAGCGACAGGTCCACGACGATCCGCCAGCGGTTCCCTTCGGCCGCCGCCAGCAACTCCTGCTGCACGATCGGCGCCTCTCGCCCGCCCACCCTCTCGCAGACCACGTCCGCGACGACGCCCCACTCCGACGGCTCGAGCCTGACGAACGCGGATTCGGTCATGGTCATACGGTAGCGGCTGCGGCGCGCACACGCCGTCGGAACGCCGGAGAATTCGCTCAATCAGGCGGAAGGACGGTCGTGGCCGAGGCGGTTGGCGGGGAACTGAACGGGATCGGCTTTCCCGCGGCGTCGACGGAGACCAGCGTCAACACAGCCCCGGTCACCGGGACCGTCTGGCCGGTGAGGTAGCGCTCGGCCTCGACCTCGACGCGGACGGTCACGCTGGATGTGCCGGTCCGGAGCGTCGTTGCGTAGAAGCACACGACGTCGCCCAGGTGAACCGGTTTCTTGAACTCCACACGGTCGATCGCGACGGTGACCCACCGGTGCACACCGTGGCGCCGGGATTCGACGAAGCCCGCCTGGTCGATGTAGCTCAGGATCACGCCGCCGAAGATCGTGCCGTACTGGTTGGTGTCCCTTGGCAGCGTGACCACGCGGAGAGCCAGGCGTCGTGCGCCGGCATCGGCCGGTTCGATGGGGACGGGGCGGGGCTCGGGCATGCGCCAAGCGTAGCGAGAAGGCGAACCGGCCGGTGGGCAGGGGTGGGAGGGGGGCGCATGAAACGGCCCCATGTCCGCGAGGGACAAGGGGCCGTGAGGAGAAGGAGATTCCGTATGTGCGCCCCGGTTTCCGGATCCCGCGCCCGCGTCCCCTCTCTCGCGAGTTCTCCGGAGCGACCGTGGCTCACCGAACTACCAGCGATACCCTTCAGTACATACAACGCACGGCGCGGAGAAGTTCGTTCGCTCAAGACGCGTGTCCGCGACTTTTTTCGCCGACCGGAGGTTCCAGATGCCAACGCCCGCTTCCCCGGTGCTCGGCCCGGTTGCCGCGGCCGGGGCCCCGCAACCCGACGCCCACGCCCTGGTGGGCCTCTCCGATAACGAACTGACCCGGCGGTTCTCCGTGGGGGTGGAGAACTTCGACCGGCGGGTCCTGGACCTCAGCGATACCCAACTGGACACGGCTTTCCTCCCCGAAGTGGGTGTGGGCCGGTGGCCGGCTCGGGTGCTGCTCGGGCACCTGGCAGACGCCGAGCTCGTCTACATCCACCGCATCCGGCGGATCCTCGGGGAGGACAACCCGGTGTTTGCCCTCTGGGACGAGAATGCGTTCGTCGATGCCGGCATCTACGGCATTCCCGGTACCGGGGCGCGGCATCCGATTGGCGCCTTCATCGCCGTGGTCCACACGTTGAGGAAATGGACCGCGGGCTGGCTGGACACTCTCTCGCCCCAGCAGTGGGGCCGGCCCGGGTTGCATCCCGAGCGAGGGCCCAAGACGGTCCGAACGCTGGTGGAGGGGACGACGCACCATCTCGAGCACCACGCATGGTTCCTGAACCGCAAGGTCGAACGATTCCTGCGGGCCGACCGCTGAAATGCCGAAAACAATCGCCTTTGTCCGGAGAACTTTGTCCATGAGCATTGTCGAAAATCGAGGACTTCGTCGAACGGGATGCGCCCTGGTTGTGGCACTTGCGGGGCCGCTGGCCCTGGCGGCGCCGCCTGATGCGCCCTCTGCGGGCGAGGCGGCGGTGCAGCCGCGTGAACCGAGCATCGAGGAATCGATCCGGGTCGCCCGTTCGCTCTCCAAGGCCTTCAACCACGCCGCGGAGACGATCGAGCCGTCGGTGGTGCACATCACGCAGCTCAGCCGGGTGGCGGTGCGACGGAGCTTCTTCGAGCCCGCCGAGACGCAGCTGGCGCCGACGGGCATGGGCTCGGGTGTGATCGTCACGGGCGACGGCTACGTGCTCACCAACAACCACGTGATCGACGGCGCCGAGCGTGTACAGGTGAAGCTCATGGATGGGCGGGAGCTCGACGGGCGCGTGGTGGGCGCCGACCCGGCGACCGACCTGGGCGTCGTGAAGATCGACGCGGCCAACCTGACCCCCGCCAGGTTCGGCGATTCAGACAAGCTGGACGTCGGTGAGTGGGTCCTGGCGGTCGGCAGCCCGTTCGGCGAGTTCGACAACACCGTGACGGCGGGGATCATCTCCGCCAAGGGGCGGACCGGCCTCCGGCCCGGCAACGCCTCCGATACCGGTCTGGGGCGGGACGAGCGATTCGAGGACTTCGTCCAGACCGACGCCGCCATCAACCCCGGCAACTCCGGCGGGCCGCTGGTCAACCTTGATGGTCAGGTCGTCGGTATCAACAGTCAGATCGCTTCCCGCTCGGGCGGCTCGGTCGGCATCGGTTTCTCCATCCCCACCGGCATCGCCCGGCCGGTGATGGACATGATCATCAACAAGGGGCGCGTCGAGCGCGGGTGGCTGGGGATCACCATGAGCCAGTGGCGCAGCGGCGACGGCGGCGCGGTGGGCGGAAACAGCGGGGCGGGGCGTGCGGGCGTGATCGTCGAGAACGTCGTCCCCGGAGGTCCGGCGAGCCGCGCCGGGTTTCAGAAGGGCGATGTGATCGTGAAGTTCAACGGGCACCCCACCGATACCGTCAACCACCTGAAGAACCTGATCGCGTTCACGCCCCCCGGAACCGACGCGAGCATCGACGTCCTGCGAGACGGCAAGCCGCTTGCGCTCTCGACGACGCTGGTCGACACGACCGAGGGTCGGTCGATGCTCCCCGGCGGCAAGGGCCTTCCGCGCTTCGGGCTCACCGTCCAGACGCTTCCGCCCAAGGCGATCCCGCAGCTCAACACCGAGGCCGTCATCATCAACTCGTTGGACCAGCTCGGCCCCGCGGCGGAGGCCGGCCTGCTGATCGACGACGTGATCCTCCGCGTCCAAGGCAACGCCGTCGGAACCGCCGAGGAGTTCGACAGCGCCGTCCAGGCTGTGAAGCGCGATCGCGTCCGGCTCGATATCTACCGGCCGCGCACAAACCAGACCGGCTACGTCACCGTCTCGGCACGGGAATGAACAAGTGGGCTTGCGGTCGGACGCCGGGCGACTCAGCCGCTCGCGCGAGGCAGGTCGTCCTCGCCGAAGAGGCGGAACTCCTTGCGGCGGAGAATCTGGCCGGCCAGGGTCGGGTCGTCGATCGAGATCGCGATCGTGGGCGTTCCGTTGGGGCGCAGCATCAACGGGTAGGCGAACCGGATGTTCAGCTCCGCACCCAGGAGGTACAGGCAGAGCCGCTCGAGCGTGTGCCCCTTTCCCAGTTCCACGATCAGCAGGCTGGTCTCGGTGAACGCGAGCTGGTGCTTGGTGAGCAGCAGGCGGGTCTCGGCGGCGTTGCTTGTGATCAGGCGCACCACCGCGTAGTCGCTGGCGTCGTGCACGCTGAACGCGCAGATCTGCACCGTCGCGTGGTCGAAGGCGCGCAGGAGCTCGTGCAGCTTCCCGACACGGTTGTCAAGGAAAACACTGAACTGTGTAACGCTCGGCGGTGCGTACCCTTGCGAGGTTTCCATCGGCGACGATGCTTGACTCATGCTCGCCCTTCCCTAGGCCACACGGAGCCTGCCCCTCTTTTTGGTCGCCCCGGTATCCGTCAGGACAAGACCAGCGCGATCCTTGGTGACGGGCACCTGCATTGCGTCGTTCCGGCCGTCTCCGCCAGATCCCTCAGCTTAACAGGGTCGGGCCTGTAGAGGCAAGTGTTGACTGCCCAAATGATGCCGCCCCACCCCGGATACGAGGACGAGGGATCACTGTCGCTTTGGATCGGACACCCACCTAGATCAGACAGCGAAGCTGGATCCGCAGCCGCACGTTGTGGTTGCGTTCGGGTTCTGAAAGACGAATCCCCGACCGGCGAGCTCGTCGCGGAAATCGATCGTGGTGCCGCCCAGGTAGAGCAGGCTCTTGGGATCGCAGACGACAGTAATGCCGTGCTGCTCGAAGGCCTCGTCGGTCTCCTTCTGCGTCTCCGTCAGGTCCAGCAGGTAGGAGAACCCCGAGCAGCCCCCGCCCTTGATGCCAACCCGCAGGCGCACCTTCGCCAAGTCCAGCTCTTGTTGTTCGGCGATGGTCCTGATCTCGCGGGCGGCGGTCTCGCTGAGAGTAATCATCCGTCAAGCTCCTCAACCGTTACGGGGCGGCGTTTCCCTGCCGCCCCTGTGCTCGACTATACGCCCGCGCGTCGCCGTGCGTTCAGTGGGTCCGGGCCGGGGCGCCGGCCTGATCGGGGACGCCGTTCTTCTGCTTGTAATCGGCGATCGCCGCCCGGATTGCGTCCTCGGCGAGCACCGAGCAGTGGATCTTCACCGGCGGGAGGCTGAGCTCCTCAACGATCTGCGTGTTCTTGATGGCCAGGCCCTCGTCGACGGACCTGCCCTTGAGCCACTCGGTGGCGAGGGAGCTCGAAGCGATCGCCGAGCCGCATCCGAAGCACTTGAACCGGGCGTCTTCGATGATGCCCGTCTCCTGGTTGACCTTGATCTGCAGCTGCATGACGTCGCCGCATTCGGGCGCGCCGACAAGTCCCACGCCGATGTCCGCGCGGGTCTTGACCTCGGCCTGCGTGCCGAAGTTGCCGACGTTGCGCGGGTGCTCGTAGTGGTCGATGATTTTCTGGCCGTATGCCATCCGGAATCTCCAGGTCGTAAACGGTCGAAATCTCCAAGCGACTCTAGTGGTGGGCCCACTCCACCTTGCTCAGATCGATGCCTTCCTTGTGCATGTCGTACAGCGGGCTCAACTCCCGCAGCTTCCGCACCGCCTTGACGATCGCCCCCGCCGCGTAGTCCACCTCTTCTTCGCTCGTCCATTTGCCCAGGGACAGCCGCAGCGACGAGTGCGCCAGGTCGTCCCCCACGCCCAGCGACTTGAGCACGTAGCTCGGCTCCAGCGAGGCCGAGGTGCACGCCGACCCGGACGAGCAGGCGATCTCCTTGCAGGCCATCATCAGCGACTCCCCCTCGACGAAGCCGAAGGAGATGTTCGTGATGTGCGGCAGCCGGCGGTCGCGGTGGCCGTTGATCGCCGTGCTGTCGAGCTGGCCGGTGATCGTCTCCTCCAGCTTCCTCCGGAGGCGGAAGAGCCGGTCCGCGTCGCGGTCCATCTCCTGCCGCGCGATCTCGCACGCCTTGCCCAGCCCCACGATCCCCGTGGTGTTCAGCGTCCCCGAGCGGTAGCCACGCTCCTGCCCGCCGCCGTCCTGCAGCGACACCAGGCGCACCCGCGGCTTGCGCCGGCGGATGTACAGCGCACCCGCCCCCTTGGGGCCGTAGATCTTGTGCCCTGACAACGACAGCAGGTCGATGCTGTCCCGCTCCACGTCCACCGGCATCTTTCCCGCCCACTGCGTCGCGTCGGTGTGGAAGATGATCTCCCTTTCGTGGCACAGCGCGCCGATCTGCGGCACCTCGTTGATCGTCCCGATCTCGTTGTTGGCCCACATGATCGTCACGAGGATCGTGTCGGGCCGGATCGCCCCGCGGACCATGTCGGCCGTGATCACGCCGTCGCGCGGCGGCTCCAGGAACGTGACCTCGAACCCCTCCTTCTGCAGGCGCTTGCACGGGTCGAGCACCGCCTTGTGCTCGTGCATCGCCGAGATGATGTGCCCGCGCGTCCCCGGCGCCGAGCCGGCCGGGGCCTTCTCGTACATGTACGCGGCACCCTTGATCGCCAGGTTGTTGGACTCCGTCGAGCCGGAGGTGAAGATGATCTCCTTCTCGTTGGCGCCGATCAGGGCGGCCACCTGCTCGCGTGCCAAGTCCACGCCCGCCTCGGCTTCCCAGCCGAAGGAGTGGTTGCGGCTGCCGGTGTTGCCGAACTTCTGCGTGAAATACGGCAGCATTGTCTCGACGACCCGAGGGTCGCACGGCGTGGTCGCGGCGTGATCGAAGTAGATGGGGAACTTCAGTGCCATGGTGCCTCGCCTTCTCAGCCGACGGGTGATCAACTGTACCGAACTGCATCAACGGACAAAGACGTATTGATTATTAGAATCATTCCATTATAGCCTGGATGACAAATCGGACCATTCCGCCGTCTTGGGGGCGACGTTCTCCGCAAGGAAACCAACGCTCAGACCACCTGCCCCGGCGGCTGGTAGACCATGCGGACCGCGTTGCCGCGAGGCGAGAACTCCACCCTGGTCATGTACGCCCGGATCAAGAGCAGCCCCCGGCCCGTGGGGAGCTCCAGGTTCTCGTCCAGCGTCGGGTCTGGGACCTTTTCGGGCTGGAAGCCCGGACCCTGGTCCTCGATAGAGAGGGACACCTCGCCGCACCCGACGCTGAACTCCAGGCGCACGGGAACATGGTCGGGGAGGTTCTTGTGGCCGTGGTTGAATGCGTTGCTGAGCGCCTCCTCGAGCGCCAGCCGGACGGCGAAGCGGGCCGAATCGTTGTAGCCGTGCCGCTCGAGCGCCGACAGCAGGCGGGCCTGGGCGCGGTCGATCTCGTCCCGGCGGTTGGGGATGAGCAACGTCGCGGCATCCAGCTGTGGAGGATCGGGGCTGTGCATCGTGCGCACGGGCATGTTGGAGCATCGTCCCCCCGTGGGGCGGGGTCGTCACCGCCCGGGTCCATATGTGCCGGCGGGCGGGCCGCCGGCGGCGAGCGCCGGGCGGCTCAACGGAAGCTCGCCATGGCGCGTTCGGTGCTGTCGTGGATCTGGAAGAGCTTGTCCAGCTTGGTGATCTTGAAGACCTCGTAGATCTGCGGGTCGATATTGGCAAGCCGGAGCTTGCCCCCTTTGTTCTTGACCTTGTTGTTGATCGTAATCAGCGTGCCCAGGGCGGCCGAGGAGAGATGGTCGACATTGGAGAAGCTGATCAGGAGCTTCGGGCCCGCATCCGCCTCGATAATGTCGGAGATCTCATCCCCGATCTGCTGGATGTTCGCCTCGTCGAGGATGTTCCGATCGACGAACTCGACCTGGGTGATGTCGCCCTCACGCTTGACACGCAGGCGGGAACCGCTGGTGGGCATCGACAACGCTCCTTCTGGGGCCACGGAGAACGCCAACACTATACCGGCCTGACCGGCGAGCGTGAGCCCGGGGCGGGAACAAACAGGGCCCCCCGGCGGGAGGCCCGTGTGGTTGACGCGAGGAACCCCGCGGGACTTCAGCGGAGCCCGGTCTGGAGCTGGTCCTGCAGGCCCGGGAAGGACTTCTCCTCCTGCTCGGCCTGGATCAGTACCGTCGGCTTGACCAGGATGAGCAGGGTCTGCTCCTCCTTGCTCTCGATCCGGTTCGTGAAGAAACGGTTGATGATGGGGATCTTGGACAGCACGGGGACGCCGGTCTCGATCTCTAGCTCGGTAATGAGCCGCTGGCCGCCCAGCAGGACGGTCCCCTCGTCCGGAACCGTGACGGTGGTACGGACGCGGGTGACCGTGATCGTCGGGAGCTGGATGAACGACTGGGTGTCGGCCGAGTTGACGAGCTGGCCGCCCGCCACCGCCGTGACCGGCTGCTGGGCGAACCCGTCGATGCGTCCCACGCCTGCGTCGATGTTGAGCGTCACGTACCGCCGGTCGGAGGAGATCACGCCCTCGCACAGCATCGTGACGCCCTCGGAGGCGACGGCGACGGTGGGGTCGAAGCCCACGGCCGAGTCGCCGACCACGGGCATGAGGTCGGAGACGAAGGCCTGCTGGGTGACGACGAAGATGTTGGCCGTCTGCCCGTTGGTGAAGGTCAGGCGCGGCGCGGTGAGCTGGACCGTCCGCTTGTCGGCCTGGGTCGCCTGGATCAGGAAGTCCACCTGGATGTCGTCCAGGAACTGGCCGGAGATCCCCAAGGCCGGCGAGGCGCCGACGATCGCCGTCGCGAAGTCGCCCTCGACCAGCGAGTTGGTCAGGCCGAGCGAATCCTGGAAGGCCCCGAGGGGGGACCACGGGCGCGGATTGACCACGCCGACGCTGGTGAAGGTGGGCGCGGCGGTTCCATTGTTGGAGCGCCCGCCCGAGGAGGCCGACCGCTGCAGGCCGCGCGATCCGCCGGGGCCCGGGCTGTTGAAGTTGAAGAAGTCGCTCGGCTGGAAGGTCGGGTCGACCGCCCGGGCCGCCCGCACTTGGTTGTTGTTGGCGTTCAGCACCAGGTCCACGTCGAAGCCGATCTGTTCGAACCAGTTCTGGTTCACCAGCAGGAACTTCGTCTCCACGTTGATCTGCATCGACCGGATCTCGCGGAGCTTGCTCAGCAGGCCGGAAATCTCGCGGTGGCTCCGCGGCGTGTTCCGGATGATGAGGCTGCCGTTGAGCTCCTGGATGGCGCCGGTCTCGCCGCCGTTATCGGTCCAACCCTCCGGGTCGACGTTGGTCTGAAGGATCTCGCGGATCTTGTCGATCTTCTCCTGGCGGGTGGGGCGGTCCTTCTCCTTGGCGCTCTGCTGGTCATCCTTGAACGGGCTGCGCCCGCCGCCGACGGACTGGCTCTGTTGCAGCAGACCCTGCAGGTCGATCTCCGGGACCTGCGTGTAGTTCTGAATGTCCAGCAACAGGTCCGTGATGTCGTAGAGGACCAGCGTGGTGTTCTTCCGCAAGGATTCCTCGGAGGCGACCAGGAGGATCCCGTTGTTCACGGCCCAGCCGGCCCGGGAGAACTGGTCCGTCGAGATCTTCTGCAGCACGCGGTCGAGCACGACCCTGACCGCCACGGGTGTCGATAGGTGCAGGGTCACCGGCGCGTCCTTCTGAATCCCGATCGCGCCCAGGCTGTCCCAGTCAACGTCCAGGTTGAGCTGGCTGATGCTCTGCACGAACGCCACCACGTCGGCGAACGAGTTGTTGTTGAAGTTGACGTCGATCTTCCGCGAATCCAGCTCCGCAAGCACGCGCCGGTCCTCGGGGCTCTCCGCGAAGGCGCTCTGCTCGCCGCGAGTGAAGCTCTTGGCCGGCCAGTCGTTGGGGTACTCCATCATGCTCAGGGGAGGCACGGTGGCCCGCTCGTTGTCCAGCCGCTGCTTGACGTGCCCGTACTGCTTGTTCCTCTGGATCGTCCAGTAGTCCTCGTACATCTCGATGTCTTGCAGGACGTCACGCAGGAGCAGGCCCGAGGGGTTCCTCGGGTCAAGGAACAGGATCTGGTCCACCACCTGCAGCGCCTCGGCGTACTTCTGCTCCTGCTGGAGGGCCCTGACGCGGTCGATGCTCTCGTTGATCCGCCGGTCCTTCTCGTTCATGCGGATCCGCTCGGCCTCCGTCGCCCGACTGGCCAGGTCCCGCGTTATCCGCTCGGTCTCTCGTTGCTGGATTTCTCTTTCCTTCTTCTCAATGTTTCGGTTCAGGTCCTCGATCTTGGCGACGAAGTCGGTGTTCTCCTGCTCGTTGAACACGTTCCGCGCGGAGCTGATCGTGAGCCTTGCCCGCGCCGAAAGGTCGCGGGCCCGCCCGGTGTCGCCCGCCGCCAGCGCTGCCTGGGCCTGCTCCATCTGGTTGTCGTACTCCGCCTTCGCCCGCTGCCGGACCAGCTGCTGGTTCTTGATCTCGCCTTCCCTCAGCGCCGGCTGGTTCATCCGCACCTTCGCCTCGGCCAGCTGCGACTGCGCCTGCGTGGCCTGCTCCGCCGACAGGTACTGCCTGTAGGCCCCCAGCAGCAGCGTGTACTTCTCGATCGCCGAGTTGAACCGCGTCTCGCGGAAGTCCTCGTCCGCCTGCGTGTACAGCCGCTGCGCCTCCGCGCGCATGGCCGCCTGGATCACATCGTCCTGGCTCGGCTGGCCGGCCGCCGGGGCCGGCGCCGTCGGCGGCTGCGCGCCCGGCTTGGGCTGCTCGGCCGGCTGGGCGGGCTTGGGAGCCGGCTCATCGGTACGCCGGACCGTGCCCGGCTGCACCATCGCGAGCCCGGCCTCCGCTTCGAAGGGGCGTCCCTGTGCCCGCTCGAGGTCGTCGATGCGAAGCTGGTACCGCTCCATCGTCCGTGTTTCGTCCGGCGTCAGCTCGACGCCGGATCGGGAGACCGTCACCAGTGACGCCTTGGCGGCACCGTACCGGCCCGCCTCGAACTCGGCCACCGCCTGCTCCAGGCTGGTCTTGACCAGGGGTCCGAGGTCGTCCTTGCGCTGCTGGATACTTGTCTGCAGAGCTTGGGCGGTGGCGCGCTGTGCCGGGCTGACGCCCCTCTGCGCGAGCACCGCCTGCACATGCCGCTCGGCCTGCCGGATATCCCCGTTCTGAAGGGCCAGCTGGGCCTTCTGGAGGCTGACGTCGAACCGGTCCGCCGTCTGCAACCGCTGATCAATGGACTTCAGCAGCGAAAGCGCGTCGCCCTTGTCCTTCGGGTCCGCACTCTGAAGGTCGGGGGATTTCAGCAGATCGGCCAGCACGGATTTGGCCTCGACAAGCCGGCCCGCGACGTACAACCCCCGGGCGCGGGCCACGGTCGCCGCGACGGGGCCCGTCGGCTGGATCAGCCCCCCCGCGCCCTCGGCTGTCCCGGAAACTCCCTCCGCTGTTCCGGCCGATTGCGCCAGCGCGCCCGGCGACACCATGACAGGGACAAGGGCGAGGGCCGCTGCAACGGCCAGACGCGTGGTTCCACAGTTCCGCTGGGTGGGCATGACCGATCTCCGTGAATCTCGCCCTTGGACGGGGGCCGGGTGTGGGGCTGCCAGGGGGCCGGTACGTCTTGCCGCGCGTTGGTGGCGACCCGTGGCCGATTCACCTTCGCAGTTTCACTCGGCACGGTTCCTCGCCCACCCAAGCTCCGTTCCCCTTGTACGAATGGCTGAAGCCGAGCGAGGCCGGGCCGACGATCCGGCGCCGCTCGGGGCCAAGGTGGGGAAGACGAGCCGGTTCACAGCGTCCGACGCCGTGATCGCCTCAAGGTTCCGCGCATTTCCACTCGGTGACCCCGTGGTCACCGAAGGCGGGTGAAGATACAGCGGGTCGTGTCGGAACGCAAACTGGCTGAACGGCGGGAGAGGGCGAGCGTTCGAACTCGGTTTGCCAGAATGGGGAAGATCCGGCTCCCTGCAATCCAAGTCGCTCCGCTCCAGCGGAATCCCTAGTCCAACCACCTGATCGCCCAGACCTTCGCCTCGTCCATCGGGGACGGCTCCACGCCCGTCGGTTTCCCTTCGGTTGCGGCAACGGCCTCGGCGAAGTGCTCGGGTGTCAACCTATCCATCGCGATCGCGACGTCCTGCATCTCGGGCGATGAATCGGTGCCTGTAAGGGATTCGACCGACTCCCAGAGCAGTTGTTCCGCGGCCCCCAGGCAGTCGGCGGTGAGCAGCACCTCGATGTATCTCGAGCGCGGCGCGGGGGGCGGCGGATCCGTGGCCCGACCCGTGGGCTCCGCTTCGGCCGCTTCTTCCGGCGGCATCGGGTCGTGCCTTGCGACGCACCGCCAACCCGTCATCCCCAGGTCGTTGTCCTCGTCATCGACGTTCCGGTCGCCGTCGATGTTCAGCACCAGCCCCCACTCGTCGCGGAGCTCCTCAACGATCTCCTCCGCCGTCAGCAGGTCCGGCCGGTCCTCGGGGCAGTCCAGGACGCCGCGGTGCTCGTGCGTCGCGGCATCCGCGCCGCAGATCTCCTCCACCTCGCTCAGGTCGAACGCCGAGAGGATCTTCTCGACCTTCTCCCTGAGCTCGGTCTCCACCCGCACCGTCACGATCTTGTGCTCATCCACGAACACGTACGCGAACGGTTCCTCGCTCATGGCCCCGAAGCCGATCAGCCCGTCCTCGAAGAAGTACGCGCGGTACCGGCGGAGGGAGTCCTGCACCCGCTCCTGCCCCACCAGGTCGTAGGACACATACGGGTCCACCTCCCGGTACTCGTCGTGCCCCAGCACGTCCAGGATCGGGTACACCCGCCCGGGCAACATCGCGAACAGCGCACGGCACAGCGCCTCCACCCGCGTCGCCGTGATCAGGACATCGAACACGTACCGGTCCGGCCATTCCTCCCACTCGCCGTTCTCGCCGCTCCCGTCCGCGGCCTCGAACGCGAGCGTGTACCCCTCACGCGGCTGCATAGGCTCGATCGGGTACGCTCCCAGCGGGAACGCGAACCCGCCCACCTCCACCCGCTCGATCGTCTTGTCCACCCGGCAACGAGCCATCCGGAACTCCTGTCATCCACTGTAGCGAGGTTCAAGGGGTCCCTTCACCGGGCCCTTCGCCAGCGCGAGCCACACCCGCCGGTCATTCCTCGTCCGTCACGGGCGTGCCGCACGTCCTCCGGGACCGACCGCCTGGCGCGTAAACTCCCCCCATGCACGACGACGGCTCGAACATTGTCCTCGTCAGCGTCGGCAACACCCGCACGCGCCTGGCCGGTGCGCACGTCCCTGCCGGTGCAAGCGGACTGCTTGGGGTACGGACAGCGGGCTCCGGCGAGCTCCAGCCCTCGCGAGTGGTCGCCAGCGCCGACCTCGACTCCGTTGTGGCCGCCGTCGGCGAGGCCGCGCGCGACGAGGGAGCGTCGCGAGTGCTGATCGCCTCGGTCAACGACCCCGTCGCGGCCCGCCTGGAGCGGGCGCTGCTCGCGGGCGAGGCCTCCATCGACGGCCTCGTGGTAGGCCGCTTCGGGCGCGACATCCCCATCCCGATCGCGAGCACACTGACCGACAACTCCACCGTCGGCCAGGACCGGCTGCTCAACGCCCTCGGGGCGTACTGGCGCTCGCGCCAGGCGTGCATCGTCATCGACGCAGGCACGGCCGTGACCGTCGACTTCGTCGACGGTGAGGGGACCTTTCACGGCGGCGCCATCGCCCCGGGCCTGCGGATGATGGCCGACGCCCTGCACGAGAAGACCGCGGCCCTCCCCCGCGTGGAGGTCTCCCCCGCCCTGCTCCGTCCCGCGGGCGAGCCCCCGTTTGGCAGGAACACGCCCGAGGCGATCTCCCTCGGCGTCACCTCGATGGTCCTGGGCCTGGTCCATCTGCTCATCGACCGCTACGCCGATTTCTACGAGGCCTACCCGCGGGTCATCGCCACCGGCGGCGATGCGCCCCTGCTCTTCGAGAACGACGCGCTCGTCGAGCACATCGTCCCCGACCTTACGCTGCTGGGCATGCTCGCCGCCTGGACCGTCGCGGCAGCCGATGACTCCGACGACGACGACGATGCAACGACGGAGGGAGATTGAGCGTGTCCCGGGCCGATTCCGCGCGCGACACGCCCGCGGCAACCTGGCGGCTGGTCACGCCCCTCCCGGGGAGCGAGGGCGCGGGGGTTGGAGGGGGGGTTGGAGGGGGGGCGATCGCCGCGGTTTGCCTTACCGGCGACATTGACGGCGCGGCCTCCCGCCTGGGCCTCCTGCCCGTCCGCGTCGGCGAGGTCGTCCTCCGCGACTTCGGCGGGATCGACCGCGGCATCGCCGCTCGCCCCTCGCCGGGCCAGCTCTTCCTCATGCCCCACGCCGGACCCGCGGTGATCGCCCGGGTGTTTGCCTGGCTCCGCGGCGCGGGCCTCGCGCCCGACCGAGCGCGAGCGGACCTTCCGGAGGCTGCGTCCGCGATCGAAGCCCGCATGCTCGAGGCGCTCGCCGTGGCCGCCAGCCCGCTGGCCGTGGACCTTCTCCTCGATCAGCCCCGACGCTGGGCCGCGCACACCGGCCCGGACGACGAGCACGCGAGCCGGCGCTGGGCAATCTTGAATCGTCTCGTCCACCCCCCGCTCGTCGTCGCGCTGGGCCCGCCCAACATCGGCAAGTCCACGCTTGTCAACGCGCTCGCCGGGCGGCAGATCGCCCTTGTCGCCGACCAGCCCGGCACGACCCGTGACCACGTCGGCGTGCGTCTGGACCTCGGCGGCCTCGTTGTGGACTTCGTCGACGCCCCCGGCCTTTCGTCCGCTGCGGACCCCATCCAGCAGGAGGCCCAGCGTCTGGCCCTTCATGCCGCCGCCTCCGCCGCCCTCATCCTCCTGTGCGCCGATCCGACAACGGACCTTCTCGACGGCCCCTTCCCCCGCATACCCATGCTCCGCCTCTGCCTCCGCAGCGACCTCGGCCCGCCCCGCGAGCCGTGCAACCTCTCTGTGAGCGTCCGCGCTGGAAAGGGCGTCGAAGAGCTCGTCGCGCTCGTCCGCGACAAACTGGTGCCCCCCGGCGATCTGGCTCACCCCGGGCCCTGGAGGTTCTGGGACGAGTCGATCCCGTCCACCTGATTCTCAAGTGCCGCCACGCCCGTAACCTCCACCCCTCCTAAAGTCCCCTCTTCCCGAACACAAGGTATCCCCCCTATGGCCATGGACGAACGTCAGCGACAGATCCGTGAAGGCGCAGGCCTCGAAGAGTCGCGCCTCAACGTCGAGTTCATCGACTTCCTCAAGAAGTGGTCCAGCCCCGCGCTGGTGGTCGTCGCGCTTCTCGCGCTGGGCTACTTTGGCCTTCAGAAGTTGAAGGAACACCGGCACCAGAGCCTCGAGGCCGCCTTCGCCGAACTCGAGTCCGCGATGGACTCGGCGAGCCCCACGGCCCTGCTGGCCGTTGCCGAGAACCACGCCGGCCAGGCCGCCGTCGCCGAGATGGCCCGCCTCTACGCCGCCGACGTCTACCTCAATAGCGCCCGCGCCGGCCTCGCCCCCGGCGCCACGGTCGATGCGAACGGGAAGCCCAGAGACCCCGCCGATCTTCTGACGCCCGAGCAGATCGAGCAGCAGCTCGCGCGAGCCGCCGAGCTCTACCAGGCCGTTGTCGATCGAACCAGCAGCATGCCCGATCAGGTCCAGCACACGATCGGCGGTCTCTACGGCCTCGCGGCCGTCGCCGAGAGCCGTCAGAAGCCCGATGAGGCCAGGTCCTACTACCAGCGCATCGTCTCCATCGCCCAGGAGGCCGGCCTCCCCGAAGACGTCGCCCGCGCACAGGGCCGCATCGACACGCTGTCTCAGCTCACCTCGCTCCCGCGCCTGTACAACAGCACGGACCTTGCCGCCGGCAAGCTCACGCCCGTCAGCGGTCCGCCCGGCACGAGCCCGTTTGACATCGCCCCGGTCGGTCCGATCGATGTCAACGCGCAGCCCGCCGGACCCGCGCCGGCGACCGACGCGAAGACGCCCGACGCCCCGGCGACCCCTCCGGCCCCGGCCCCTACCCCTGCCGGCGACAAGCCCCCCGTGCCCGCCCCGGCTGCGCCGCCCGCCGCCGAGAAGCCCGGCGAGCCCGCACCCTCCCCTCCGCCCACGCCCCCGCCGGGCCGATAGCCCTGCATCGTGCCACCCACCGGCCCCGACGAGAAGCCCACGAGCCCCGGCAGGCGCCCGGCGCGACCCGGCGCCGACCTCGTCAATCGCGGCGGCAAGCTCGACAGGGACGCCCTTCGGCGCGCGGTGTACCCCACGGACGACCGCCCGGCCACGCCCGAGGACGCCGATCCGGTCGAGCCCGGCCTCGACGACGATGCGCCCAACCGGGTCGTCTTCGACCTCCAGCGCGACCTCAAGAAGCGGCTCGACAAGTACCTCACCGACCGCATCCCCTTCATGAGCCGTTCGCAGCTGCAGCGGCTGATCGACGAGGGCGGGGTTACTGTGAACGCCCGCAGGCCCAAGGCCTCCACGATGCTCCGCAAGGGCGACGTCGTCGAGGTCTTCGTCCCGCCGCCGCCGCCCAGCGAGGTCCAGCCCGAAGAGATCCCGCTCGCCGTGCTCTTCGAGGACCCGCACCTCATCGTCCT
>JBGPJM010000053.1:0-24322 GCA_041485385.1 Phycisphaerae bacterium | reverse complement strand
CAACATCACGACCGCGGCCGGCGGGATCGCCCTCAACGATTCTGTCGTGCTCACCGGCAGCGCCGTCCTGAGCGATAGCGCCGGCGGCATCACCTTGGGCTCGACCGTCAATGGGACCGCCGCAGGCGCCCAGGCACTGACCCTTAACGCCGGAACCGGCGACGCCACCATGACGGGCGCGGCGGGTGGCGTCGTGCCGCTGGCCTCGCTGATCGCCAACGGCAAGAACGTGAGCGTCAACGCGGTGACGACTCAGGGCGGCGGAATCACGCTGCAGCCGGACGCCACCCTCATCGCCGACTCGACCTTGACGAGCATCCCCGGGACTGTCCCGCTCCGCCCGGTCGGCGAACTGACGATCTCGGGGAACCTGACGACGATGGGCTCCGGCGGCATCAGTCTCGCGACCACGGGGCGGACGTCCGTGCCGGGCGTGGCGACGATCCGCTCTCTGACCGGCACGGAGATCGTCATCAACTCGGCCGGGCCCGTGACCATGGGCCAGAACGAGAAGTGGACGGTGGTCGGCTCGCTGACCATCAACGCCTCGGGCCAGACAGTCACGCTCGGCGACGTTTCCGTCCTGAGCGCCAACAGCGGCCTGGGCAACCTGACGGTGACGGCCGATAACATCGTCCTTTTGCGGCGTGCCGCCGGCCTCGTCGCCGACCTGGACGATGCGACGCTGGCCGTCTCCTTCCCCGTCAACCCCGACAAGGGCACGGACTACGTCGCCAGCGGGTTCATCAACTTCCTGGTGCCCGGCGGCGATCTCGCCAACCGCGTCACGCTCGGCGGCACGGGCACGACGCAGGACAAGGTCTTGATCGCCGACCGTGACGGCGCCGGCGGTGCTACGCCCAACGACCCGCGGTTCACCGTGCTCAACTCCAAGCCGCTCGAGGAGGGCTTCGTGACTCTCAGCCCGATGACGACCTTCGACCTCTTCGCCGAGGGCACCAGCGGCACGAACCCCGCCTCGTCGCTGGCCGGCGCCATCCCGCGGGAATCGAGCGTGGGTACCGTCGCGCAGGACACCACCGTCGGCCAGTCCCAGCGGAAGGACTTGGAGCAGTTGTATATCTTTACGCGCGACGTCGAGGCGCCCGAATGGCTCGATGCCCTCCTTGGTCGCTTCCTCTACAACGACGTCCCCGCAAAGGCGGACCCCGAGGCCAAGGACTACAGGGTCACCGCCAACCGGCTGCGGGCCGCGGTCGTGAAGGACTTGCTCTTGGCGTACGACACGCTCTTCAACACCGACGAACTCGACCCGCAGACCGGCGAGCCGGTGGTCGATTCGGCGGGCAAGGTCAAGCGGACCAGCCGGACCAGCGACATCAAGGACACCCTGGCCAAGGCCATCGCCGCGTACCGTCAGAGCGCCCCGGCGGGCGAGATCGACCCCGCCAAGTTGCGCGACTTCATCTCCTCGAACCCCGAGCAGGCAACCGCCTGGTCCTATGTGACCCAGTTGCAGGGAATCGTCGACCGGATGGAACTGCTCGGCCTGAGCCCCAGCGAGTTCTCCATCGCCAAGGGCGGCGTGCTCAACGACGCCAAGCCGCGCACCATCTCCGCTCCAACATTCGAGGCCCTGGTCGTGCCACCCCCGGCCCCGGCCCCTGCCTCCACGCCCGTGCCGCAGCCATGACCCGTGACACCCCCGAGGATCTCTGTATACTGACCCCCCGGACCTCCATGCCGCGATCCGTTCATTGACCGAAGCGGGCGCGCCGCCCTGCGGGTCGGCGCCGGGCGGCACGGAGTGCTATCGCAGACAATGCACCGCGCCGGAAGCGCGGCCGCGGGCGAGGGCACCCACGCATGGCCAAGCTGGACATTGAGAATCTGCTCAAGGAGATCTCGGCCGAGTCGCCCAGCGGCGCGGACCTGAGTTACGACGCGGCATTCCAGGAGCTGGAGCGGCTCGCCAAGGGCAAGCCCGAGCAGCAGGTCGGCACGACGATCACCCCCGCCGAGGAGCCCGCCTGGCGCGACGTCAACGACCGTGCGGTCGAACTCTTCTCCCGGACCAAGCACCTTCGCGTGGCGCTGTTCCTGACCGTGGCCCAGTTGAAGACCGAGGGCCTGCCGGGTCTCCGCGATGGTCTGATTGTGCTTCGCGGGCTCGTCGAGAAGTACTGGGACACCGTCCACCCCCGTCTGGACCCCGAGGACAACAACGACCCCACCGAGCGAGTCAACATCATCGCCTCGATCGCAGCGCCCGCGGGCACCCTCGATGACCCCATGATGTTCGCCAAGCGGATCCGCGAGGCCCCGCTGACCAACTCCAAGCAGCTGGGCAGGCTGTGCCTGCGGGATGTCCTGATTGCCAAGGGGGAACTGCCCGTGCCGGCGGTTGGCGCCGGCGGCATGCCCCCTCCGGATGGGGCCATGGTGGACGGCGCGTTCGAGGACACGCCCACGGAGGACCTTCAGGCCAACTTCCAGGCTGCCGAGGAGGCGGTCACCCAGGTTAGGGCGATCGCCAAGGCCATGGACGAGCGGGTCGGCGTGGGCAAGTCCGTGAGCCTCGCCACGTTCGAGGCGGCCGTGCGCGAGGCCAGCAAGCACCTGCAGAACTACCTGGCCAGGAGGGGTTACGGGACCCCCGGGGGTCAGGCCCCTCAGCCCGCCGGCGCGCCGGTCGGCGGGGGCGGCCGGGCCGGCGGTTCGCCCCTGACGGGCGAGATCCAGTCGGTCAGCGATGTTCTTCTGGCACTGGACAAGGTCTGTCGTTATTATGAAAAGGCAGAGGTATCGAGCCCGGTCCCGCTGATGGTCAAGATGGCCCAGCGGATGGTGTCCAAGAGCTTCCTGGAAATCACGCGCGTGCTCACGCCCGACGCGATCCGGATGATCGAGGAGATCAGCGGGCTGAAGAAGGAATGATCGGCGGGCCGTTCCACCGCCGTCAGTGACCGTGCGCAGCCGGACCAACCGGACGGGCCCGTGCGGCCCGCCCCCGTCACCCGAAGAAAGGGTCGTTATGGCAAAGGCAAGCTCGCAGAAGTTCATCGCCCGCAACCGGGCCCCGCGCGTCCAGATCGAGTACGACCTGGAACTCTACGGGGCCGAGAAGAAGATCAATCTCCCGTTCGTGATGGGAGTCATGGCCGATCTGTCCGGCAAGCCCGCCGATGCCCTGGCGCCCGTCGCCGATCGCAAGTTCCTGGAGATCGACGTCGACAACTTCGACGACCGTCTCAAGGCGATGAAGCCCCGCGCGGCGTTCACCGTCCCCAACACGCTCACCGGCGAGGGGAATATGGCGGTGGACATCACCTTCGAGAGCATGGACGACTTCTCCCCCGCCGCGGTGGCAAGGAAGGTCGATTCGCTCAACAAGCTCCTCACGGCGCGCACGCAGCTCTCGAACCTCCTGTCGTACATGGATGGCAAGAGCGGCGCCGAGGACCTGATCGCCAAAGTGCTGAACGACAAGACTCTGCTGCAGGCTCTGGCGGCCGCGCCCAAGCCCGCCGAGAGCCAGGAGGGCCAGAAGAATGGCTGAAGCCAATCCGCAGACCCAGGCCGCAGGAGCGACCGGGACGGTCGAGCTCAACGAGTTCGAGTCGCTGCTGAAGAAGGAGTTCAAGCCCAAGAGCGACAGTGCCAAGTCGGCGATCAGCACGGCCGTGCAGACGCTGGCCGAGCAGGCGCTGGCGGGGACGAAGCTCATCTCCGGCGATGCGATCAAGACGATCGAGGGGATCATTGCCGAGATCGACCGCAAGCTCAGCGAGCAGATCAACCTGATCCTGCACCACGAGGACTTCCAGGCCCTCGAGGGCTCGTGGCGCGGGCTGCACCACATGGTCAGCAACACGGAGACGGACGAGACGCTGAAGATCCGCGTCATGAACATCTCCAAGAAGGACTGCGCCAAGACGCTCAAGAAGTTCAAGGGCACGGCATGGGACCAGAGCCCGCTGTTCAAGAAGCTCTACGAGGATGAGTTCGGCTCGCCGGGCGGCTCGCCCTACGGGTGCCTCGTCGGCGACTACTACTTCGACCACAGCCCGCCCGACGTCGAGATGCTCGCGGGGATCGCGCAGGTCTCGTCGGCGATGCACGCGCCGTTCATCACCGCCGGGGCCCCGAGCCTCCTGAACATGGACTCCTGGCAGGAACTGAGCAACCCGCGCGACCTGACGAAGATCTTCCAGTCGCCCGACTACGCCGCGTGGCGCTCCCTCCGTGAATCCGACGACTCCCGGTACATCGGCCTCACGATGCCGCGGTACCTCGCCCGCCAGCCCTACGGCTCCAAGACCAACCCGGTCGAGGACTTCGTCTTCGAGGAAGACACGGCCGGCGCCGACCATTCCAAGTTCACCTGGGCCAACTCGGCCTACACCATGGGCGTGAACATCACCCGGGCGTTCAAGCTCTACGGTTGGTGCTCGCGGATCCGCGGCGTGGAGAGCGGCGGCATGGTCGAGGGGCTGCCCGTCCACACGTTCCCCACCGACGACGGCGGGGTGGACATGAAGTGCCCGACGGAGATCGCCATCACCGACCGCCGCGAGGCCGAGCTGGCCAAGAACGGCTTCATGCCGCTCTCGCACTGGAAGAACACCGACTACGCCGTCTTTGTCGGTGCGCAGTCGCTGCACAAGCCGGCGGAGTACGACGACCCCGACGCCACCGCCAACGCCAACCTGGGCGCCCGCCTGCCGTACCTGTTCTCCACGTGCCGGTTCGCCCACTTCCTCAAGTGCATCGTCCGCGACAAGATCGGCGGGTTCAAGGAACGCGCCGACATGGAGAAGTGGCTCAACAACTGGATCATGCAGTATGTCGAGCCGGATCCCAAGAACGCGACGGAGGAGGCCAAGGCTCGCCGGCCGCTCGCGGCGGCTGAGGTGAAGGTCGAGGAGATCCCCGGCAACCCGGGGTACTACTCCTCGAAGTTCTTCCTCAGGCCGCACTACCAGCTCGAGGGGCTCACGGTCTCTCTGCGCCTGGTCTCGAAACTGCCGTCGGCCAAGGGCGGCGGCTGAGCGTGCAAAGGTTCGCTGCCGCCCGGCGTAGGGCGGCAGACACGAGAAGGCTTGTTCCTCCGGGAACGCACCGCCGGGTTCGGGCGACCGCGCCACATGATTGGGAGAAACGCCAATGGCCGTTGACATGTATCTGCAGATCGAAGGGATCAAGGGCGACAGCACCGACAGCAAGCACAAGGATTGGATCGAGATCCTCTCCTATACGCACAGCCTCGTTCAGGCCACCGGCGGCGCCGCCAGCGCCCAGGGCACGCACGCGGGCGGCCGGGCCGATCACAGCGACTTCTCGCTGGTCAAGCGCCTGGACAGCGCCTCGCCGGTCCTCTTCAAGTTCGTCTGCGACGCCAAGCCGATCCCGAAGATCACCTTCGAGCTCTGCCGCGCCATGGGCGAGAAGACCTGCTTCATGAAGTACACCCTCGAGGACAGCATCGTCAGCTCCTACCGCCCCTCCGGCCATTCCGCGGGCGAGGACATGGTCCCCCTCGAGGAGATCGCCTTCCGCTACGGCTCGATCAAGCTCGAGTACACCCCGACCGACGCTCGCAGCGGCGGCAAGGCCGGCCCGGCCATCAAGTCCGGCTGGAGCACTATCGAGAACAAGGCCGTCTGATCCACCCAACGCGGGCGGCCGGCTGACGCTGGTCGCCACGCCTTCCCCAACGCCCCTCCCGCGTGCGCGACGCCCGCGACCACACGGCCGCGCAGGAGATCGAACCGATGCAAGCGTCCGACCTCCTGCGCGAAGGGAAGATCGACGAGGCGCTGGCCCGCCTCCAGGATGGCGTGCGCGCCAGCCCCGCCGATCCGAAGCTCCGCGTCTTCCTGTTCCAGCTCCTGTGCGTGCTGGGCAAGTGGGACCGGGCCATGACGCAGCTCAACGTCGCCGCGGAGATGGACCCCAAGACCCTGCTCATGGCCCAGGTCTGCCGGCCGGCGCTCAACTGCGAGGCCCTGCGGACCCAGATCTTCCAGGGCAAGCGTCAACCCCTTGTTCTGGGCGAGCCGGAGGAGTGGGTGGGTTGGCTCATCCAGGCGGCCATGCTCATCGGGTCGGGCAGGTACGCCGACGCGGGCCCCCTCCGTGAGAAGGCCCTCGAGGCCGCGCCCGCCATCAGCGGGACGATCAACGGCCAGCCGTTCGAATGGATCGCCGACGCCGACGGGCGCCTGGGCCCGATGCTTGAGGCGATCATCGACGGCCGGTACTACTGGGTGCCCCTGACCAAGGTCCGCACGATCTCGATCGATGTGCCCACCGATCTGCGCGACGTGGTCTGGATCCCGGCGCAGATCGTCTGGACCAACGGTGGCAACGCCGTCGCCCTGCTGCCGGTCCGGTACGCTGGCTCCGAGGCCAGCGCGGACCCCGCCATCCGGCTGGCGCGCCGCACCGATTGGCAGGAGCCCGCCCCGGGCCTGCTCATCGGCCTGGGCCAGCGCATGCTGGCCACCGACCTGGAGGAACACCCGATCCTCCAGGTGCGCCAGATCGAGCTCAACAACCCGATGGCGCCCGGCGTCGCCCCGGACGCGGGCGCCGGCGCCGCCGCCGGAGGCCCGGCCAATGGCTGAGCTCACCACGCGCGAGCGCCGCCAGCCGTGCCTGCTGGACCGGCTGACCGACGACGAGCCCGCAGCCAAGCAGGAGAGCCGCGACAAGCGCGTCATGTCCTCGCAGCAGCTCCGGCGCAGCGTCCTCCGCGACCTGGCGTGGCTGCTGAACACCAGCAACCACCTCGACGCCGCGGAGATCAAGGATTTCCCCCTTGTCGCGGGCTCGGTGCTCAACTTCGGCATCGCCGACCTCTGCGGACAGACCAGCTCCAGCGTCGACGTGCTCGACGTCGAGCGCATGGTCCAGACCGCGGTGCAGCGGTTCGAGCCCCGCATCCTCGCTAACTCGCTCACCGTCCACGCCACCGCCGACGAGGACAGGATGGGGACCAACGCCGTCGCCTTCGAGATCCGCGGCATGCTGTGGGCCCAGCCGCTCCCCGAGCAGCTCTACGTCAAGACCGACGTGGACCTGGAGACCGGCCAGTGCACCGTGCAGGACCGCCCCAATGGATAGGCGGATGATCCGGTATTACAACCGGGAGCTCCAGCACATCCGCGAGGCGGCCGGCGAGTTCGCCAAGGAGTTCCCGAAGATCGCCGCCCGGCTGGGGCTGGACACCTTCGAGTGCGCCGACCCCTACGTCGAGCGCCTGCTCGAGGGCTTCGCCTTCCTCACCGCGCGGGTGCAGCTCAAGCTCGACTCGGAGTTCCCCCGCTTCACGCAGGCCCTCCTGGAGACGGTCTACCCCCACTACCTCGCCCCCACGCCGTCGATGTCCATCGTCCAGTTCAAGCCCGATGTCGCGGAGGGGAGCCTCACCGACGGGTTCCGACTCAAGCGGGGCCAGTCGCTCCGCAGCACCATCGGCAAGGGCGATCAGACCGCCTGCGAGTACCGCACCGCCCACGACGTGAGCCTCTACCCCATCGAGGTCGTGCAGGCCGAGTACCACACCCGCGGCCTCGCGGCCCTCCAGGCCCCCACGCAGCCCGGCGATAAGGCCGGCATACGGCTCCGCCTCAAGACCGGCGGCGTGCCGTTCAACAAAATCAACCTCGACCGCCTGGTGTTCTATCTGCACGGGGCGGATGAGACGCCGATGCGCCTGTACGAGCAGCTCTGTGCGCACGCCCGGGCGGTCGTCGTCCAGCCCACGGGCAACCCGGTGAAATGGCACGAGGTCGCGCCGGGCCCGGCGGTCCGCCAGGCCGGTTTCTCCGACGACGAGGCGCTGCTCCCGCATACGGCCAGGTCGTTCCACGGCTACCGCCTCCTGCACGAGTACTTCGTGCTCCCGCAGCGGTTCCTGTTCGTCGAGCTGTCCGGCCTGCTCGCCGGGGTGAGGCGGTGCAAGGACACCGAACTCGACATCATCATCCTGCTCCGTCAGGCCAACCTCGACCTCGAGAACGCCCTCAGCCCCGCGAGTTTTTCGCTCTTCTGCTCCCCGGCGATCAACCTGTTCCCGCGCCGCACCGACCGCATCCACCTCGCCGAACGGTTCAGCGAGTACCAGGTCGTTCCCGACCGCACGCGCCCGCTCGATTACGAGGTCTACGAGGTGCTCGGCGTGACGGGGTACGGCGAGTCGGCCGACGTCACGCAGGAGTTCAAGCCGTTCTACTCGGCCCGCGACACCGACAACGACGGCGCCGGCAGCGGCGCGTACTTCTCCGTCAACCGGGTTCCCCGCACGCCCTCGGGCCGCGAGCAGCAGCTCGGCCGGCGCTCCAGCTATGCCGGGAGCGAGACGTACGTGACGCTGGTGGACGCCGCCGCCGCGCCCTACCGCACCGACCTCCAGCAGCTCGGGCTGGAGGTGCTGTGCACCAACCGCGACCTGGCGCTGCGGATGCCGGTCGCGCGCGGCCGGACGGATTTCACGATGCAGGAAGGCGCCCCGGTCGAGTCGATCCGCTGCATCGCCGGCCCCACGCCGCCCCGGCCCAGCTACGCCGAGGGCGAGACGGCCTGGCGCATCGTCAGCCACCTGGCCCTGAACTACCACTCGCTCTCGGACACCGACGCGGGCACCGGGGCCGCCGCCCTCCGCGACCTGCTCAAGCTCTACGGCGAGACCAGCGAGCCGCACATCAAGAAGCAGATCGACGGGGTCAAGTCGATCACGCACCGCGGGATCATGCGCCGGGCATCCACCCCCGGGCCGATCGCCTTCGCGCGCGGGCTCGAGACGACCGTCACCTTCGACGAGACGGCCTTCGAGGGCACCGGCGTGTTCCTCCTCGGGGCGGTCCTGGAGCAGTTCTTCGCCAAGTACGTGTCGATCAACTCGTTCACCGAGACAGTCGTGCGGACCCTGGGCCGCGGGGAGATCATGCGATGGCCGGCGAGGATCGGCCTGCGGCACATCATCTGATGTCGCGTCTGCAGGAGTTTCCATACAGCTTCGACTTCTACCAGGCGCTGCGTCTGCTCGAGTGCGCCCGCCCGGACCTGCCGCGCATCGGGTTCTCCCAGCGCCTGGCCGAGGACGCTGTGCGCTTCGGGCAGGAGCCGTCGCTGGCCTTCCCCCCCTCGTCGATCTCCGGTTTCAAACCCGCGACGGCCGACGCGCCGGCGCGGCTGTTCGTGGCGTTCCTGGGTCTCTTGGGCGCCAACGGCCCCCTCCCGCACCACATCACCGAGTACGCCCGCGACCGTGAACGCAACTACGCCGACCCCACGATCGCCAGATTCTTCGACATCTTCAACCACCGCGCGGTGTCGCTGTTCTACCGGGCCTGGGCCTCTTGCAACAAGTCCGTGAACTTCGAGCGGGGCGCCGCGACCGGCGCGGGCGGCGGCGACCGGTTCAGCGTCTACACCGCCAGCCTGTTCGGGATGGGGCAGGAGACCCTGCTGGGCCGGGACGAGGTCCCCGACATCGCCAGGCTCTTTTACTCCTCGCGCCTGGTCTGCCAGACCCGGCACGCCGAGGGCCTCGGCGACCTCTTGGAGGATTATTTCGGCATCCGCTGCCGCATCGATCAGTTCGTCGGCCAGTGGATGGACCTGCCGCCCGACTGCCTGTGCAAGCTCGGGCGGTCGCGCCGGACCGGCCTCCTGGGCCAGACCGTGATCGTGGGCTCCCGCATGTGGGAGTGTCAGCAGAAGTTCAGGATCAAGCTGGGTTCCATGCCGCTGCGCGACTACCAGCGGATGCTCCCCGGCGGGGCGAGCCTCAAGCGCCTGTCGGCATGGGTGCGGAGCTACATCGGGCTGGAGCTCGCGTGGGACCTCCAGCTGATTCTCACGAAGGAGGAGGTCCCGCAGATCTGTCTCGGCCGGGCCGGCAAGCTCGGGTGGTCCACCTGGCTGAAGACCCGTCCGTTCGTCCGCGACGCAGACGACCTGGTCCTTTCCCCCCGGGCGGCCTGACCGCGGGGTCCCGGCCGCGCAAGTGCCTGCGAACCAAGGGGGTTTCGAGTATTCTGGCGTGCCCGCCCGGCCGTATGCGCCCGTGCATTCGGTGTCCGTGAGGCGAATCTTTTCCCCGCAGCGACGGAGCGGATCATGTCCGAAATCAGCCGTGTCAAGGTCTTTGGCAAGCTCAACAGCCTCGGCTACAAGTGCGTCGAGGCCGCGACGGTGTTCTGCAAGCTCCGCGGCAACCCGTACGTCGAGCTCGTCCACGTCCTGCACCAGGTGCTGCAGCTGCAGGACTCCGATCTGCACCGGATCATCCGGCACTACCAGCTCGACCCGGCCCGCCTCGCAGCCGATTTCACCGCCGCCCTCGACCGCCTCCCCCGCGGCGCAAGCTCGATCACCGATCTCTCCGAGCACATCGATTCGGCCGTCCGTGAGGCGTGGGTCTTCGCCTCGCTGGCCTACGGCGAGTCGCAGGTCCGTACCGGCCACCTCGTGCTCGCGATGCTCAAGACCCCGGGCCTCAAGAGCATCCTCCTGGGGATCTCCGGCCAGTTCTCGAAGGTCAAGCCGGAGGACCTGGGTGACAGCCTCGCCTCGATCGTCGGCGGCTCCCCTGAGGACGCGCTGGGCGCCAAGGACGGCTCCACCGTCGGCGGCGGCGCGGCCCCCGGTGAGGCCTCCGGCGCCATCGCCCCCGCCGCCATGGGCAAGCAGGAGGCCCTCAACCGGTTCACCGTCGACCTCACCGAGAAGGCCCGCAAGGGCGAGATCGATCCCATCGTCGGCCGCGATGAGGAGATCCGCCAGGTTGTGGACGTCCTCATGCGCAGGCGTCAGAACAACCCGATCCTCACCGGCGAGGCCGGCGTGGGGAAGACCGCGGTCGTCGAGGGATTCGCCCTCCGGTTGATCGCCGGCGACGTTCCGCCGAGCATGAAGGACGTGGCCCTCCGAACACTGGACCTCGGCCTGCTCCAGGCCGGCGCCAGCATGAAGGGGGAGTTCGAGGAGCGTCTCCGCAAGGTCATCGAGGAGGTCCAGCAGTCCCCCAAGCCGATCATCCTCTTCATCGACGAGGCCCACCAGCTCATCGGCGCCGGCGGCGCGGCCGGTCAGAACGACGCGGCGAATCTCCTCAAGCCGGCGCTCGCCCGCGGCACCCTTCGGACCATCGCGGCCACCACCGCCGCCGAGTACCGCAAGTATTTCGAGAAAGACCCCGCCCTCACCCGCAGGTTCCAGGTCATCAAGGTGGACGAGCCCTCGGAGGCCAAGGCCCTGCTCATGATGCGCGGCATGGCCAGCACGCTGGAGAAGCACCACCGCGTGCAGGTGCTCGACGAGGGCCTCGAGGCCGCCGTCCGGCTTTCGCACCGCTACATCCCCGCGCGCCAGCTCCCCGACCAGGCCGTCAGCCTCATCGACACGGCCTGCGCCCGCGTCGCCATCGGCCAGCACGCCGTCCCCGCCGAGGTCGACGACTGCCGCCGCAGGATCCAGGGCCTTGAAACCGAGCTGGAGATCATCGACCGCGAGTCCGCCGTGGGCGTCGAGCACACCGAGCGCCGCAAGGACACGGTCTCGAGGCTGGAGGTCGAGCGTGGCCGCCTGAAGGACCTCGAGTCCCACTGGAACGCCGAGAAGGAGCTGGTTAACAAGATCCTCGAGATCCGCGCCAAGCTCCGGGGTGGCGGCGAGAAGGTGGAGGGAACCGGCAGCAAGCTGGAGGCGGGCGTCAAGGCCCCGGGGGGCCAGGACGCGGGCAAGGACGCCAAACCCGCGCCGTCCGCCAAGGCCCCCGAGCTCTCCGAATCCGAGCGAGCCGCGCTCATGAGCGAGCTCAAGGGGCTGCAGACCAAGCTGGCTGAACTCCAGGGCGACCGTCCTCTCATCCTCCCGAGCATGGATGCCAACGCGGTCGCCTCGGTCGTCGCCGATTGGACGGGGATCCCGGTCGGGCGCATGGTCAAGAACGAGGTCGAGTCGGTCCTCAAGCTTGCCGACACGCTGGAGAAGCGGATCATCGGCCAGCGTCACGCCCTGGACGCCATCGCCAAGCGCATCCGCACCAGCCGCGCGGGGCTGGACAACCCCGGCAAACCCATCGGCGTGTTCATGCTCGCCGGCACGAGCGGAACAGGGAAGACCGAGACGGCCCTGGCCCTGGCGGAGACGCTCTACGGCGGCGAGCACAACATCATCACGATCAACATGTCCGAGTTCCAGGAGGCCCACAAGGTGGCGACGCTCATGGGCTCGCCCCCCGGGTATGTCGGCTACGGCGAGGGCGGCGTGCTCACCGAGGCCGTACGGCGCCGGCCCTACTCCGTTGTCCTGCTGGACGAGGTGGAGAAGGCTCACCCCGACGTCCACGAGATCTTCTTCCAGGTCTTCGACAAGGGCTTCATGAAGGACTCCGAAGGCCGCGACATCAACTTCAAGAACACGATCATCCTGTTGACGACCAACGCCGGCTCGGACCTGATCATGAATATGTGCAAGGACCCGGAGTTGATACCGGACGCCGACGCGATCGCCAAGGCCCTGCGCGAGCCGCTGCTGAAAGTGTTCCCGGCAGCACTGCTGGGGAGGATCGTCGTCATCCCCTTCTACCCCCTCAGCGACCCGATGCTCCGGAATATCATCCGCCTGCAACTGGGGAGGATCGAGAAGCGGATCAAGCAGAACCAGCGGATCCCGTTCACCTACGACGAGTCGGTGGTGGACCTTATCCTGAGCCGCTGCACGGAGCGGGAGAGCGGCGGGCGAATGGTCGACGCCATCCTCACCCACACCCTTCTCCCGACGGTCTCGACCGAACTGCTCAACCGCATCCTGGAGGGACGGAAGGTCAACCGCGTGCATGTGACCAGCAGGGACAGCGACTTCGTCTACGAGTTTGATTAATCCGCCGTTCGGCCGGTGGTATATTGGGGGGGGGGAACGGGAAGTCGGAGCGGATGGACTCCCGGGGGGGCTGGCGGTGGGGGGCGGCGGGGAGTGGGGAGCGGAGCCGGGCGGTAAGACCGCCCGGCATACCAGGAGTGGTCGCCGATGCCGCGAACACAAGCCCACCGCTCGATGGCCGTTGGCTCGCCGCTGGGCGACGACAAGCTGCTGCTGAAGACGATGACTGTCTCCGAGCAGCTCGGGCGTCCGTTCACCATCGACCTCGACCTGTTGAGCGAAGACGCGGCGATCAAGGCCACGGACGTCCTGGGCCAGAGGATGTCCGTCCGGGTCGAGCTGCCCAACGGGGGTACCCGGTACTTCAACGGGCATGTCTCGCGCTGGGTGCAGGAGAGCGCCGAGGGCGCCCTGTCCCAGTACCGCGCGGTGCTCTCCCCGTGGCTCTGGTTCCTCACGCGCACCGCCAACTGCCGCATCTTCCAGGAGATGACGGTCCCCGACATCATCAAGCAGGTCTTCAGGGACCACGGCTTCTCCGACTTCGAAGACAAGCTGGGGAGCTACGGCGAGTGGGAGTACTGCGTGCAGTACCGCGAGACCGACTTCAACTTCATCAGCCGCCTGATGGAGCAGGAGGGCATCTACTACTACTTCACGCACGAGGAGAAGAAGCACAAGCTCGTGCTCGTGGACAGCTCCTCGTCGCACGTCGTCAACGAGGGGTACGATGAGATTGCCTACCACCAGCCCGACCGGGTGATCGTGGACCGGGAGTTCATCACCGCCCTCTCCGTCGAGTCCAGGGTCCAGAGCGGCGCCTACGTGCACACCGACTACGACTTCATCAAGCCCAAGACCAACCTGGAGACCAAGTCGCAGGCGACCACCAGCTACGCTGGCTCCAACCTCGAGGTCTTTGATTTCCCCGGCGAGTTCGGCACTGCCGACGACGGCAACCGCTACGCCACCGTCCGGCTGGAGGAGATCCAGACCGACTTCGAGGTCGCCCACGCCGAGACCGACTCGCGCGGCGTGCTCACCGGGTGCAAGTTCAAGCTCGCGGGCTACCCCCGCACCGACTGGAACAAGGACTGGGTGGTCATCTCGACGATGATCCGTGCCGAGTCCGACCTCTTCGAGTCCGGGGGGAACGCCGCGGACGATGAAGGGGGGACCTTCTCGTGCACGTTCGCCGCCATCGACGCCGCGACGCAGTTCCGCCCGGCGAGGATCACGCCCAAGCCCACCATCGCGGGGCCGCAGACGGCCGTCGTCTGCGGGAAGTCGGGCGAGGAGATCTGGACCGATGAGCACGGGCGTGTGAAGGTCATGTTCCACTGGGACCGCGAGTGCAAGGCCGACGAGCACAGCTCGTGCTGGATACGCGTGGCGCAGCCCTGGGCGGGGAAGAAATGGGGCGCCATCAACCTGCCGCGCATCGGGCAGGAGGTCATCGTCGAGTTCCTCGAGGGCGACCCGGACCTGCCGATCATCACCGGGCGGGTCTACAACGGGGTCAACCAGCCTCCGGGCGACCTTCCCGATTCCGCGACCCAGACCACGTTCAAGACCAACTCGAGCAAGGGCGGCGCCGGCTTCAACGAGCTGCGATTCGAGGACAAGAAGGGGGAGGAGCAGGTGTTCATATACGCGGAAAAGGACATGCACCTCCGCGTGAAGAACGACCGGCTGGAGATTATCCTCAACAACTCCCACTCGATCGTGAAGAAGGACGAGCACCACAACATCGATCAGGACCTCCACTCGATCGTCAAACGCGACCAGTCCGAGGACATCGGGGGGGACCACAGCCTCACCGTCGCCGGCGACCAGGCTCTCCGTGTGGACAAATCCTATTCGCTCAAGGTCAAGGAAGACGTGGCCGAGGAGTTCACCGCCAACCACTCCGAGAAGGTGACCAAGGACTTCTACCTCAAGGCCAAGAACATCGTGATCGAGGCGGAGACCAACATCACCATCAAGGTCGGCGGGTCGTTCATCGCGATCCAGGAGGACGGGATCAAGATCGGCACCGACGGCGAGGTGGTCGTCGACGCCAAGAAGGACATCACGCAGAAGACCCTCAAGAACTTCACGCTGGAGGCCACGATGAACTTCGGCGCCAAGGGCACGGCGGGCCTCAAGGTCGAGTCCCCCGCAACCACCGACGTCGCCGGCGCAACAACCACTGTGAAGGGCGACGGCATGCTGACCCTCAAGGGCGGCATGGTCATGATCAACTGACAAGGCGAGCAGGCCACGCAATGACCCCCAAGTCCGGAACATTCTGCACGCTCAAGGAGCCCAAGGCCCCCGTCGACGCCGAGGAGGCGGCCGACGCCGAACCCGGCGAGGCGATGGACGTCGCGGCCCGCCAGCGACAGGCGGAGGAGACCGAGCTCGGCCCGGCCGACATCGGCGCGATGCAGACCACCGAGGAGGAGGCCGACGAGCAGGAGACGCACTGGATCAGCATCGAGTTGAAGGATTCCGCCGGAAATCCGATGCCGGACGAGCAGTACCGCGTCAAGCTCCCCGATGGCTCGATCCGCACGGGCTACCTCGACGACAAAGGCAAGGCGAGGGAGGACGGCATCCCGACCGGGGGGCAGTGCGAGATCAACTTTCCGAGGTTGCACGGGGATGACTGGCAATCACAGGGTTGAGGACGAGCCACATGCCGCAGTACCGCTGCCGCGATCAGGACCACATCAGCAAGATCGCCATCGAGAACAACCGGGTCAACTCGGACTCGATATGGCTCGACTCGTCCAACGACCAGCTGCGCGCGCTCCGCGGCGATCCGAACTGCCTCTTCAAGGATCCGCACGGCCCCGTCGGCAGCGACACGATCAGCATCCCGGCGGCCGCCCCGCCGGACAAGAAGGGGGGTGTGGATAAGAACAACCCGTTTGTCCTCCCGACGAAGGATCTGTGGATCCGGGTCAGGATCCTGAAGGAGAACTTCGAGGCGATCCCCAACGCCAAGTTCGCGCTGACGATCCCGGGATCCGGACTTCCCAACGACACCGTCGAGGGCACCACCGACGCCAAGGGCGAAATCTCGCAGAGGATCCCGAACTACTTTACGCGCCGGGACGTCAGCTACGGACGCACGGCCACCCTCACCGTCCGTGTGCCCGCGCCGGCGACGGACAACCCCCAGCCGGCCCCCGGCGCCGCCCCGCCCGCCGCGCCGCAGCCGGTCCGCGGCCCCGTCCCGGTCACGTGGGAACTCAAGATCGGCAAGCTCAACCCGATCAAGGAACAGGCCCCGGACCGCAACTGCATCTCCGGCGTGCAGGCGCGCCTGAACAACCTGTGCCTCAACTGCGGCCCGGTCGACGGCATCACGGGCCCGAACACCAAGTCGTCCATCAAGGCCTTCCGCCAGATCTTCAACATCCCCTCCGATGCCGGCAAGGAGGATGTCCCCGACATCGAGAACTTCCAGCCCAAGCTCTACGACGTCCACGACAAGCCCCAGAGCGTCCTTGGACCCGCCCCGCCGCCGCCGGCGACCGCCTGATCCCGCCTTCACCGCCGGCCCGACAGCCGCCCCTTCAACGTCACGTCGCCTCGCAGACCGTCTCTCGTCTTGATCCGAGGAACAGGACCAGCCTGCATGCCCCCCGATCCTACCAGCACCGTGACTCCGGCCACGCCACCGGGCCGGCTTCCGACCAACGCGGCGGACATCGGCCGAATCGTGCCGAGCTTCGACTCCCCGCAGCGCTTCAACGCGCTGGTCATCCGCGCCGATCTCCGCATCTCCCTGCGCCTGGGGCCGATCGAGTCCCTCTTCGTCAACCCTCCTGCTTCCGAGCTGGGTCGCATGGAGCGGCTCCAGGTGCTCGGCCTCTTCTACTTCCCGCTCAACCACGCGCAGGCGCTCACGGCCTTCCGCGGCATCCCGGCCCAGACGCCGCCCACCACCGACCCCGCGCCCGCGTTCATGGGCGCGTGGGACTATTTCAAGACGAATATCATGGGCGGCGCCAGCGATGATCAGGCGGACGCGGAGATCCAGAAGCGCTTGATCGAGTGGATTATGGATACGGGCCAGCTCCCGCCCCCGGCCGACGACCCCGCCGCGCCGGTCGAGGGCAACTTCCGCAAGCTCCGTCTGCCGGGCGGCTACACGTTCTTCGACTCTTGGCAGGCGCCCCAGGGGCTGAACCTCAACCAGGACCCGCGCCCCGCCTACCGCAACAGCACGCTGGGCACGAACCTGTACACCGTCGAGTCCCGGTTCAGGACCGACAACCCCATCCTCGGCAAGCTCCCGCTCATCGCCCTCGTCGAGAAGCGCGACCCCGACACGTCGGAGTGGCGCCCCTTGGCCGATGCATGGGTGTACTTCCAGCTCGTCGCGCCCTACAACCTCCCCGGTTTCGATCAGACACGCTCGGTTGCGGATCAGCTCAATCGCCCGCTCATCCGCGACACGACCGTCGGCCCGCCCTTCCCGGCCGCGCCGGTCCGCCCGATCGCCCCCGCGAACCTCGCCGGTCCGATGAAGACCATCAATCGCGAGGAGAACCCGACGGCCGGTCGGGCCCCGGCCGCGGGCGATCCCCAGGCCGGCAACTGCCGCTCCGACCGCGGCGGGCTCCAGGGCCAGGGCAGCCCCAACGCCGGCACCGATGTCGCCGACATCATCCTCTCGATCACGTCCTTCCCCGGCTTCAACACCGATCCGCGCGCCACCAGGACCGATGTGCCGCTCCCGCCGCTTCCACCGTTCCCCCTCGCCGTCAACGCCGCAGCCGGCGGACACCATCTCCACGCCGTCAAGGCCAAGACCAACACCATGGGCGAGGCGGGCGTCATCTTCACCCCCTCGCGCTGCGGCGGCGACCGCTACCGCTTCCGTGCCTACGTCGGGCCCACGACCACCACCGGCGACGGCACCGGCGCCCAGGCGGTCTCCGTGGATACGGGGACGTTCGTTATCTGGCGGCACCTGCGGGTAAGCCGCGTGGTGCGCCAGCCCATCGGCCAGCCCGCCGCGGTCCTGATGCAGGAGCTCGCCATCCCTGCCTACGCGCACCTGAACACCGACCCGGTCAACCCGGCGACCACTCCCATCGGCTATCTCCGGCGCGCCTACCTGATTCATCCCAACAACACCATCCGTCCACCCCTCCCCACCGTCGATTTCTCCTTCCTGTTCAACGCCGGCACGCAGGCACACCCGCCGACGGCCTTCGACAGCTTCCCCGTCGCCTGGGCCAAGGCCTTCGTCGAGGTCGAGCTGGACCCGACGGCGCAGGTCAACCCTCCCGAGTCGCTCTCGGCGGCCGACTGGCAGGCCGCGCGCCAGCAGGCCCGCCGGGACGCGCGCCTGGGGCAGTTCAACCTCGGCACAAGGTTCGATCTCGACCGGCTGATGCACATGGAGGCCGGCTCGACCGTCACGGTGAGCGACGCCGTTGTGCACCTGCCCTTGCGGACGCCCGAAGCCTACAACGCCTCGCTCCCGGGCGGAACGCCCGCCACCCGGCAGTTCGGCAACGGCAACAACACCGTCGGCAACCTGCAATCCCTGGTGATGAGCTACATGCTGCCGGGATTCCTGCGCCGGCTCACGAGCAACGGGTTCATGCCCGGCATCACCATCATCTCCGGGGGGTACGGGTGCAGCTACGCGCTGGTCCGTCGCGATATTGTGGCCGACAACAGCGGATGGTCGCTGGAGTACCGCGGCGGCCTGGTCTGGGCCGGGGCGCCGTTCTATTCCACGGCCGTGAGTGCCCCGCCGTTGCCGACAGCCTCGAGGCCGCCGTGGTCCGGCTACAGCTTCACCAGCAACACCTGCCACGAGGTCGGGCACGTCCTGTTCCGGCTGCACGGGCCGGGCAACGACCCCGGGATGGGCGCAGGGGGCGGCGCGGCGGCCAACTCGCACGACGACATCGCTACCACCCAGAACGAGAGCATCTGCGTCATGAGCTACATGACCTGCGAAGGGGATTTTTGCGCCAGGTGCCTGCTGGCCTTCCGGGGGTGGGACATTTCGACTGTGCCGAATCCATGAACCGACAACGACTGCTCTGCCCTGTGGTGCTGGGGGTGATGATCGGCGCGCTGGCCGCCAGCACGACCGCCCAGCCGGAGACGACAACCATGCCCCTTGAAGTTCAGCTCCAGATCGACACCACCGACCTGCTCGTGCAGCAGAATCCGGCGTGCAGGATCACCTACAAGAACAACGGCAAGGCGCCGCTCAAGTACCTCCATCCCTCCGAGCACGAGAACTCGCCGATGTGGCGGATCGTCGAGCTCCGCACCGGTGCCGAGACGTTCCAGATCGGGCACCCGCGCGAGCTGGGCGACCAGCCCACGCCGCTGCCCCCGGGCCAGACGGTCGAGTTCGACTTCCAGCTCCGGTCGCGCGTCGAGTTCTCGGTCCCCGGCGACTACGAGATCTCCGCCGTCGTCGCCTACGACCTGGGCAAGGAGCGGGCCGAGTCCAACAAGCTCAAGGTGCACATCACGGCCGTGGCGTCGCGCGCCCTGACGATCGTGCCCGTCTCCGGCGCCACCAGCAGCGTGTGGTACGCCTTCTCCGTCAACGCCATGGCCGACCCCACCCAGCTGTGCCGGCACGTCCTGGGCCTGTCCCACCAGAGCGGCGTCACCGATGCGGCCACCGTGACCAAGGCCCCGTTCGCCGCGACGCCCGTCGCGTCCGCCCCCCGGAACATGTCCATCGCCACGAGCCAGTGGGTCGCGTGGATCGAGGACGGCGACCTGCGGTTCACGCACTTCAACCCCGACGCCGGCGGCGCGGCCCCGACGGGCAAGTGGGCGCTGCCCGGGCAAGAGGCCAGGATCATCGCTCCGCTCTACACCGACCCCGACGAGGACGCCACCAAGCCGCCGCCCGGGGCCGCGCTCATCTGGCTCGGCGACGCGGCCAAGCGCACCGCCTACCTGCAGATCGTCGATTTCGCGGGGCCGGGCAAGGCGACCGCCGGCGCCAGGACGCCCCTGCCCACCTACCCCTTCCTCGATGCCCAGAGCCACGCCCGTTCGGACGGGCGCCGATCGGTCACCTACGTCACCCAGACCGAGGGCGGCATCGCGCTCTATACCACCCCGTGGCCGAACCAGGCCATCGCCAGCAACCCCCTCAAGAAGGTCGCGGAGTGGAAGGCCGAGTTCCTCGCGGGCGCCGCCCTGGTCGACGCCGAGGACAAGGTGCGCGGCGCCACGCTGATGGTCGGCGACCCCGCCACCAGCCGCAAGCCCGTCCTCGTGCGCTGGACGCTGGATGCCAAGGACGGGTTCACGCAGGAGCCGCCGGACCCGGTCGAATGGCGCTACGCCGTGGAGATCCACCGCGCCGTCGTCCGGATCGGGCCCGACGGCATGCCCGCGGCCCTCCTCTCCGACCTCAGCGGCGCATGGTTCTTCTACGACGGCTACGAGAGCGTCACCCCGGTCCCCGCCGTCCTCGCCGCGTCGAAACTCCCCGTCGACATCATCTTCGCCGACCGCGGCAAGCCGCTCCTGGTCGGCGGTTCCCCCGGCCAGGGCCTGAAAGTAGTATTCCCGGATGGAAAGACGCTGCCGCACAAGTGCGGCTGACGAGGAATCGCGCCGACCGGACCGGGCGCGGACCGGTTCAACGACAGGAGTCCACCCATGCCCCCCGCCGCGTGTGTCGGTGACATGCATGCCTGCCCCATGGTGACCCCCGGCACGCCCCCCGTGCCGCACGTCGGCGGTCCTGTGACCGGGCCGGGCGCCGCCACGGTGATGATCGGCGGCAAGCCCGCCGCGGTGATGGGCGACGTCTGCACCTGCGTCGGCCCCCCCGACTCGATCGCGATGGGGTCGGTGACGGTCATGGCGGGGGGCAAGGGCCTCGCGCGCATCGGCGATCCCACCACGCACGGCGGCTCCGTCGCGGGCCCGGGCTGCCCCACCGTCATGATCAACTGACCGGCCGCGCCGGTGGGGAACGCGGCGGGCCCGCGGTTTGCAGGTGGTGCGTGGATACTTCCCTCCCCTGTTCCGCGCTGTCGCGCTCGGCGAGCAGCAGCTCGGTCACCACCGCGGCCTCAGCGAGCGTGGCGCCCAGGCGGATCTCCTCCGTTGACGCGTCCCCGAACGAAGCGACCACCTCGACGAAGTGCCGCACCTCCGGGTCGTACCCCGCGTCGCCGACGAGCGGCACGGTTGCGGCGTGGCCGCCCTGCGCCAGCACGAGCCGCTCGGCCGGGGGGCGCGACAGGTCCCAGTCGGCGACGGCCCTCTCGAACTCGACAGTGAACCGCATGCGGAACGGCAGGCCGGCATTCGAGAGCCAGGCCCCCTCGGCGATGACGTGCGCCGGGCCGCGCCTGTACCGGTACGCCGTGGTGATGTGCGAGACGTCGCCGCTACTGGTCACCGAGTCGGGAGGCCCGAAGAGCCAGCAGACGATGTCGGCGTCATGGATGTGCAGATCAAACAGCGCCCCGCCGGTGCGGGCGTCATCGCCGTAGAAGGCCCGGCTCCACGCCGGGCGCGAGCCCACGCGCCTGAAGACGGCGCTCCTCACCCCGCCCAGCGACCCGTCGGCCACGCGATCCTTCAGCCAGTCCCACCCGGGCCAGAAGCGCATGCACATCGCCGGCATGCACAGCCGTCCGCAGTCGGCCGCGATTTCCTCAAGCTCCCGCACCCCGGCGGCCTCCAGCGCCACGGGCTTCTCCACCAGCACGTGCTTGCCCGCGACGAGCATCATCGCCGCAAGGTCCGTGTGCGTGTCCGTCGGCGTGCAGATGCTGACCATGTCCACCGCCGGGTCCGCGGCGATCTCGATCGGGTCGGCGCAGGCATGCACCGTCGCCGCGTCGACGAGCGGCGCCCCGTCCCCGCCCTCGACGGCCAGGTTGCCGCGGGCCCCCGCATCCACGGTCTTCCCAAGCGCCGCGGCCCGCGTCGCCCCGTCCTGCTCGCAGACGGCAACGACGCGGCACGGAAGGCCCGCGGCACGCGCGGCGCCGTACGCGCGGACGTGCGTGCGCCCCATGAATCCCAGCCCGATCACGCCGACGCCCAGCTGCTCGCCGCTCATCGCCTCGTCCCCCCTCCCTTCGGCGCGCCCAGCATCGACTCGACGAGCCTGCGTGCCGCGTTGATCTCCTCGGTGCGCTTGTCGCCGCCCTCGCGCTCGATCACGAGGTCGCAGGAGAGCCCCGCCGCGCGGTAGGCGCCGAAGAAGGCGCTCCAGTTCACCGACCCGGCGCCGACGGGCCTCTCGGTCCCCCACGTGCCGGGGGCGGCGGTCGGGTCCGCGTCCTTGATATGGATCTGCGCCACGTGCGGCGCGAGCTTCTTCAGCGACTCGACGGGGTCGCCCATGCCGTACAGGATCATGTTCGCCGGGTCGAAGTTCACCCCGACGTCCAGTCCCTTCAGGCTCTCCAGCACCCCCAGCAGCGTCTGGGCGCTCTCCTGCCCGGTCTCGAAAGCCAGCTTCACGCCCCGCTGGTTGAAGACCTCCGCCAGCCGGCGCAGCCGGCCGATCATCTTCTTCCGCTCGGGGTCGCCCGTCCCGTGCGGCAGGAAACCGGCATGGAACGTGACGAGGCGCACGCCCAGGCGCATGGCCAGGCGCGAGTTCACCTCCGCGGCGCTGAGGTTCGCCTCCCACGTGGCGTCGGGGCGCACACCCCCGGTCCGCTTGATGGTCTCGAGCGTCGAGTAGTCCTCCCCCTCGGTGGCCATCATGCCCGAGACGACGCGCAGGCCGGATGTCTCCAAGGCCTTGAACGTCTCGGCCTTGTCCCATGCGCCGGTCCGGATGAGGCAGAGCGCCAGCTGCACGCAGTTCAGCCCGGTCCCCTTCATCTTCGCGACCAGGTCCTGCGCCGAGGTCGGGCGGAGGGACCAGGAGCACACCGCAAGTCGGGGCATCGGGCCGGGGAGGGGGCGCCCGGGGAGGGGGCGCCCGGGGAGGGGGGGCCCGGGGAGGGGGGGCCTGCTCATGGCCGGGTCTCCTTCGCCGGGGTTGCAACGAGGAAGGTGGGGGCCGCCGGGGAGGGGGGGCGCCAGAAGACGAACCCCTCGATGGCCTGGTACTCGGGCAGGCCCAGCTTGTCGTAGGCCGCGGCGGTGGCGCGGTTGCGGCTCTCGGCCCGCTGCCAGAACTCCCGCTGGTCCGACGGCCCGGGGAACAGCGCCTTGTCCTTCTGGCTCTGGTGCTTGAAGATCGCCATCCGCTTCCGCTCGACCTCGCTGGGGCTCAGCGGCACCGCCATGTCGATCTCGTGCGGCTCCCACTCCTGCCACGCGCCGCGGTACAGCCACACCTCGCACCCCGCGGGCCCGAGCTCGCGGAACCACGGCCGCCCCGACACCCGCTTCATCGCCTCGAAGATCGCCGCCAGGCACACCCGGTGCGTGCCGTGCGGGTCCGAGAGGTCCCCCGCGGCGTACACCTGGTGCGGCTTCACGCTCTCCAGCAGGTCCACGATGATCGCTATGTCCGCCTCGCCGATCGGCTTCTTCCGCACCTTCCCCGTCTCGTAGAACGGCATGTCCAGGAAGTGGATCCGCTCGGGCCGGACGCCGGAGTACCGCGCCCCCGCCCGGGCCTCGGTCCGCCGGATGAGCGTCTTGATGCGGGCCAGCTCCGGGCTGTCGGGCTGCCCCGCTTTCTTCGACCGCACGAACGCCTCGATGTGCTGCTCGATCCGCGCGGTCTGGTCCTTGTCGAAGAGCTCGAACGCCCGGGCGAACTCCTCGACGAAATCGGCGTGCCGGATCGCCTCATCGTCAAAGACCGCGATGTTCCCCGACGTCTGGTACGCCACGTGCACCTCGTGCCCCTGGTCGCACAGGCGGATGAAGGTGCCGCCCATCGAGATCACATCGTCATCCGGGTGCGGGCTGAAGACCACGACCCGCTTGGGCACCACATCAGCCGGGTTGTCGGACTTGACGCCCCGCCCCGGCACAAACCGCGGCCGCCCCGCCTTCCCCCCCGGCCACCCGGTGATGGTCTCCTGCAGCGCCTTGAACACCTGGATGTTGATCTCGTACGCCCCGCCTCCCTGCCCGCTCCCCGCCGCCGAGAGCAGCTCCTGCAAGCTGTGCTCGTTGTAGTCCTCGTCGGTGAGCTTCAAGATCGGCTTGCCCGCGACCCCCGACAGCCACACCACGGCCCGCCGGATCGTCGCCGCATCCCATTTCAGGCCGAACGATTCCAGCGACCCCAGCAGCCACGGTGTCTTGACCCGCGTCAGCGCCGCCGCCGCCGCCGGGTCGAGCATGAAGCGAGCACCGGGGTGCTGCTGAAGAAAACTTGCGGCCACCGACTGGCTGACCGGCTCCTCCACCGCCTGCCGGATGATGGCCGCCTTGTGTTCGCCGAACGCCAGCAGCGCGATCCGCCGGGCCTGCAGGATCGTCCCCACCCCCATGGTGATCGCCTGGTGCGGCACGTTCCACTCGCCGAAGAAGT
>JBGPJM010000052.1:0-24589 GCA_041485385.1 Phycisphaerae bacterium | reverse complement strand
TTCTCGAGCAGCGCGTACGGCAGCTTAACCCAGTCCGCCGTCATGCCGTCCTGCGACTCGACCACGCGCAACGCGATCGTGTAATCGTAGGTCCGCTCGTCGCCCATTACCCCCACGCTCCGCACCGGCAGCAGCACCGCGAAGACCTGACTGGTCGACCGATAGAGGTTGCTCGCGACGATCTCTTCCATGAGGATCTCGTCGCACTCGCGGAGGACCGCGAGCTTCTCCCTCGTCACTTCGCCCAGCACGCGGACAGCCAGGCCCGGGCCCGGGAAGGGGTGCCGCCAGACCACCTGGTCCGGCAGGCCCAGCACCTCGCCGAGCTTGCGGACCTCGTCCTTGAACAGATCGCGCAGCGGCTCGACCAGTTCGAACCCCAGCTCCGCCGGCAGGCCGCCCACGTTGTGGTGCAGCTTGATGTTCGCCGACTGGCCCGCGTGCCCCTGCCCGGACTCGATCACGTCGGGGTAGAGGGTGCCCTGAGCAAGGAAGCGGGGCTCGGGGCTGTCCGCGGGCCGAGCCCCGTTCTCCTTCGCCGCGGCCTTGAACACATCGATGAACCGGTGGCCAATGCGCCGGCGCTTCTCCTGCGGGTCGGTGACGCCCGCGAGATCGGCGAGGAACTCCCTGCTGGCGTCGATGACTCGAAGGTCGATGTCGAAATGGTCGCGGAACGTCGTCTCCACCAGCTCCCGCTCGGCTTTCCGCAGGAGGCCGGTGTCGACAAAGATACAGGTGAGCTGGTCGCCGATGGCCTTGTGCAGCAGCGCCGCACAGACGGAGGAATCCACGCCGCCCGACAGGCCGCAGATGACGCGGGCGCTGCCGATCTATTTCCTGGCCCGCTCGACCGCGGTCTGCAGGAAGTCGGCCATGCGCCACGAGCCGCTGCATTTGCACACCTCATAGAGGAAGTTCTGCAGGATATTCACGCCGTGCGGCGTGTGCGTCACCTCGGGGTGGAACTGCACGCCGTAGAACCGGTCGGCGCCCTTGGTCACGCGCACGGCCGCGACGGGGCAGGTGTCCGTCGAGGCGAGAACCTCGATGCCCAGCGACCCCAGGGACGCGGCGCCCGGACGGCCGGCGCCGCCGCCAGTCTCGAAGACGACCTGGTCGCCGTGGTTCATCCACACGGCGGTGCGCTCGGGGATAGCGTGGAACAGGCCGGAGCGATCGCGGATGGACAGGTTGGCGCGGCCGAACTCGCGCCGGTCAACCCGCTGGATCGTCGCGCCCATGATCTGGCAGGCGAGTTGCATGCCGTAACAGATGCCCAGGACGGGGATGCCCAGGCTGAAGATGCCCGGGTCGCAGCGCGGCGCCCCGGGCTCGTACACGCTTGCCGGGCCGCCGGAGAGGATGATCCCTTTGGGCTTGAGCGCGGCCAGGCGCGAGGCGGGGACGTCCGGGGCCATCAGGAGGGAGAACGCCCCGGCCTCGCGCACGCGCCGCGCGATGAGCTGGGCTGTCTGCGAGCCGAAGTCGAGGATCGCGATGACCTCGTCGTGCGGGAGATGCGGGACCGTTGGAGTGTCGGTTGCCATAGTGTGCGTCGCCTCCGTGCGTGGGTGGGGGTGGCCGGCCGGAAATGGAAGCGGTCCCGCCTCCGGCCGGGGCACCGGACGCGTTCAAGGGGGGACCGTTGGTCAATGCACGCCGCCTGCTCGGGCCATACTATGGCGCTGTGCGTCGCCCGTCGCTTATTCCGGTGGGGCTGGTCGTGACGATTTCGGTCGCCGGGGCGGGGTGCGCCGCCGAGACGTCGTTCGATTCCTCGGAGTCGGCGGCCCGGATCAGGGCGATCCAGCGGGCCGCGGCGACGGAGGACAAGGCGGCCATACCGAAGCTGATCGGCCTGCTGGATAGCGACGACCCGGCGGTGCGGATGCTGTCGATCCGTACGTTGGAGCGGATGACCGGGCAGACGCACGGATACGACTACGCCGCGCCGGAATGGCAGCGTCGCCCGGCGGTCGAGGTCTGGCGTGATTGGTACACGGATGGATCGACAAAGACCGGAACGACGGCCGCCGTCCTTGGCGGTGGAACGGGGGCGATCGGCAGTCCATGAGCGCCATCCCGAGCACAGCCCCAGGCTCCGCCGGCCCGCCGGAGGTGAGCATCGAGATCATGAGCAATCCGCTTTACCTGAGCGGGGCGCGCGAGCTGGTGGCCGCGGTGGCACGCCGGCTGGGTTTTCCCGATGAGTCCTGCGGGCAGATCGCGCTGGCGGTCGATGAGGCGATCTGCAACGTGATCCGGCATGGATACGACCGGGCGGCGGACAAGCCGATCTGGATACACCTGTGGCCGCTCGGGACCGTGAAACAGGAGAACTCGTGCGGGTGCGCCGCCGGCGGAGGCTGCGGCGACGGGAACCACGCCGTGGAGGCGCTCAAGATCGTGATCGAGGACGAGGCCAAGCAGGTGGACCCTGCCCAGATCAAGAGCCGGAACCTGGAGGACGTCCGCCCCGGCGGACTGGGCGTACACATCATCCGCGCGGTGATGGACGAGGTGACCTACGAAAGGCGGGAGAAGACCGGAATGCGACTGACCATGATCAAACGCCGCGTCCATGCCGGCGCCGAGGAGGTTGGGAATGGCTGAACGCCGAGCAGATTCCGTCACGGTGAACTGCGAAACGCGCGGGAACGCGGTGATCCTGTCCCCGGTAGGGGACGTCGATCTCACCGCCTCGCCCGTGCTGCGCCAGGAGCTCAAGCGCGTGCAGGGCAAGCGCCCGGCGCGTCTCGTGGTGGACCTGACGCTGGTGCCCTACATGGACAGCTCCGGCGTGGCGACGCTGGTCGAGGCGATGCAGATCGCCCGCAAGAACGGCACGCGGATGGTGCTGTGCGCGCTGGCCGACCGCGTGCGGTCGATCTTCGAGATCGCGCGCCTCGACACGGTGTTTGTGATCGTCGCGACGTCGGACGCGGCGATGACCGCATGATCCCGCCTGGGCCTCCCCCCCCGCTCCGGCCGTCTTCCTGTTGATAAGGGCACAATCAGCCGATGGCCGAGAACACCGAGTCGAGCCGGTTCACACTCCTCAGCCCGCTGCGTTTCGTCGCGCGCCGGGTGCTGGACCTGCTGGAGCAGGTCGGCGCTGTCTGGCTGCTCCTGGTCGAGCTGGTGCACTGGATCTTCCGATCGATCGTCGTTCGGAAGGTGCGCCTCGGGCGCCCGGCCATCGTCTCGCAGATCGTGCGGGTGGGCGTGCGGTCGATCCTCATCATCTCGCTGGTCTCCGGGTGCGTGGGGCTGATCCTGGTCCTGCAGATGGCCCCTCCGCTGGACCAGTTCGGCCAGAAAGAGGCCGTGGCCAACATCACCGGCGTGGCCGTGCTGCGTGAGCTGGGCCCGCTGATCGCGGCCATCGTGCTGACGGGGTTCGCCGGCGCGGCCATCACCGCAGAGATCGGCACCATGGTCGTCGGCGAGGAGATCGAGGCCCTGGAGGCGCACGCCCTCAACCCGGTGCGGTTCCTCGTTGTCCCGCGCGTCATCGCCTCCGTGCTGAGCATGACGGCGCTGGCGGTGATCGCCGACGTGGTGGCCGTGCTGTGCGGCATGTTCATGGCCAACGTGGCGCTGGGCATCCCGACGCAGCGGTACATCGACAACACGCTCGACCAGCTCAAGCCCGTGGACTTCTACACCGGCATCGGCAAGGCCACCGTCTTCGGCCTGCTGATCGGGATCATCGCCTGCTCCAACGGCCTGCGCGTGACGGGCGGCGCGGCGGGCGTCGGCAAGGCGACGACCGGGACGGTCGTCCAGTCGATTGTGTCGATCATCGTCGCCGACCTGATCTTCACGGCGGTCTTCTACTCGCTCGACCTGGTGTAGGCGGACGGACGCCGCGGGCCGGTCTCCGATCACAGCGCATCGGGGACCAGGTCGAACCACCCCTTGTCGTTCTCGCGAACCCGGAAGAACGGGTTCCCCGGCTCGTGGTCCAGGCAGAGCAGCCAATTGTTCATCGCGGCCTCGGCGAGGAACCAGCCGCGAGAGATCATCGACGTGTACGGCTCGACGTCGTAGCCGAGGCTGTACGCGGCGCCCAGGTGCCAGGCCGTGGGCATCACGTCGGGCGTGAAGACAATCGTGCGCCCCTTCGTGTCGGTGAACTTGATCGCCTGCTGGCCCCAGGTGTGGCCGGGGACGAGGAAGACGCGGATCCCCGGCAGGATCTCCGTCTCGCGGACCTCCTGGGGCACGCGCGGGTGGTCGCCGCGGTCGGGGGTGAGGCCGGTGGGGAATGGGCGCGGCGAGTCGATGAGCTTCACGCGATCGCGGATGGGCTCGAGGTGGTCGCGGAAGTAGGTGCGGGTCATGACGCTGCGGTTGGCCAGGGCGTCGTCCCATTCGCGCTGCTGGGTGAAGATCGCCGCGTTCGGGAACGTGAGCTTGACGCCGTGGTCCGGGCGCGAGGCGCTCATCGATGATGCCGGCCCTGTCCAGTCGGGCGCTTCGCCCGGGCGGCACAGGCGAGTCAGGGCGCCCGAATGGTCGAAGTGCAGGTGCGTGGTGACGACGGCGCCGATATCCTCCGGACGGCCGCCCGCCTCTTGCAGCGCATCGGTTACCGCGCGATCCTCGAGCCCGAGGATGTCGCGGCTCTTGGGGTCGAGCTTATCGCCGGTGCCGACCTCGATCATCACGAGCCGTGGGGCAGTCGAACCGGGTGGCGCATCGCCCGAGCGCTCCAGGAGCAGGCAGTTGTGCTGCACGGGGATGCGCCCGCGATCATCGAGGCCGCTTCCCACCGCCCTGGCCCACACCGCCCGCGGGATGAGGCCGAACATGGACCCCCCGTCGAGGCGGAATGCGGCGGCGCGGAGCAGACGCGCGGAATAGGTCGTCGTCATAGCGGTGATGCTAAGCCGGCGTCCCCGGTCCGGTTGACGATCCGCTACACCGCGGCCGGAGTCCCCTTCTCCATCCGCACCTCGCCGCCAACGATGGTCGCCACGGCCCGACCCTTCACCCGCCGCCCGTCGAACGGCGTGTTGCGGCTCATGCCCGCGAACTCGCGGGAATCGATCGTCCATTCCTCGTCCGGGTTGATGATCGTGAGGTCACCCGCGGCGCCCCTGCGCAGCGTTCCGAGGCCCGCAGCCTCCAGGGCGCACAGCCGGGCGGGCTCGACGGTCATCATCGCCACCAGGCGCGGCCAATCGATCACGCCGGGGGCGATGAGCGCCTCGATGTACAGGGCCAGCGCCGTCTCGAGCCCGACGATCCCGAAGGGCGCGGTCTCGAACTCCGTGGCCTTCCGCTCGGCTGTGTGCGGCGCGTGGTCCGTCGCCAGCACCGTGATCGTCCCATCGGCGATCCCCTCCAGCATCGCGTTGATATCGCTGCGCTCCCGCAGCGGCGGGTTCATCTTCGCCGCCGTCCAGTAGCCGCCGTGCCGATCGACCTCGTCGTGGGTCAGCAGCAGGTGGTGCGGCGAGGCCTCGCCCGTCACCGGCTGGCCCTCGGCGCGGGCCCGGCGCACGATCTCGACCGACCCGCCCGAGGAGAGGTGCTGCACGTGGTAGCCGCAGCCGATGGAGCGGTTGAGCCGCACGTCGCGCTCGATCATGACCTCCTCGGCGACCCGCGGCCAGCCCCCCAGCCCCAGCCGCGTCGCCACCTCGCCCGCGTGCATGCTGGCCCCGCGGGTGAGCGTCGGCTCCTGGCAATGCTGCATGAGCGCCCGCCCGGTCGGCTTGATGTACGCCAGCGCCTTGGACATGAGGCCCGCGGAGGCGATCCCGTCGCCGTCGTCGCTGAACCCCACCGCCCCCGCCCGGGCCATCATCGCGATCTCGGCCAGTTCCTCCCCCTTGCGCCCCTTGGAGACCGCCCCAACCGGGAACACGCGGCAGCGCCCGGTCATCTCCGCCTGCTTGAAGATGAACTCGACCATCGAGTCCTCGTCCAGCGCCGGCGTGGTGTTGGGCATGCAGCAGACGGTGGTGAAGCCCCCCTGGACCGCCGCCGCGGTGCCCGTGGCGATCGTCTCGGCGTCCTCCATCCCCGGCTCCCGCAGGTGCACATGCGGGTCGATAAGGCCGGGCGTGACGATGCATCCCGCGGCGTCGATCACGCGGTCGGCGCCGGCCCGATCTAGGCGGCCACCCTTGGATCCCTGGCCGACCGCGGCCACGATGCCGTCGGCGATGGCGACATCGGCAACGCGGTCGGTGCCGGTCGAGGGGTCGATCACCCGACCCGAAGTGATGAGAAGGCTGGCCATGCCGGTAGGGTAGTGGGCGGCCTCCGCGGACGCGAGCGGCGATGCCGATCCACGCGGGCGCGGTTCAGGCCCGCCGGGCGAGGGAATCCGCGGAGAAACGCCCCCGGTCTTTGTCCATCCGGTGAACCAGGGCTATCCTCTTGGCTCACAGCCCGGGGTGTAGCGCAGCTTGGTAGCGCGTTTGACTGGGGGTCAAAAGGTCGCAGGTTCAAATCCTGTCACCCCGACTTTTCGAGAGATCAAGCCCTTCGACGAGCACGTCGAGGGGCTTTCTCGTTGTGGGGATGAGACTTGCGCGCTGAAAAAGCCAGTTCAATCACTCGAACCGGAACGCTCGTTTTCGCCGGATTTCGGGGGGGATGGTGGCGGGATTTGAACTTTCGCTTCGCTTGAGAAGGAAGCGGTATGATTCTCCCGAGGTCGCAAACGGGAATGCTTCAACGCTCGGTCACATTTCGGTACTTCTTGGCGCTGCTCATCGCGCTGTGGTCACCGGTCTGTCTGTGCCAAGCGGGACCAGAAGGGGCGCAATCCGAAAGCGCCGCAGACCACGGTCAGCCCTCCGATGACCACGATGGTCCGGCGGATCACCACGATGGGTGTCCAGGTCACGACCACAAGAAATCCGGTTGCGAATGCCCGCAGCTCTCCGCCGCGGTGACGAAGGCAGAACAGAACCTCAAGAGTGCTGCCGAACTGGTGCCATTCACGATTCACTGGGTTCACAGTGATGCTCTCGCGACAGTCGGCCGCTGCGTGGGCTGCGTCCGCCCGTTCGGAACGGTACCGAGACCTCCCACGTCGCTCCTGCACATGCATTGCGCGCTGACGGTGTAGCACCTCGCTCACTCTGAGCCGTCGTTGGCCGCCTCCGCCGCTGGGAACACTCCCAATGGGGGGGCGGACACCGAGGACGCCGTGGCCGCGCGCTTCGCGCCGCCGTTCCACCCACAACCTGCAAGTCTCGCACCCGCGGAGGTTCCCATGAACCGTCGTCAAATGGTCACGTGTATGTCCGTTGCTTCTCTGCTCGGCGTCGTCGCATTGATCCCCGTGTTCGCTCACGAGGGCCACGGGAAGGTCGACATGGCGTCGTTCGACCTTGATGCCCCGCGGAAGGTCTCGCCCGAGACCGCGGCCATCATCGGGCTCCAAACTGTCGAGGTCGATTTCGGGGCGGTTGAATCCGTCCTGCGGCTCACCGGCGTCGTGCGCGGCCTGCCCGACCGCGTCCAGGCGCTCGCTCCGCGCATCGCCGGGTCGGTCGTGAGCATCTCGGTCCGTATCGGCGACCAGGTGCACCGCGGCGATTTGCTCGCCGAGATCGACTCGCCCGACTACCTCAAACTCCTCGCCGATACCGTGAAGGCCGAGGGCCGCGTCGAGCAGCTCCAGGTCGAGGTGGAGGCGGGCAAGCAGCGGGCCGCCGTCGCGGAGGCCGAACTGCAGCGCGTTGAATCCAACCCCGAGGCGGTCTCCGCCAACCTGTTGAGCGAGAAGCGGAGTGCGGCGATCGCCGCCCGCAGCGAGGCGCGACAGCGCGAGATTGAACTTGCACAGGCTGGCAAGGAAGTCGAATCGCTCAATCGCCTCACGGACACCATCCGCCAGTCGACCGAGGGAGAAGCGGACCAGACGGGGCGCTTGAAACTCCTCGCGGCCATCGACGGCGTGGTGATCGCCCGTTCCGCTGTTGCCGGGCAGGGCGTCGAGGTCGGGAAGACGATCCTCGAAGTCGCGGACTACGCCACCGTCCAGGTTGAGGGCGAGTTGCCCGAGTCGCTCGTGGGCCGGCTCTCAGACGCCGCCGGCAAGACCGCACGTATCCGTACCGACGCCGACGGTGAGCCGGTCGCAGGCGGCATAGTGCGGTTCATCAGCCCGGTGGTGGACCCGATCAAGCGGACCACGCACCTGGTGATCGAGGCCGAGAATCCCGGCGGCGTTCTGCGCGACGGGATGTTTGTGGACGTGACCCTCGTGCTCCGCGCGGAGAAGGACGCCGTGGTCGTCCCGGCGTCCGCCGTGCTCAGCGACGGGCCGATGCACTTCGTCTTCGTCCAGCAGAAAGAGAAGGACGTCTTCAAGAAGCACGACATCGCGCCCGGCGTTATCGACGACCGGGTTGTTGAAGTGCTCAAGGGCCTCGCCCCCGGCGATGTCGTCGTCACGCAGGGCGCGTACAGCCTCACGCAACTGCGCCCGAAGGTCAGCGCCGCCGCCCCGACGCCGGGCACACCGGGCGAAGAGAAGCCGTCGCCCGGTGCAGCAGAACCCAACCCGACGAAGCCAACCGACGACGGACACAGCGGCAGCCACTAAGGCCAAGGAGCCGGCCTCATGCTCAACGCGATTATCCGAGCCTCGCTCAAGTTCCGTGTGCTGGTGCTGCTGGCCGCCGTGCTGGCGATGGTCTACGGCACGTACACGGCCGTGAACCTGCCCACCGACGTGCTGCCCAACCTGAACCGACCCGTGGTCACGGTCATGACCGAGGCGCCGGGCCTGGCCCCCGAGGAAGTGGAGACGCAGGTCTCGTTCCACATCGAGACGGCGGTGAACGGCGCGCCCGGTGTCGAGCGCGTCCGGAGCGTCAGCGGCCTGGGCCTGTCCATCGTGTACGTGGAGTTCACGTGGGACACCGACCTGAGGTACGCCCGGCAGACCGTCCAGGAGCGGCTGGTCCAGGCGACCGAGAAGCTGCCGCCCGGCGTCGTCCCCGCGATGGGGCCGGTCAGCAGCATCATGGGCGAGATCATGCTCATCGGGCTCCAGAGCCCGACGCAGAGCCCGATGGAGGTGCGCGCGCTGGCAGACTGGGTGGTGCGCCCGGCCCTGCTCTCCGTCCCCGGCGTCAGCCAGGTGACGGTGATGGGCGGCGAGTTGAAGCAGTTCCAGGTCAAGGCCGATCCGGACCGCCTGCGCCTCTTCGGCCTCACGATGGAGGACCTGGAGACCGCGCTGGCGAAGTCGAACCAGAACACCGGCGGCGGCTTCATCGTCGGCAAGAGCCAGGAACTTGTGGTCCGCAACATCGGTCGCGTCCGGAGCGTCGAAGACATCGAGAGTTCGCTTGTCGCCATGCGCACCAGCCCGGACGAGCACGGGAACCGGGCGGTACTGGTCCGCGACGTAGCCAGGGTGGTCGAGGCTGGGTCGTCCATCAAGCGCGGCGAAGGGTCGATGAACGGCTCCCCGGCCGTGATCATGGCGGTGCAGAAGCAGCCCACCGCGGACACGCGGGACCTGACGCGGCGCATCGACCTGGCGTTGGAGGGCTTGAAGCCAACACTCCCGAAGGACCTGGTGCTCAACGCGGACCTCTTCCGCCAGGCCCATTTCATCCAGCAGGCGATCGACAACGTGATCGAGGCGCTGCGCGACGGCAGCATCTTCGTAGTCATCGTCCTGGTGCTGTTCCTGCTCAACGTCCGCACGACGCTCATCACCCTGACGGCCCTGCCCCTGAGCCTGGTGATGACGGCCCTGGTGTTCGCGGCATTCGGCATGAGCGTCAACACGATGACGCTCGGCGGTATCGCCGTCGCCATCGGCGAGCTCGTGGACGACGCGGTGGTGGGCGTGGAGAATGTTTTCCGGCGGCTGCGCGAGAACCGCGCCGGCCCGAATCCCCGCTCCCCCGCTTACATCGTCTACGAGGCCTCCAGCGAGGTACGGAACGCGATCCTCATCGGCACGATGATCGTCCTGCTGGTCTTCATCCCGCTCTTCGCGCTCTCGGGAATCGAGGGGCGGCTGTTCCGGCCCTTGGCCGTGGCGTACATCGTGAGCATCTTCTCGTCGATGGTCGTGTCCCTGACCGTCACGCCGGTTCTGTCCCTCTACCTGCTCCCCGGGATGAAGCGGATGGCCCACGGCCGGGACGGCGTCGTGCTCCGGTTCTTCAAGGCTGTCGCCCGCCGGGCGTATGCCCTGACTCTCCCCCGGCCGATGACCGTGATCTCCATCTGCGGGGCGCTGGTCCTGGTCGGGGGCTTCCTCGTGACGCGCCTGGGTGTGGAGTTCCTGCCCCCCTTCAACGAGGGTACCGCGACCGTCAACGTCATCGCCCAGCCCGGCGTCGCGCTCGCCGAGTCCGACCGGCTGGGGCGCAAGGCCGAGGAGCTCCTCCTGACGATCCCCGAGGTCAAGAGCACGGGGCGACGCACCGGCCGCGCCGAGCAGGACGAGCACGCCGAGGGTGTGCACTACAGCGAGATCGACGTGGACTTCTGGACCAAGCAGGAGGCCAAGCACCCGGACGCCAGCGCAACCGCGGCGGGACGCAAACCCCCGTCCAAGGTCCGCCCGCGCCCCGAGGTCTTCGCCGAAATGCAGGCACAGCTGGAGGTGATCCCGGGGGTGGTCGTGTCCATCGGGCAGCCCATCGGGCACCGGATCGACCACCTCCTCAGCGGCGTGCGGGCCCAGATCGCCGTCAAGTTCTCCGGCGACAACCTGGGAACGCTGCGCAAGCTCGCCGACCAGGCCAGGGCCGCGATGGACGGCATCCCCGGCGTCGCCGACCTCCAGGTTGAGCAGCAGGTCCTCGTGCCGCAGGTCCATCTCCGAGTGAAGCGCGACGCCGCAGCCCGAGTCGGCTTCGCCACCGCACAGCTCACCGACGCCCTGGAGGCCGCCGTCAAGGGCAAGGTCGTGAGCCAGGTTCTCGACGGGCTCCAGAGCTTCGACATGGTGCTCAAGCTCGACGAGCGCTGGACCCAGGACCTCCACCGGCTTGGCGACATCCGTCTCCTCAGCCCCTCCGGGGCGGTCGTGCTCCTCTCAGACGTGGCGAGCATCGTCGAGCAGCGCGGCCCCAACCAAGTGCTCCGCGAGGACCTGCGCCGCCGCATCGTCGTGCAGTGCAACGTCCGCGGCCGCGACCTGGGGAGCACGGTCAACGAGCTCGCCAAGAGCATCGCGATGGACGTCAAGCTCCCGCAGGGATACGCGCTTTCGATCGGCGGGCAGTTCGAGAGCCAACGCGAGGCCACACGGATCCTCACGCTCCTGGGGGCCGCGAGCCTCGTGGCGATGTTCTTCGTGCTCTACAGCAGCTACCGCTCGGCGGTCCTCGCCCTCCAGATCATGCTGAACGTGCCCTTCGCCTTCATCGGCAGCGTCGGGACCCTCTACCTGACCGGCACGGAGTTCAGCGTGGCGAGCCTGGTGGGCTTCATCAGCCTCACGGGCATCGCCACCCGCAACGGCGTGCTCATGATCAGCCACTACATCCACCTGATCACCCACGAGGGCGTCCCGTTCGGCAAGGATATGGTGGTCCGAGGCAGCCAGGAGCGCGTCGCGCCGGTGCTCATGACGGCGTTCACGTCGTCTCTGGCGCTCATCCCCCTGGCGATCTCCAGGGGCCAACCCGGCCGAGAGATCCTCCACCCCGTCGCCCTCGTCGTGCTCGGTGGCCTGCTGACCAGCACGGCCCTGGACTTCTTCGTGCGTCCGACCGTATTCCTGCGCTTCGGACGCAAGGCCGCCGAGCGCCTCATCGAACGTTACCAGCGAGGCGCGGAGGACTTCTCCGAATCCCCGTCGCGTCTGGCCCAAGCGACCGCAGCGCCGCCGCAGCCCCAACGGCTCGACGGCGCGGCTGTGTCCGTCACCACCACCCCTTCTGAGAAAGGAATCGGACCATGAGAACGCAGCACTGGAAGTGGATCACCCCCCTGGCTGTCGCCGCGGCAGCGTGGCTGGGCACACCCGCGATGGCCCAGCCCGGCCACGACGAGAAACAGCCCGAGAAGGGCCACGGCGCGGGCGAGAAGCGCGAGGCGCCCGACACCTACGCCGCGGCCATCGCCGAGATCGACGAGCGGCTGGAGAACATCGACGGGCTCATCAAGGGCAAGAAGCTCGACGACGTACACAAAGAGGCCCAGGTGATCGTCGATGTGGCCAACACACTCGCCGCGCTGGCCCTCAAGCCCGGCTCGGGCGTGCCCAAGGAGGCCGTCAAGGACATCAACAAGTCCGCCAAGGAGCTGGCGGGCAAGTTCGACGCCATCGACAAGGCGGGCGATGCGGGCGACGAGGCGGGCACGAAAAAGGTCTACGCCGAGATGGTCGCGCTCCAGGCAATGCTCAAGAAGTATGCCCCCGCCGGCGGAAGTGACGCGGCGCACGAGGCGTTCTACTGCGTCATGCACTGCGAGGGGGGCAAGACATACGACAAACCCGGCAAGTGCCCGGTCTGCAAGATGGACCTCAAGAAACTCACCACCGACAAATACTCGGTGGACGTCAAGCCCATGAGCGGCACGATCACCCCCGGCAAGCCGGCCATGCTGATGTTCACGCTCAAGGACCCGACCGGCGCGCCCGTCACCACGCTGGAGACGGTGCACGAGAAGATCCTGCACCTGCTCATGGTCAGCAAAGACCTCTCGTGGTACGCGCACGAGCACCCCGCCGTCCAGAAGGACGGCACGTTCAGCCTCACCTTCACCTTCCCGCAGGCGGGGGACTACCTGCTCTTCAACGACTTCACGCCGCCCAAGGTGGGCCAGCAGGTCGTGCAGGTCCCGATCAAGGTCGAGGGCGCGGCCCCCGCGGCCAAGCCGCTTGTCGTTGACACCGGCACTCCCAAGACCGTGGACGGCTACTCCGTCACGCTCGACACCGGCGGGCCCGTCAAGACCGGCGATGAGACCCACATGGCGTACACCATCACCAGGGACGGCAAGCCGGTGACGGACCTCCAGCCGTACTTGGGCGCGATGGGCCACCTGGTTGTCATCAGCCAGGACCTCAAGAACTTCGTCCACAGCCACCCGCACGAAGAGGGCGCCGAGCACGCGACGGGCGGCAAGACCGGGCCCAAGGTGGACTTCGAGGCCTTCTTCACGGCTCCGGGCGTGTACAAGGGCTGGGCCCAGTTCCAGCACATGAGCAAGGTCATCACCGTGCCGTTCACGTTCAACGTCGCCAAGGGTGAGGGCGATGCCAAGCCGCACGAGCACGACAAGAAGGACGACGACCACAAGTGAGCACACCCCACGACCCGCCCCGCGAGAGCGGCGCGGGCCGCTTACCTGATGGAGACAGATCGCATGACACGACGGACTGACTGGACACTCGCGCCCTTGCCGCGGAGGCCGCGCCCGCTCTGCGTCGCCGCCTTGGCCGCCTTGGCGGGCTTGGGGGGGTGCGCCTCGCTGGACCCCAAGCCGGACATCAACCACGCGGCGACGACCGTGCAGGAGCGGTCCGGTTTCACCGCCGCGTGGGACCAGCCGTGGTCGGGCGCGCTCGACGCGTGGAACGGCCGCTCGCCCCTGGCGATGGACCAGGCCATCGTCAGCGCGCTCAAGAACAACCGGGAGATCCGTGCCGAGGTCGAGCTGATCGGCGCCGGCCGCGCGGACCTGGTGCAGGCGGGCCTCTTGCCCAACCCCGTGCTCTCGGTCGCCCTCCGCTTCCCGTTCGACCCGGTCGAGGGCTACTCGCAGGCGGGCGCCTCGGTGGTGCAGAGCTTCGTGGCCCTCTGGCTGCGCCCGGGGCGCATCCGCGCCGCCGAGGCGAGGCTGAACGAGTCGGTCCTGTCTCTCTCGGACAAGGCCCTGCGGCTCGTGGCGGAGGTGAAGGCGTCCCACGCCCGCCTCGTCTACGGCCAGCGGGGTGTCGCGTTGACTCGGCAGAATATCGAGATGGTCGAGAAGTCGATCGAGGCCCTCGAAGCACGCATCCGGGCCGGCGAGGGGACGCGGCTCGATGTCAACCGCGCCCGCCAGCAGCTCCTGGGTCTGAGGGCAGACCTCACACGGCGCGAGCGGGACCTGGCCAAGGAGCGCCGCGAGCTGCTCCGCCTCATGGGCTTCGCCGCGGCCGGGGACGGCTGGACCGCCGCGGACGGGTCCGATGGCGCACGCCCGCCGCACGAACCGACCATGCCCGACGGGTTCACCGAAGCGACCGCGATCGAACTGGCGGCGACGCAGCGGCTGGACGTGGCGGCCGGGCGGGCCGTCGTCGAGGCGAGCAGCGCCGACCTCACGGTGGAAGAACGCAGCCGCATCAGGGACCTTGGACTTGGCGTGACCTTCGAGCAGACGGAGGACAAGGGTCGCTTCATCGGACCCGAGTTGGAGATCGCCGTACCCATCTTCGACCTCAACCAGGCGCAGATCGCCAAGGCCGGTTCGCTCGCCCGCGCGGCCCTGGTCGCCTACGAGGCCGTGACGCAGCGGGCCGTCACGCAGGCCCGCACGGCGTTCGTCGAGGCCGACGCATCGGCGCGCCTGGCGGACATGTACCTGCACGATGTGCTCACGCTGGCCGAGCAGAACCTGTCTCTCGCCGATTCCTCGCTCAAGGCTGGTCAGGCGGACGTGACGGTCCTGCTCGAAGCGCAACGCAACGTTGTCGAGGCCCGCCAGGCCCTCAACGACCTGGAGCATCAGGCGGCGCTGGCCCGGATCCAACTGGAGTACGCGGTCGGGGGACGGCTCGTTCCCCTCTCTCCGCCTCCCTCGTCGCACGCTCCGTCCGGCGCCGAGACCCCCAGCGCTGCAATGCCCCCGCCGCCGCCCCAGACTCCGAATGGGGACGCCAAGCCATGAAGACCCAAGTTAGGATCGAGGGGATGCACTGTCCGGCGTGTACGCGGCGGCTCACCGAAGCGTTCCAGAGTGTGCCGGGCGTGCGCTCGGTGCACGTGTCGCTGAACCCGCCGGAGGCGCAGATCGAAAGCGACGGGCCTGCCCCGGTGGAAGCCCTCGACCGGGCCCGGCCGATGGGTCAATCAGCAACATCGTCTCCGCGGCGGTGAGTTGCTCATGGAGATTCTGCTCCTTCAGACGCTGACGGAGGGCCGCGAGGGCCTCCTTCGCGTCCGCGCCAATGCGGCCGAGTACCCAGTGGGCGTACCTGCGGACCCAGCCGTCTGAGTCTTGCAAAGCAGCAGCAAGGGCGCCAGCAGGCCGCTCAGGGCCCGTCGCTACAATCACGATCTCTGCGACCTGTCGGCGCGATGCGCCCTCGTCGCACGAACCAGTCACAACAGCGAGACCCGCCATGACCCACGCGACGTACTCGACTCGCTTCGGCCGGCTTGCCCAGCGCACCGCGCAGGGGTCGGGTCACCCCGCCGCATTCGCCGCCGCGGCTCTCATCATCGTGATCTGGGTGCTCACCGGCCCGCTCTTCCGCTTCAGCGACACGTGGCAGCTGGTCATCAACACCGGCACGACCATCGTCACCTTCCTGATGGTGTTCCTCATCCAGAACTCGCAGAACCGGGACTCGGCCGCCATCCAGATCAAGCTCGATGAACTCATCCGGGCCGTCGAGGGGGCGCACAACTCCTTGCTGGATCTGGAGACCCTGGACGCCGCTCAACTCGAGGTGGTCCGGAGCAGCTACAAGAAGCTGGCGGAGGAGGCAAGGCGGAGCCTGTCCTCAGGGCAGGCCGACACGTCATGCCCTGCGGTGGGCGCGTCCCCCGGCGTTCGCTGACCTCAGCGATCACGACGCCAGCATGGGCAGCAGCATTGCCGGCACAGCCCAGCAGATGTCGACGAGCTTCGGCGTCGCCGTCGCCTCGCTGCTCACGGTGCTGTTTGTCGGAACGCGCACGCCGGGCGATGCCAGGATGATCCTGGGTCTCCATCAGACTTTTCTTGACCCCGGGGCTGCTGACGATGGGCTCGTCGCTGGTCTTCCTGCAGCTCAGGCGCGGGGACGGAAGCGCCGTCAGTCACCACGAAGCAGTTGCGTCCTAACGGGTTGCTACAAAATATACCAAGTTAAACCTTGACAAAGCCGGCACATAGCCGTATATTGTCCTAATCGTGGTCCAGTCGGTCGCTCAATACCCGCCCGCTCCTGTCCCGGCCGCCGCCGCACCTCCTGTCGCGGACCTCGCCGCCATCTACGCGGCCCTCCTTGATCCGAACCTCTCCCCCCTCGAGATCGCCGCCAAGTTCCACCTCGACCTCGCCGACCTCCTCGAGCTCGTCTCCAGGCCCGACCTCCAGCGCCGCGTTGAGGCCCTGGAAGCCCTTGTCGAACTCCGCCTCCGCCTCATCGTCCCCGAGGCCCGTCTCTCCGCCATCAGGGCCCTCAAGGATCAGGTCGACGACGCCAGGACCGACCCCGTCGAGCGCCGCCGCGCCTGCGCCCTCCTCCTCCGCGCACTCAACCGTCCATCCAACAACGGCTCCGCTTCTTCACATCCCGCATCCGACATATCCGACATCCCACATATCCCACATCCCCCATCGGGCCTCCCCACTCCAAAGTCCACGCCCGGCAACAGCGTCTGCCCCACCGAAATCCCCTTCCTCGTCATCGATGCCCTCCGCCAGAACGATGACCCCGAGCCCGATGCCGGCCTCGCCACCCTCCACGCCTTCCTCGACCGCGACGCCTCCCTCGGCCCCGACGATGAGGACGCCGGCCTCCGCACGCTCGAAGAGTTCATCGAGGACCCCCCGGAACCCCTCGCCCCTCTCCTTAGCGCCGGCCGCCTCGCGTTCCACAAGCCCTCGTACCACGACAACAAGATCCTCCAGACCGTCACGGTCTACCCGCGGGCCTCCCGCCTTCCGGCGCCCCCCGATACCCCGACGTCCCAGGACTTCCACTTCGAGCTGGCCTGCCAGCAGCGCGGCCCGATGGAACGCAACTGGCTCATCCGCGGCATCACAACCGAGGCTGCGCAACAGACCGTCGATTCAAGCTGATCCCGGCGCCGATCCGCCGAGGCGCGCTCGGCGGCCAGATCACCGACGCTTGGCCCGAAATCGCTGGCCACCGCTCTGGTGGAAGACCCCGGCGATCGTCGCAGGCAAGCCACCGGCACGTAGCCGAGGTTTTTCAACTATCGCTGGTCAGCAGCATGCGCGACTACTTGACAAAAGCCGCATGAACGCTATCTTTTGCCAAACGCTTGGCTTCATCTCCGATGGCATCAATCAGATCTGCTCGACCAAGAATCCTCAACACTCACAATGGGTCCTCGAGACAACGCTCGGGTACGAACGCCCGGATGCAACTTTTTCAGGAGAACCAGATGATTCCCAACGCTCGCAAGTCGCTCTTCGTTACCGCCTGTGTCGCCGGACTCGCGGCCCTGGCCGGATCCCTCGCCACCGGCCAGCCGACCAAGGACACCAAGACCGTCCCGGCCACCCCCAAGGCCCCGGCCCAGCCCGGTCAGCCGGAGATGAAGCTCCCGCCCGGCTGGACCGAGTCGGATATGCAAGCGTGCACGGAGGCGGGCACTCCCGGCAAGATGCACGACCACCTGGCCAAGGGCGTGGGTGTCTGGCAGGGCCAGACCACGATGTGGATGGGCCCCGGCATGGACCCCATGCCCAAGTCCGAGTGCACCAGCACGGTCACGGTGATCATGGACGGCCGGTACACCAAGTGCGACATGGTGGGCGAGATCCCCGGCATGGGCGCCTTCAACGGCTTCGGCATCACCGGCTTCGACAACGTGTCCCAGAGGTTCGTCGGCACCTGGATCGACAACCACAGCACCGGCATCATGAACGGCGTGGGCGACCTCTCCGCCGACGGCAAGGTCCTGACCTGGAGCTACACGATGAACTGTCCGATCACCAGGAAGCCCGCCACCGTGCGCCAGATCGAGACCTATACCAGCCCAACCACGATGTCCTTCGAGATGTTCACGACGGATCCCAAGAGCGGCAAGGAATACAAGTGCATGCACGTGGACTTCACCAAGAAGAACTAGCGTCGCACGAGCGGCTCACATCCTCGCCAGGTGCTCCTCGAGGCGATCCAGGGTCTGCTTCCCGCCCTCGATGGCCCCGTACGTCTTGACGACATAGTCGCGTGCGTTGGCCGACGGGAGGATCATCCGCATGGTGAGCCTGGTCTTGTCCCCCTGGTCCTCAAACGTCACCGTTACCTCGAAGTTCACTGGTTCGCAGTCTTTGTCCCCACCGTGCCTGTAGACCAGGCGCTCGGGCTTCACGACCTCGAGAGAGGTGATCTTGTTCTGGAAGTCACGCCCATCGGGGCCGTGCATGCAGAACCGCCACACGCCGCCCGGCGTCACGTCCATCGTGTACGTCGTGGTCGTGAAGCCCCTCGGTCCCCACCAACGCGGCACGTGCTCCGGATCGGTCCACATCTTGAACACGAGCTCCCGCGGCGCGTTGAGGACGCGCGTCATGATGGTTCCCGGTCGGCCGTGCTGCCGGTCAAGGGTCCTCCGAGACGGCCGGGGCGACCTTCTGCTCTCCGCCTCTTGAGGCGTCACCGGGTTCTCGTCTCCGGTGAATCCTCAGGGAACAGATGTTCGATGGCATGATGCGCGCGGGCGAGATCACGTGCACGAATGACGCGGATCGTCGCGGCTCAGATGATCCGCGGTCGCCTCTGAAGCCTCGGTTCGCCGATAGACCCGGAAGGAGCGGCTACACCCCACCGGCGTAGGCCTGCTCGCCGTGGATGCCTTCATCGAGCCCGAGCGCCTCGGTCTCTTCGGAGACCTTCACCTTGGTGATCCGATCGATGATCCACAGCATGCCCAGCGTGAACACGAACGCCCAGGCCGACGACAGCAGCACGGCGCCGCACTGGACCAGGAAGAAATGCGTGTTCCCGCGGAGCAGCCCGTCCACTCCGTCGGAGTTCCATGCTTTCGAGGCGAAGACGCCCAGGAGGACAATCCCAAGGAATCCACCCACGCCGTGCACGCCCCAGACATCCAGAGCGTCGTCCCATTTCAGCCGGTTCTTCAGGGCCACTGCGTAGAAGCACACGACGCCCGCAACCGTACCGATCAGGCACGCGGTCGAGGGCGAAACGAAGCCCGCGGCTGGCGTGATGGTCGCCAGCCCGGCCACCGCTCCCGTCAGCAGGCCGAGGAACTTGGGCTTCTTGCTCGTGCCCCAGTCCATGGCCAGCCATGCGATCGCGGCGAACGACGCGGCCAAATCGGTGTTGAGGAACGCCACCGCCGTGATGGAATCGACCCTGAACTCGCTCCCGGCGTTGAAGCCGTACCACCCGAACCACAGCAAGCCGGTCCCCAGCGCCACCAGCGGGATGCTGTGCAGCCCCTTGTCGGCGACCCGGCGCCTCCCGACGTACAGCACCGAGGCCAGGGCCGCGATCCCCGCGATGTTGTGTACGACAATCCCGCCGGCAAAGTCCCTCACGCCCCACTGATACAGGATGCCGCCCCCCCAGACCATGTGGACGAAGGGGAAGTAGACCAGCAGGAGCCACCCGGTCAGGAAGAGCATGTACGCCTTGAACGTGACCCGGTTGGCGAACGCGCCGGTGATCAGCGCGGGCGTGATGATCGCGAACATCATCTGGTATGCGCAGAAGACGATCATCGGGATCGTGTCGTTGGGCGACGGTGTGGCGAGCGTTATCCCCCTCAGGAACGCCCAGTCGAAGTTCCCGATGATCCCGGCGAAGTCGGTCCCGGACTTGTGGTCGCCGCTGAAACACATCGAGAAGCCGCAGACCCACCACAGCACCGTCGTCCACCCCATCGAGACGAAGCTCTGCATCATGATCGCCAGCACGTTCTTCCGGCCGACCAGGCCCCCGTAGAAGAACGCCAGGCCCGGCGTCATGAGCATGACCAGGCTGCAGCACAGCAGCATGAAGCCGGTGTTCCCCGTATCGAGATGCGGCATGAGGTCCCTTTCTTTGCTGGAAGGAGGGTCGAGCGGCGGCGGTGGACGCGGGTGGGTGCGGGGGAGGCTGGTCGACCCGAGATCTCCCGGACGGGTTTTCGAGCCGGTCCGGGCTTTCCGATCGATGAACATACCCAGGGCGGGTCGTTTGCACCAGAGCGCTGCCCGGGACGGCCCGGGAGAGCGTCGCTCCCGGCGACCCCCGCTTGGGTGAATCAGGGCGCAGGCGGGCGGGCCGCTGGCGGTCCGCTCGCGCGCGGATAGGCTGCTCCCCGGCCTGTCTGTTCAAGGAGCAGCAACATGTGGCACCTGTCCATGCCGTGGTGGGATTTCGCCGCTCGCGGAGCGATCATCTACGCCTTCCTGACGGTCGTCCTGCGGGTGACCGGCAAGCGGCAGATGGGCCACCTGGCCCCCTTCGATCTCATCCTGCTGCTGGTCCTGAGCAACACCGTGCAGAACGCGATGAACGGCGGCGATACCTCCGTCCCCGGCGGGATCATCTCCGCGTGCACCGTCATCTCGCTCAACTACATCGTGAGCTGGCTCACCTTCCACAGCAAGCCGCTGTCGCGCCTGATCGAGGGACGCGCTGTGGTCCTTGTCCGCGACGGCAAGATCAACGAGCTCGCACGGCGCCACGCCATGCTGACGCGTGAGGAGCTCATGGCCGCTCTGCGCGCCCAGGACTGCGCCGGCCTCGAGAGCGTTCATTACGCGCTGCTGGAGAACACCGGCGAGATCACCGTCGTGCACCGATCGACGAGGCCCAAAGAAGGAGAGTGAAAGGGATCGCTCGATCACGTCGTCCCGCGCCGGGCGTCGAGGCGCTGTGTTCATCCGGACTCGAGAACGCCGGAGAGGTGGCGGGTGGCCGCGGATCAGGAGTCCTGACGCCAGACCGGTCTTGTCCCGGCCCGCACCACCGTGCTCGTCCCCGTCAAGAAAGAAAAGACCCCCGCCGTGCGGCGGGGGTCGGAGAATCTATCCAGAGGCCTACTCAGTACATCCGCGGCAGTCCGCGCGCTCGTCAGCAACCGCTGAAGAAGCGATTGAGGAAGTCGAAGAAGTCCTGCGAGTTGGTCACGCCGTTGTGGTTGAAGTCGGCGTCGCCGGCGAAGAAGGCGTTCAGGAAGTCAAAGAAGTCCTGCGAGTTGACGACGCCGTTCTCGTTCCAGTCCGCCGCGCAGCGGTTCAGCGTCACCCACTGCCGACCCGCGATGTTGCCGAGGTTCAGCTGGCGCACCTCGGCCAGGTTGCCGGTCCCCGTCGGCAGCCCGCCCAGCACCTGGTTGGAGACGTAGGTGAAATCACCGCTGGCGATAAACCCGGCGACGCGGATGGACGAGGTGCCGTCCCAGCCGAGCTCGCCCAGGTCGATCGAGATCTCGACGCCGGTCGTCGCATCCGCGGCGCCGGAGGCGTCGGAGCCGGTCACGCCACCGATATTCGAGTTGTTGCCCGCCGCCAGGGTCAGCCCGGGGCGTGCGAATGTCGGGACGAATGCGTAGTACGTCGGAGCGTCCGTGATCCCCTGTACGAAGATCGCCTCGTGCAGAGTCCGGAATGACTCGCGGGGCGGCCAGGCCGAGAAGATGTTGGGGGCGAACCCGTCCTGGAACTGCATGCCGGTGGGGCCCGTGAAATCGGTGAAGTTGGTGCCGTCGAAGGGGATCGGGTTGTTGGCGACGTTGACGCCGTTGAACGAGCCATAGTCAAGGTTGGAGCCACTGGCGTACTGCTCCGGCCCATTCGTGCGGAGCAACGCGCTGTCGAGCACGTTCCGCACGGGGGTGTTCTCGAAGTGGAAGTTCATGTAGTAGTCGGGGGAGAATCCGGAGTCGAAGGTCAGGCCCGGGTCGGTCCCGTTGGTGGCGAAGCGGACAAGCGCCCCGCCGCCCCCCTCGGCGACGCTGATCTGCACGTTGTCGGCGCGGATGTTGTTCTGCCCCTCGTCGCCGGCGGGGTTGCCGTTGACGTCCCAGAAGAGGTTGAGCTTGTTCTGGGAGTTGTTCTCGAGGTTGCCGGTGACCAGGAGGTAGAGCCGGTTGTTCGGGGTGTCGAGGTAGGAATAGACCGCGTCGATCTCCGACCCGATCGCGTACTCGTTGTTCGGCACGGTGGGGGGGCAGACGACCGAACCGTTGAGGGTGTTGGTCCCCGCGCCGCCGGAACCGATGTAGCTGCCGCGTCCGCCGCCGCCGGTCAGGATTTCAGCGAAACTCGCGAAGGTCTGCAGCGGGCTGTTCCCGCAGGTGTACTGGAGGTAATAGTCGGCGTCGAAGCCGGTGTCGAACGTCAGCCCCGGCTGCGCGCCGTTGTTCCCCATGCGGTTCAGGCCGTTGAAGTCGACGTCCGGGTTGTCGCCCCGGAGCTGGTTCTGCCCGCCGGCGATGCTGTCGATGAAGACGTCGAGCTTGTTGAAGTTTGACTCGAGGTTGCCGGTGATCAGGATGAACAGGTACGGCTGGGCCGGCTCGCCGCCGGGACCGTCGGGATCGGCGGTGCAGGTGAAGGCGTACAGCCCGTCGATCTCCGAGCCGTTGGCGAAGTCGATGACCCCCAGGCTGCTGTCGCCGAAGCCCGTCGCCGCGGTCTGCGTGAAGAGCAAGGCCCCCCAGGCCGCGTCGCCTCCAAGGTCGCCGTCGATCGTCGGCCCGGTGGCGCTCGCGCAGGCGGCCTGGTGCACGGTCACGTACTGGTTGCCGGCCAGCGTGTTGAAGTCCACCAGGCGCGGCTCGGCGAGGTTCCCGGTTCCGGCGGGCAGGCCGCCGATGACCTGGTTCGAGAGGTAGTCGTGACCGCCGCCGTTGATGAACCCGGCGATGCGGATGTCCCCTGCCGGGTTGCCGATCTGCGAGAAGGGGATGCGGATCTCGATCCCCGTCGTCACCGACCCTGCCTGCGACGCGTCCCCGCCCGTCACGCCGCCGGTGTTGGAGTTGTTCAACCCGATGGTGATGCCGTTCCCGACGCCCGAGCAGGGCGGCTGGTTGGCGGGGTTATTATCGCCGAAGCCCGTGGGGATATTCTGGACCCACTTGGGCGGCCCGTAGAAGCTCTGGTCGCCGGCCAGCCGGCCGTCGATGGCGGGCTGCGCAAGCGCGGTGCCTGCCGCGAGCAGCACGCCGCCCGCTGTGACGAAGGATTGACGGTGCATCACAAAACGCTCCTTTCAGAAGTCGGTCGTCGAAGAAACCGCAACGACGCCCCGGGCGCGTCGGGCCACAGTGTGAACTCACAGAATACAGCGTGGATGGCCGCCAAACAAAGAAAATTTGTAACCGCTTTCTGCCCTGTTTTTCCAGATCCGATCCGATTTAGCGCCGTCTTGCGGCGCCCCAAGCCTGCGGCTACACTTGCGCGCGATGGTCTTTCGCCCGGGGTCAGGGTCAGACGGCCCAGGAGCGGTCGGGAGCGTGACCAACAGAACGGGAGTCCTCCGAATGAACATTCGACGCCTCGGCCTTTCGCGCGCGTTCACCCTGATCGAACTGCTCGTCGTCATCGCGGTCATCGCCCTGCTGGTCGGCATCCTGCTCCCCGCCCTCGCGAAGGCCCGCGCGGCCTCGCGCCTGGGGCTCTGCCTCTCCAACTGTCGCCAGATGAGCATCGCGATGACCACCTACGCCAACGATCGCAGGGACTGGTTCCCGGTCATGCCGCGTCCGTCCTCGTTCTCGAACCCCAATGTTCTCGATGGCCAGTTCGTCTATGGCGGCGTCGCCGGTCTCTTCAGCCTCTTCCAGCTCGGCGATGCCCCGTCCGCCGGCGCCGGCGACCACGGTTACGTCGGCCTCACCGGCGATCCGGACACCGCGGCCTACGCCAACGGCAACAAGATCCCGCTCCTGGACGGCTACATCGACGGCTACGGCGTGCTCTACTGCCCCGCCGACCACGAAGACCGGTATTACGGGCCCGTCACGACGCCCGGCATGGGCCAATACAGCTCCGCGACCGTCAAGGTGCCGCACCCCCCCAAGGATCAGACCGACGTCATCAGCTACAACATCAGCTACCTGTACATCGCCGGCCTGAAGACCGACGAGCCGGTCGTCCTGAAGCCGGCCCCGATCTGGGGCGACGAGACCAACGGCCCAGACGTCTCCACCGACGCCTGGTACGGCGGCGGGGGCGGCAACCAGGGCAACGCCGCCGCGGCCGGAACTCAGCCGGGTTACTACGCCCCCTCTGACAACCACGGCAAGGACGGCGGCAACTTCGCCTTCACCGACGGGCACGCCGACTTCCTCAAGGGCAACGTCCATGCCACCTTCTTCAGCACCGCGGCCACCAGCGCCCAGAGCATCAACGTCGTCGATCCCAACCGCAGCCGGCGCGTCCAGACGATCGACTGACGCAGATCCCCGAGACCGCGCGTTCCGCCCCACCCGGCCCGCGAGCCGCTGAACCGGGCCGCGGCCGATCCACTATCATCTCGCCCCGTGGTGGAACCCGCCCCGTCCAACCCATCGCCGATCGCAGCGCGTCGCCCGCGCAGCGTCTGGCGCCGCCTCTTTTCCGCGCAGGAATCGGGTCTGGTGCTGGTCATCGCCGTGCTGATGGGCGTCCTGACGGTCTTCGGCGGCAGCAAGGACAAGCCCGTCTGGGTCGATATCCCGGCCACCGACACGGTCACGCAGGAGGCCGACGGGTGCATCATCGTCACCTCGGGCGGGCG
>JBGPJM010000051.1:0-24953 GCA_041485385.1 Phycisphaerae bacterium | reverse complement strand
ATGTCATCGACGGCATCATCTACGGCGCGATCACCGGAGCCATCTTCGCTTGGCGGTGGCCGCACTGACGGGGGGCGGTCTCCATGCTCCGCAGGGTCAACATGAGAGGCGTGAAGGGGGGTTCTCCGGTATCAGCGACCTTCGAGTGCGGCGACATGGTCACACTTCACCTGGCCAGTGCGCGCTTGAGTTGTTCGCTGTCGATCTTGACCATGGTCATCATCGCCTGCATGGCCTTGCCGGCCTTGATCGGGTCGGGATCGGTGATCATGTCGATCAGCAGTTTGGGATCGATCTGCCACGACACGCCGAAGTGGTCGGTGATCCAGCCGCAGGCGACCGGCGTGCCGCCGGCCGCGACGAACTTGTCCCAGTATTCATCCACCTGCTGCTGCGTGTCGCAGAGCACGGCGATGGAGAAGCCCTGGGTGAAGGTGAACTGCGGCCCGCCCCCACCGTTGAGGGCGGTGAACGTGCGGCCGTCGAGCGTGAAGTCGACGGTCATCACGCTGCCGGCCTTGAACGGCGCCCCCCCCTCCACCCCCTCCACCCCCTCCGGCCCGAGGTCGGGGAAGCGCGTGATGCGCGTGATCTTCGAGTTGGGGAAGATCGATGTGTAGAAGCGGGCCGCTTCCTCGGCCTGGTTGTTGAACGTCAGGAAGGTGTTGATCTGGGGCATCGAAGAATCGTACGAGATTCCGTGCCGCGTGCCAAGAAATCTCCTTCCTGATTCGCGGGGGCATCCGCCAGAATCGGGGAACTTCCGCGGGGCTGTCGTACTTGGAGTCTGAAGCCCTCGCCGCGACTTACCATCTCGGCCACCGTTAACCCAAGGAATGAAACCATGGCCTCCTCCTCGAACACCGTCCGCCTCCACCGAGTCATCCGCTGTCCCGCCGAGCACCTCTACCGCGCCTTCCTGGACCCGAAGGCCAGGGTCAAGTGGCTCCCACCGCACGGATTCGTGGGAGAAGTGCAGCACTCGGACGCGCGCGTCGGCGGCGGCTACCGCATGTCGTTCACGAATTTCCGAACCGGCCAGACCCACTCCTTCGGCGGCACCTTCACCGAACTTGCGCCCGGCCAACGCATCCGGTACACCGACAAGTTCGACGACCCCGGCCTCCCCGGCGAGATGCAGGTCACCGTGACGCTCCGCCCCGTCTCCTGCGGCACCGAGCTCTCGATTCTCCAGGAGAACATCCCCGCGGCGATCCCCGCCGAGCTCTGCTACCTCGGCTGGCAGGAATCTCTCTCGCTCCTGGCGCTGCTCGTGGAGCCGGAGATTCCGTAGGTGGGGAGGCAAGGCGGGCGCGGACGGGAAGCTCCCGGACTCCCTCGGCGGCCCGCCGAGTACGATCTTGCCGCGACCACATCGAGCCTGCATCCGGACCCGAGTTCGCTGCGGCCCCTCCACCGCCGGAGCCTCGCACATGCCAGTCGCACCTCCGTCCGCATTGCTGTTGTTTCTGGCCGCGGGCGCGTGGATCGCCGGCGGGCAGCCCGCCGCTCCCCCGGGCCAACCTCCCCAGCCCCCATCGCCCGTCCAGCCCGTCGGCACCGATGACGATGACCCGGCGCGCCTCAAGGACGCCGCGGCGAACTACCCCGTGCTCGCCACCGCCAGGACGCTGGCCGACCCCGCGGCGCTCGGCGCGCTGCAGACGCCCGGCAGGGTGATCTTCGCCGACGGGTTCGAGTCGCCCGATGCGCTCAAGGTGTACTTCGAGGTGGGCGGGCTCAAGGAAGGGCGCGCCAAGCTCACGAGCGATCCCGCGCTGGCCCACAGCGGCTCGGGCGCCCTGCAGCTGACCGCGCCGGCGAGCGACGGCAAATCCTCGGGCGCGGGCCCGTCGTACTGGTTCGGCGAGGAGAAGGACGGCGGAGGCCGCGATCGCGTGTACCTGCGGTACTACATCAAGTTCGCCGACGATTACGACCAGGGGAACCTGAACCACACCGGCGCGGGCCTCGCGGCCACCTCGGGCAAGCAGATGTGGGACGGCATGGGCAACGCGGGCATCCGGCCCAAGGGGGACGACCGCTTCACCACGGGCTTCGAGCCGTGGCGCGACTGGGGCCGCAACGAGCCGCCCGGCTCCATGCATCTCTACACCTACTGGATGGACATGACCAAAGATCGCGACGGGCACTTCTGGGGCAACATGATGGCCCCGGAGCCCGCCGGGCGCGTCATCCCGAAGCGCGGCGTGTGGTACTGCTTCGAGCAGATGATCAAGGCCAACACGCCGGGCAAGGCCGACGGCGAGCTCGCGGCGTGGATCGACGGCAGGCTCTACGTGCACTGCACCGGCTTCCGATGGCGCACGACCGATGCGGTCAAGCTCAAGCGGTTCAACCTGAGCGTGTACGTGCACCAGGCGACCAGGGACAACACGGTCTGGTACGACGATGTGGCGCTCTCCACGGGGTACATTGGGCCGCTCAAGGCCGGAGAGGTCGGGGCGGGCGAGGGCCGGAAGCCGCCCGGCGAGCCGGGGGCGCCGAAACCGCGCCGGTAGGGTCGGGAACTGCTCGCAGAAGTACCGGCACGCCTCTCCCCATGCTCTAGAATGGCCTTGTCCGCCGATGCGGGCGCGGAGCAGCGTTCATGCGTGTCCCCGTGATCACCTGTGCGGCCTTCCTTGTCGCGAGCCTGGTGACACTCGCACCCACGCACCACGCGGGGGCCGGGTTGCCGGCGCAGCCCGCCTCACCCCAGCCTTCGACTCCGGCCACGACCGAGCCGGGCCCGCTCGTGGGCGGTCAGTACGGCGCGCAGTACCTCGGGCCGGGGTTCTTGTTCTACCTGCCGCCGGATTGGACGATCGATCTGGACGACATCCCCGCGGGGCAGGGCCGGCGCGGCGAGCGGGGAACCGCGCATCCGGGCGCGGGCGGCGACGACGGGCTCGGGGCGTCGATCCGCTTCGAGCCGTTCCCGCCTGGGGGAGAGCCGGGGCGTGCGGCGTCGCTGAAGGAGTACGAGGCGCATATCCGCGCGACGGTGGCCGCGGGGGTTCCGGTCGGCGTGCTGCCGCTGCTCAGCGATGCGAACGGCAACTGCATGCGCCGCGCGGAGGGGCCGGAGGGGATCGCGATCCTGTTCACGCGGCCGGGAGCCGATGGCGGGGCGGCCTCGCAGCGGCGCTACGTCGTCTACGCGCTGCCCCGCGCGGATGGGCGATTGCAGACGATCGTCTGCTCGCACCTGGGGCCTGCGGCCCGCGATCACTCCTCGCTGTTCATGCGGGTGGGGAGCGACTTCGCGACGACGTGGCCCGACAAGGGCGGCGTCTTCCGGCGCGATGACCTCGGCGTCGTGCTCGCGTATCCGCCCGGGTGGGACCAGGTCATGAGTGTTGAGTGCGGCCAAGGGGCCATGCTGCCGGAGCAGGAGCAGCGCCGCATCTTCATGCCCGTCGCCAGATTTGGCGCGACCGACCGCGCGCCCGAGCATCCGCGGTTCCTGCCATCACCGGCCATCGATCTGGAGATTGTCCAGGAACTCAAGGGCTCGCCGGACGACTTGCTGCGGCCGTACGGCGCTCCCCCGGAGGCCTGGCGCGACTTCACGTTCGCCGACGGAGCCGTCGGGCGCATCGCCGAGATCGGCTGGACGATGATCATCGTCCGCAGCGACGGCCGGCGGGTGGTGAAGGCCCAGACGTGGGAGATGAAGCCGGGAGACCGGGAGGGCGTCCTGGCCCTCCTCCGCGGCTTGCAGCTCGTGGAGCCAACGCCGCCCGAGGAATCCGCCGACCACCCCAAGCTGCTCCACGCGCAGGGAGTCTGGATCACGTATCCGGGCGATTGGCGGGCCGTCCATGCATGCGGACCGTCCCACGCCCAGCAGCTGCTCGCGGGGGGCCTGGCGCCGATCGCGGGCCCGCGCGGACCGGCGCCCGGCCGCGAGATCGTCCCTGAACTGAACTTCGGCGTGCTGCGGCTGGATGACCTTCGCGCCGAGCATGATCGCTGGCGCACCGTCAGGCCGGACCCAGTGAAGAGAGCTCTTCCGCAAACCACCACGCGGGACGAGCAGCCGTTCACGACGGATTCCGGCTGGACCGGTTGGACGTGGACCACCACGACCACCATCGAGGCCAAGAAGGGCCGCATGACCCTGCGCACCACGGAGTACATTCTGCCGATGCCCGACGGCGTGACCGCGCTGCACCTGGCGGGCGGCACGACGGCACGCGACGAGAACCAGCACGCCGTGGACTCGATGGAACAGGCTTGGCGGAAGATCGCCCAGAGCGCCCGGACCGGGCAAGCTGCGCCGCCACCACGCCGCGATGCCGCCTCGTAGGGAGGTCCGACACCGGGACCCTCTATGAAGTCCTCAAGAAACGGTCGCTGATCTGCCCGTCGAGGCTCTGCCTCCGGATGCCCCGTTTCCATGACAACGGAAAATGCTCGCCATTCCTCTTGACACGCACCCGGCAGTTTGGCACGCTACGGGGTGTTTCTCGCCTAGATGATCCGGCCGCCATGGCGCGGACCGATCCGGCAGAGCTCCGCGCGGCCGTCTTTGTGGCCATCGGCGGCCTCGCGGGTGTTGACGCACCCATCGAATGGCGGAAAGGACAACTCATGCTCCCCCGAACGAGGCACGGTTCCGGCGTCGCGGCGGCCGTGTGCGCCGTGTTCCTGCTCACCCCGTGTGCCGCCCGCGCCCAGCCCGGCTGCCCGTGCGACTGGAACCAGTCCTGCGACCTCAACAGCCAGGACTTCTTCGATTTCCTCAACGACTTCTTCGCCGGCAACGCCGACTTCAACATGAACGGCGTCACCAACTCGCAGGACTTCTTCGACTTCCTCAACTGCTTCTTCGCCGGCTGCCCCACACCCCCTCCCGCGAGCACCAACCCCAACCCGCACTCGCGCTCCGAGCAGGAGCCCGCGGCCACGTGCTCCAGCGGCTGCACCATCCTGGGCCTCATGCCCGACGGCCTGGACCGCGCCTTCCTGTTCTCCGGAGAGTTCTCCGAGACCGCCACCGACATGCAGATCCGCGGCCGCGGCCTGGACTTCGTCTGGGCCCGCAAGTACCGATCGCGGGAAGGCCCCGACTCGGCCCTCGGCCACGGGTGGGACTTCTCCTACAACATCTTCCTTGAGAGCAGCTGCGCCGACCTGGTGCTGCACAACGGTTGGGCCCGGAGCGACACCTATCTCCACCAGCCCGACGGCACCTGGAGCGTCCGGGAGTTCTTCCGCCAGATCGTGCAGAACCCCGACCAGACCTTCACGCTTACCTTCGCCGACATGGGCCGATGGAACTTCCGGCCCCTCGGCGCCGCCGGGGCCCCAGCGCCCGGACGCATCTCAACCATCATCGACCGCAACAACAACACGCTCTCCTTCGCCTACGACGCCCAGGGCCGCCTTTCGACCATCACCGACACGCTCGCGCGTCCCATCACCCTCGCCTACGACGCGAGCAACCGCATCACGTCGATCACTGACTTCACCACGCGCCAGGTCGTCTACCAGTACTACACCGCCGGCGACACCGGCGGCGCCCCCGGCGATCTCCGCTCCGCCCGCTCCCCCATCGTCACCACGCCGCACAACCCCTACCCCGCGGGCAAGACGACCGTCTACACCTACTCCCACGGCTTCGGCGACGACCGGCTGAACCACAACCTCCTCACCATCACCGACCCGCGCGGCAACACCTTCCTCCACAACACCTACAACCCCACCACCAACCCCGCGGACCCCGGCTTCGACCAGCTCACGCGGATGGAGCTGGGCGACCCCGGCGACATCATCGACCTGGTGTACGTCCCGCAGACGCCCTCCCCCGGCAACAACAACGCCGTCGTCAAGGCCATCAGCAACGACCGCCTCGGGCACGTGCGCGAGTGCTTCTACGACGACCGCAACCGCGAGGTCATGTGCCGGCGCTTCACCGGCCTGGCCGACCCCGACCTGCCGACCACCGACAGCACCAACCGGCCGGGCCCGCCGCTGCGCCCGGGCGACCCGGCCTTCTTCGAGTCGCGCTGGACGTACAACAACGACTCGCTCCCCGTCCGCGTCGACCACCCGCGCCTCAACTTCGACACGCTCGTCTACGACGAGGCCAACCCCTCCGTCCGCGCCCACGGCAGCATGCTCGAGCGCTGCCGCGACCCCGGACCCGCCGGCGGCTCGCCGGCCATCATCTGCGAGCAGTTCCAGTACCTGGCCGGCTTCGGCGGCTGCTGCGGCGGCAACTTCGTCACGCAGCACACCGACGGGAGCGGGGGCGTCACGCAGCACGCCTACGACTCGCGCGGCAACCGCGTCCAGACCATCCACCGCATCCCCTCGATCGTCGAGAACTGGGACTACAACGCCTTCGGGCAGGTCGTCCGGCACATCCTGCCTCGCAACGGCGCGGGGACCGGCTGCCGGCGCGTGGACACCTTCGCCTACTACTCGTCTGGCACGCAGAACGGGTACCTCCAGCAGCAGGTGGCCGACGCCACCGACGCGATGGCCTGCGCCGGCCCCCACTTCACCCTGATGACCTCGTTCGGGTACGACGATCGGGGCAACCTGGTCGGGGAGACCGACCCGCGCGGCAATAGCACCATCCGCACGTACAACCAGCTCGACCAGCCGGTGTTCAGGCTGTCGCCCATCGTGGGAGGCGTGCAGTACGCCGATTTCTACTTCTACGACGCGGACGACAACCTCGTCCGCACCGACATCGAGAACAGGGACGAGAACGGCGTCCGCCCCGCGGCCAACACCCATTTCACCACGATCACCGACTACGAAATCCTGAACAACCCCATCCGAACCACCTCCGAAGTCGGCGGCACGAATCTGGCGAACTCCGTCCTGACGTACGCGGCCATCCTCGCGCCCCAACTCCCGCAGTTCCTCGTTACCGCCGAATATGTCTACGACGCCGACCGCAACCGCACCCTGGTGCGCAACGGCCAGGCGATCACCGGCGCCGACCCGTTCAACATCGTTGCCATGCGCTACGACGAGCGCGACCTGCTCTTCCAGGAGATCCGCGCGCAAGGCGAGCCCGGGCCCGGCGGGCAGTCGACGACCCAGGATGACTACGACGGCAACAGCAACCTGGCGACGGTCAACCGCGGGCTCGAGAGCGCCCCCCGTGTCACCACCTACGCCTACGACGGCTACGACCGGCGGATCAGCGCCACCGACCCGATGGGCAACGTCTCAATCTGGACGTACGACGCCAACTCCAACACGCTCTCCGCGCGCACCGACGGCGAACGCCTCGATATCGCCGGCGGGGCGGGCAACGTCCGCCTCTCGCAGACCACCTACACCTACGACGCCATGAACCGGCGCACCCGGGTCGACTCGTCGTTCTTCGATACGCAGACGCAGGCGAACATCGGCGACGGCCTGGCAACGACGACCACCCAGTACACCGACCTCTCCTCCGTCGCCTCGGTCACCGACGACAATGCCCACGCCACCGCCTACGCCTATGACACCGCCGGCCGGCTCCGGACCGTGACGGACGCCGTGGGCAACAGCACGCAGTACACCTACGACGGCAACTCCAACAAAACGTCGGTCGTGCAGACGGACGTCTCCTCCATCGGCTCCCCGTCCCAGATCTTCACCACGACCTACCAGTACGACTCGCTCAACCGGCGCCTCCAGACCATCGACAACCTCGGCAACCTCACCCTCGACGCCTTCGACTCCCGCTCCAACCTCACCCTGCACACCGACCAGCGCGCCAACCGCACCCGCTACGTCTACGACGGCCTCAGCCGCCTCGTCCAGACCATCCGCGACATGGACAACGACGGCCCCGACGGCGACGGCACCGACATCACGACCGCGCAGTCCTGGGACGCCTCCAGCCGCCTCACCTCCCGCACCGACGACAACGGCAACGCCACCACCTACGCCTACGACGCGCTCGACCGGCTCATCCACACAACGTACGCCGACGGCACCCAGGACAACCGCTTCTACGACGTGCAGAACAACCCGACGCAGACCGTTGACGCCAACGGCAGCCAGGTCGCCTCGACCTTCGACCTGCTCGACCGCCCGACCGGGCGCACCATCGTCCCCGGGGCCGGCGTCGCCGGACCGCCCAACGGCACCACCACCGAGACCTACCAGTACGACGGCCTCTCACGCCTCGTCCGCGCGCAGGACAACGACTCCACCGTGACCCGCGGCGGCAGCGCGGCCACCAACGGCTACGACTCGCTGGGCCAGGTCCTCCGCGAAACCCAGCAGATCACGAGCCCCGTGGCCCCCGTCCGCACCGTCACCGCCACGTACGACGGCCTCGGCATGCAGACCCGCCTGGCCTACCCCGGCGGGCGCGCCGTCGTCCGCACCTTCGACCCCGTCAACCGCCCGTCGCTTGTCCGCGACGACCCGGCGGGAGCAGGGACAACCATCGCGACCTACGCCTACATCGGCCGCTCTCGCGTCGAGCGCCGCGACGACGGCAACGGCGTGGCCTACCAGCCGACCTACGACGGGCTGCGACGGATCACTCGCACGCTGCACGCGCACGTGCCCAGCGGGCGGGTGGTGGACGACCGCGCCTACTCATGGGATCCCGCCGGTAACAAGCTGTCCGCGACCAGCAGCACCGTCGCACCGGTCCCGGATATCCGCACTTACGCCTACGACGCGGCCAACCGTCTCATCACCTCGGGCGGATCGCAGTACTGGCCCGCCCTCACCTACGCCCTCGACGGCGTCGGCAACCGCACCGCCGTCACCGGCGGGCCCGACGGCGGCGCCTATACGTGCAACAGCGCCAGCCCACCCGCCGACTGCGAGATGAACCAGTACACCATCACACCCTTCGACTCCCGGACCTACGACCTCAACGGGAATCTCGCGGCCGCCGCCCCCGAGTGCGCCGCCCCCGCGCCGAACCAGTACGCCTATGACTACCGCAACCGCCTCGTGCAGTTCACCGACTCCGCAAGCGTCATTACCACCTACAAGTACGATTGCCTGGACCGGCGCATCCAGAAGATCGTCGGCGCCACGACTTCCCGCTACTACTACGACGGCAACGAAGAGATCGAGGAGCAGTCCGGCGCCAACGTCACCGTCGCCACGTACGTCCACTCCAAGGGCTCCGGCACCCTCCTGGGAATGACTCGCTCCGGCGCACGGTTCTTCTTCCACGAAGACGACCTCCTGAGCGTCGTCAAGGTCACCGACGCGAGCGGCGCCACCGTCCAGCAGACCGAATACCACGACTTCGGCAAGCCCTTCCAGCCCGGCGTGCCGCAGGCCGGCGACCTCATCGTCACCTACGACTCCGACGACAGCCCCAGCCCCGACGGCAACGCCTACCACCTCGCCGACGACTTCTGGTTCGCCGCCGACGCCGATATCTCCTCCGTCACGTTCTTCGGCGGCTACGACTACACCACCGACATCCCCGGCCCATTCTCGGAGTTCTTCTTCCTGGCCATCTACCAGGCCGACCCCGGCACCGGGTTGCCCGGCCCCCTGATCTACCAGCAGTCCTTCAGCGGCAGCCAGGTCACGCGCACGCTCACGGGGCGCAACGTCCGCTGCAACTCGATCGGCGCGGCCGCGGAGTACCAGTACGTCATCAGCCTCCCCAGCCCCATCCACGTCCAGGGCAGCACGCGCTACTGGCTCTCGCTCGTCGACAACACGTCGTCGAACACCAGCACCTGGGGCTGGGAAACCAGCGGGAATGGCAACGGCCTGCTCGGCCTGAGCACCCAGGCTAACCCCACGTGGCTGCGGGCCTTGGGGGACTTCGCGTTCCAACTTGGGACCGGCGTGCCGACGGTGGGGAACGCATACCTCTATCGAGCGTCACGGTTCGACGCCGAGACGGGCTTCCTGTTCCCTCTTGGGCGGTACGCGGATCCGCGCACCGGCCGCTTTGTCACACGAGGCAACGGCTTCGACCCCGCTACCAGCAATCCGCTCCGCCGGATCACAACCACAGACAACCCACCGCCGGACTCTCCCCGGTCGCCCGTTTGCGCCGACTGCCCCAAGGACGAGTTCACGATCCCTGCGGCCCACGGCGTGATCTGCGTTGACAAGGACATGCGGTGCACTCCCGCGGACCAGGTTGAATGGTCCGACCTCGAAGACACGATATGGGTCACCAGCGACAAGTCGCTCCAGGAATTGAAGAAGCTCCGTGGCAAGTGCAAGGGCGATTGCACGCCGTCGGAGGACAAGACGGGAACATGTCTCCCGTTCGCGGTGCCAATTGAGAAGAAAAGAGACGGAAACTCGTCGGTCGAGAAGCCTGGCAGCTTGGGCAACGGCATCCCCAACCTGGAGAAGATCTGCTACGCCCAGAGCGAGCTCACCACTGCCACCTTCGACACTGACGAACATTGGGTGACCAAGGACAAGCCCAAACGAGGGTTATTCGGCAAGAAGGCCTGTCCGTACGACCTGAAGAACGTGAAGGTGACGTGCAAATGCGTCGGGCAGGATTGAGCCCCGGCTGTGCAGAGGCACAGCGGACACTGGCCTGGCTAGCCAGCAGGTGCTGGAAATCCTCCTGCGCTGCCGTTCCATCATTGAGCAGTTCGGCTCAGATGATGAACGCTCGTTACTCGTTCTGCTGACACTCCTCACCCCCTCAAAATCCGCATCGCCTCCTCCGCCCCCGCACCCTCGTGCACCATCGCCATCAGCGCCCGCACCATCCTCACCGGCTCGGCGTGCTGGATCACGTTGCGCCCGTACACGATCCCGCTCGCACCCTGCGCCAGCACCGCCCCCGTGCGCTTGAAGATCTCCTCGTCGCTCGCGCGGCCGCCGCCGCGCACCAGCACCGGCACCCCCGCGGCCGTCTCGACGACCTTCCCGTACACCGACAGGTCCTCCGTCGGGTCCGCCTTGATCACGTCGGCGCCCAGCTCCACCGCCTGGCGCACCAGCGGGATGATCCGCTCCGGGTCCCCGTCCACACCGTACCCCTCTCCCGCGGTCTTCATCACCAGCGGCTCGACCATCAGCGGCATCCCCGCCGCGCTGCACGCGGTCCGCAGCGTCGTCACGTTCTGCACGCACTGCTCGTGCACCTCGGGCAGACCCGGGAGCATCAGCAGATTCACGCACACGCACGCCGCGTCCAGCCGCACCGCCGTCCTCACCGGGTCGTCGATGAGCTGGCTGAACATCCGTCGCGGCAGCGGGCGCCCGTACACGTTCGCCACGTCCGTCCGCAGCACCAGCGCCGGCTTCCTGCCGCGCCGCTCCTGAAGGTGGCGTGCCATCCCCGGCGAGAGCTGCACCGCGTCCGGCCCCGCCTCGACGATGCGCGCAACCGCTACCCGCATGTCCTCGATGCCCGCCAGGAAGCTCGGCTCGTTGAAGAACCCATGGTCGATCGCCACGTCGAAGCACCGACCGTCCGCGCCCAGCAACCTGTTCAGCCGCGCACTCACCGGCATCGAGAACCCTCCGATCGCATCCATCCTAACTAACCGACGCTTCCCCCTCCGCCGACTCGATGCCTTGATGCCTCTTGCCTCGATGCCTTCTTCTTCCCAACACGCCCCATCCGGGGGATCATCCCGCCGCGTCCGCCGCGCCGTTATCGCGGCCCAGGATCCCGCCGCCTCGTCGACGGGCTCATCGCGGGACGGTGAACCGGAATGTGGACCCCCCGCCGGGCTCGGGCTCCACCCAGATCCTCCCGCCGTGGCGTTCGAGGATGCGCCGGGCGATCGCGAGCCCCGCGCCGATGCCGCCGCCGAACTCACCAGCGGCGTGCAGGCGGGTGAACATACCGAAGATCGCGTCCGACTTGCCGGGATCGATGCCGATGCCGTTGTCGCGCACGAAGATCGTGGGGGTGGGTGATTCGGGCTCCTCCGCGCCGATCAGGATCCGCTTCCGTTCCGAGCGGTTGAACTTCAGGCCGTTCTCGATCAGGGTGCCGAGGACCCGCTGCATCAGCGCCCGATCGCAGGACACCACCGGGAGCGGGGTGACGACCTCGACCGCGCCGCCCGAATCCGCGAGCCCGGCGCGGAGGGTCTCGACCGTCTGCGCGACGATCTCGGCGAGGTCGTTGCTCGTGCGGCGGACCTCGGAGCCCCCGAGGCGGGCGTGCTCCCGCAATGCGGACACCATGCGGTCGGCACGCATTGCCAGGTCGCCGAGCCTGACCAGCCTCCCCGCCGCGGTCTCGTCCATCCCCGGCGAATCCTCCATGAGGAACTGCGTAATCAGCTTGATGCTGCGGAGCGGCTCGCGCAGGTCGTGGGACACTGCGTGGCCGAACGCCTCCAGCTCTGTGATCGTGGTCCGCAGGTCGTGGATGTCCGTCATCGCGCCGACCCGGTGCGTGATACTCCCGTCCGCGCCGCGCACCGCCCGCGACCGCAGCATGTGCCAGCGATACGAGCCCGCTGGCGTCCGGAGCCGGCACTCGATCTGGAGATCACCCCCAGTCGCCGCGGCCCGGAGCCACCTCTGCCGCGCCGCGACCTCGTCCTCGGGGTGGAGCGCCCGGGCCCAGCCGTCGCCCAGGGCGGACCCTGGGGCCGCCCCCGTCACGTCGTAGAACCGGCCGTTCACGTGCTCCCACTTCCCATCGCCCGCGCTGCGGAAGACGATGTCCGGTACGGCCTCGCAGATCGAATGAAACACCGCGTCCGAGCCCGCGGCGCTGGTCCCGGCGCCCTGCTCAACTCCGGACGCCCGTATGCCTGCACCGCGGTCCATGACGAATCATCAGCCCGCTGCCGTGATCAGACAAGACGATCCACCGCTTCAGAGCCGGACGAGGACGAGCGCCGACGCGCGATCACGAGCGGCGGAACCGGCCGGCAAGTTGTCGCGGGTCAATCAAACGAACGCCGAACATCCCCGCAAGCCATTGTCTCGACGTCAGACTCGCCACGATGCACTTGGAGTGCTTAAGCTAGGAAAGGGGCCGGCGCTTCTGTCGGCTTCCGCTGGGATCTGTGAAGGAGTCCATGAACGACAACCTGCAGTCCATCCTGCTCATTGAAGACGGCGAGGAGGATTTTGAAGCGCTGACCCGGGCCTTGGCGAAGGTCGGCATTCATAACCCGCTGTTCCGGTTCAGCCACGGGGAATCGGCCCTGGATTTCCTGCGAGGGCGCGGGCGGTATTTCAAGCCGGGGTCCACCTCGCGCCCGAGCCTCGTCCTCCTCGACCTGAACCTTCCGAACGCCGACGGCCGTCACGTGCTCAGCGAGATCAAGTCCAATCCGCAGCTCAAGTCGATCCCCGTTATCGTGCTGACCGGCTCGCGCTCGCCCGCCGATATCGAGTATTGCTACAGGGCCGGCGCCAACAGCTACCTGCTCAAGCCACCGACCATCGAGGGATTCGTCGAGATCTTCCGGCATCTCAAGAGCTACTGGTTCGACCTGGTCCTGCTCCCCACCCCCGAAGCGGGAGCGACGGATCGTTGAGCTGTTTGGCCCTCGCGCTGGCGCGGACGCTTGCCCGGATCGCCTTGCCCGCGGCGCGGTCCGTGCCGGTCGCCGTTTCCGGGTCGTGACCGGTCGCGAGTTCACGCCCAGCGGAGCGCGGCCTCGAAGCAGTCGGAGCGGTGCCGCTCGGTCACGAGTGATTCATGACCGCATCCGCGCACACGCGTGCGGCTCCCCGGGGCGCCGCTGGGCCGGTGCGTGGACGAGCGAGAATCAATCGCTCGGCGGCGGCCCGTGCCGCCGGGCTGCCGGGGAACGGCTCCAGACCGAGCCAAGCCCGACGCCAGCGCAACGCCAGCCAGCCGACGAGGCAGGCCGTGACCGCCAGGGCCGTCAAGGCCGCCAAGGAGTTCCTGATCCGTGCGCCGAGCGCGACCGCGCGGGCGCCCGTGGCATCGTGGTGCCTGTCCACGGCGACGGCGGCCCCGACCGACCGGTCCGTGAGCATCCCGTACCGGCACAACTCAAGGCTGTAGCGAAACTTCCCCGACGACGTGTTCAGCATCCAGAACGGCACCTCGAACTGCTGCCGGTTTCCATCCAGTGTGTACGGCACGGCCCCGGTGGCCGGTCCCCAGCCGCCGCTCCGTGGATCGCCCGATGGGCCGCGCACATGGTCCCGGACCGGAACCTCGCCGTCGAAGTTGATCTCCTCGCCCCGGATGACCGTCTCCCAGGCATACGGCGAGGTCCCGCACATCCCCTGATTCCCGGGCATCGTGTCGAGAAAGAACTGGAACGAGTCGGCCTGCCGTCCCTCCGGATCCACGGATAGGAAATCGGGCTCACGGTTGTAGACGATCTGGAACCGCACCACCTGGGCCACCTCGTCCGCGCGGGCGCAGTGCGACACGGCGCGCAGGGGGATCTGTCCCACGACCGGCGCGGCCCAGGCGAGCGACGCAACGACGATTGGGTGGAACATGGTCAGCATGACGCCCTCCTGCCGTGACGATGAGATGATGACGTGCCGAGGCGCACGGGCTCGCGGCCCGCGGACGGGGACCCCGGCGCCGCGATCACGGCCGCCGCCGGTCTTCCATGCCTGGAGTCTTCCCGATTGATCTGAGCGGTCGGTGAGCGTCCGGTGAGGGCTGGTTCACGCCCGCCGAGGCCGGCAGTGTTAGCGCGGCCTCTCCGGGTGTCCGGACGAGGGCTGCAGCGTGGGGATCCGAGCCCAGAACTCGGCGCCGCCGCCCCCATCGCGGGGGACATTGCGGAACCGCACCTCGCCGCCGTGCAGTTCCGCGATGCCCCGCGTGATCGCGAGGCCCAGGCCGCTGCCCTTGATCCCCTGCCGGGTATGGTCGACGGTGACGAAGCGATCGAAGATCCGCGGGGCGACCTCGTCGGGCACCCCGGGCCCGCGGTCGCGCACGCGCACGGTTACGTGGTGGTCCTCGCAGGCGACGGCAAGGTCGATCATGGATTCGCGCGGCGAGACCGCGATCGCGTTGCGCAGCAGGTTCTCGATCATGGTCCGAAGCAGATCGGGGTCGCCCGCGACGATCGGCTGGTTGGCGCCGGTCTCGTCGGAACAGAGCGACACCTGCAGGCGCATGTCGCGCATGCGGGCGAAGTTCCAGGAGTGCTCGCCCGCCTCCATCGCGGCCTCGTTCATGTCCACCGTGACACGGCGCACCAGCGTGTCGCCGTGCTTGGCGCGCGCCAGCGTCAGGAGGCTCTCGACGAGCTTGGCGAGCCGGCGCATCTCCTCCTCGACACTGGCGACGAACTTCGCGTAGACCAGCTCGCCGGGCTCGGAGCGGGACACGATCTGCGCCTCCAGCAGCAGCACCGACAACGGCGTCTTGAGCTCGTGCGAGACCTCGCTGAGGAACCGGTCCTGGACCCCGAAGCCCGCCTCCAGGCGCGCCAGCATCCGGTTGATCTCCTCCGCGAGTTGTCCAAGATCGTCGTTTGCCCCGGTTGTCTCCAGCCGCTCGTGCAGCCTGGACGGGCTGATCCCGGCCGTCTGTCTGGCGATCCGTGTGAGGCGACCGAGCCTCCGCCCCGCGAGCCCCCACGCCGCGAGGGTCGCCGCGCCCGTCAGCGCCGGGACAACCCCCAGGAAGATCAGGCGCAGGCGGGCCTGGCTCTCCCTCAGGCCGGATTCCGAGAGGCCCACCTGCACGGAGCATCCCCCCGGTAGAGGGACGGTCAGCAGCCGCACCGGCGCGTCGCCCAGGACCGTGCTCAGCCCGCCCGCGGCGATCGTTTGCACCACGGGCCCGCCCCCGCTGGGCCCCTCGAACGGCGGGGCCGGGGCCGCGGCGGGCACGGACCCAAGCACCGAGCCGTCCGTCCCGCGGACGACGACCACCGCGGGCCCGTCGGCGAGGGTTGGGGGGGCGAGGGCGTCGCCGGGAAATCCCGCCGGGAGCGTGCCGCCACGGCGCAGTTCCCGGTCTAGGCGCGAAGAAACCCTGCGGGCGATCTCGACGGCGCGATCGTCCAACCGCCCTCGCACGGCGCGGGCCCAGATGAGCATGATCCCCGCCCCCAGCAGCATGCTGAACGCCACGGTGAGCACGATCAGCTCGACCCCGACGCGCATGCGAACGGTGCTGAACCGCCGCCGGGCACGGGCGCCGGCAGGCGGGGACTTCACGCCGGCGGCTCCGCGCTCAGCACGTACCCGCTGCCGATCTTCGTGTGGATCAGCGGCTTCTCGAATCCCCGGTCGATCTTGCGCCGCAGCGTCGAGACGTAGACGTCGATGACGTTGCTCCCCGGCTCGAAGTTCATGTCCCACACGTGCTCGCCGATCTGCGTCCGCGTGAGCACGCGGTGCGAGTTGCGGATGAAGTACTCCAGCAACGCGAACTCCTTGGTCGTCAGGCTGATGGGCGCGCCGCCGCGCTTCGCGGACCGCTTCAGGAGGTCCAGCTCCAGGTCCTCGAATCGCAGCACGCTGGATTCCGTCGCCGTGCCGCGGCGAAGGAGCGCCCGCACGCGCGCCAGCAGCTCGTCGTACTCGAACGGCTTGGCCAGGTAATCGTCGGCGCCCGCGTCCAGCCCGTTCACCTTGTCCTGCGTGCCCGAGAGCGCCGTCAGCATCAGGATCGGCGTCTTGATCTTGCGCCGGCGCAGCGCCCTGCACACCTCCACGCCGTCCCGGTCGGGGAGCATCAGGTCCAGCACGATCGCGTCGTACGCCGTCCCCGCGGCCACCTCCTCCGCCTCGAACCCGCGGTCCACGATGTCGACGGCGTACCCTTGCGCGCCAAGCCCCGTCTGGATGGCGACGGCCATCTTCGGGTTGTCCTCGACCACAAGGATTCTCATGTTCTGCACTCCACGACGCGCGGGTGCCGGTCCCGCGGTCCGTTCCGCCACGGCAACAGTCGTCGCCGGGGCCGGGGTGCGGGGGATCGCCGTCGCTTTTCCGAGTTGGCCTATGTCTTGTCCCATAACGGTAGACATTAGCAGCCCGCCCCTCTGGCAGCGATGAATCCCGTGTGAGGGCCGCCTCATCTTATGACCTGATTCTTCTCGATTCGGGCGTCGGGCGCGACCGACGCTTGGCCGCTGCCTAACGCCCTGCAATCGCGCCGCCCGCCCGACTCCCCGCGCCGATCGGGAAGAACGAGGACCGCCCGCAGGGAGACACACCGCGGGACGGGCCTGTCCCTCCTCCAGCCGTGGGGGTCGGGGCGGAGCCCCGCTTACGCGCCGGACCGTGTCTCAACCCAGTGCCTGCTTGAGTTCCGCGATCCGGTCGTGCGCGGCCTTCACCTCGCGGTATTGGGATCTGATCAGCGACGGCGCCCCGGGCGTGAGGTCCGGACGTGCCAGCGCGGCGCGGTACCGCTCCAAGGCCGCCTCCTCGCCACGCGATCGCTGCGTGCTCCGCTCCCTCGTTCCCGGCTGCGTCTCTTGGGGGCTGCGGGTGCGTGCCGGTCAGTTCTGGTGGCGTCTCCCGTCACATCCCCCGGGGCATCTCGGTCTGCGCGCACCTGTCCGGAGAGGGTGTGCGCGCCGATGCACAAGCGCCGCTTCATCCTCCGTTCCCCTGATCCTGGTAGACTGACCCGCACCGCCGTCTTGCTTGTGAGACCCCCGCGATGCTCCGTTCCCCCATTACTCGCCGCATCTTCCTCAAGGCCAGCGCCGCCGTCGTCGGAGCGATGGCCCTTCCTCTCCCCGCCCGCGCTCGGCGCGCCCGGGCGGACAAACTCCGCATCGCGGTCGTCGGCACACAGAACCAGGCGGGGTGGAACATCTCCCAGATAGCCGGTGAGCAGATCGCCGCCCTCTGCGATGTGGACGGGGGCTTTCTCGAGCAGGCCGGCGCCAGGTTCCCGGAGGCTCGCCGCTTCCGGGATTTCCGCGAGATGCTCGCAGCGCCTCTCGACATCGACGCCGTGCTCGTGGCCGCTCCGGACCACATCCACGCCCCAGCCGCCGCCATGGCGCTGCGCCAGGGGAAGCACGTCTACTGCGAGAAGCCGCTGGCGCATACGGTCGAGGAAGCACGTGTGCTGGCAACCCTGGCCGCGGAGAAGAAGCTTGCGACACAGATGGGGACGCAGATCCACGCGGGGGCGAACTACCGGCGCGTGGTCGAGCTTGTCCGCAGCGGCGCGATCGGGCCCGTCCGCGAGGTGCACGTCTGGTGCGGCCGCAGCTGGGCCCAGGGACGCTATGGCGAGCCCAAGCCCCCGCCCGCGGAGCTCGACTGGGATCTCTGGCTCGGCCCCGCGCCCGAGCACGCCTATTCCGAGGGCATCCACCCGGCCAACTGGCGCCGCTTCTGGGCCTATGGCACGGGGACTCTGGGCGACATGGCCTGCCACCACATGGACCTGGCGCACTGGGCGCTCGACCTGCGCCACCCATCCACCGTGCATGCCGAGGGGCCGCCGGTGGATCCTATCGGCACGCCGGCGTGGCTCATCGTCCGGTACCAGCACCCGGCGCGGGCCGACCGCCCGCCGGTGCAGGTGACGTGGTACGACGGCGGCAAGCGCCCCGAGCTTCTCTCCACGATCAAGAACAAGAACGGCGACCCGCTGCCCTGGGGCGACGGCAACCTCTTCGTCGGCCAGACCGGCATGGTCATCGCCGATTACGACTCCCACCGGCTCATCCGCGACGGTGTCGTCGCCGACTTCACGCCCCCCGCCCCGTCGATCCCTGATTCCGTCGGCCACCACAACGAGTGGATCGCGGCGTGCAAGACCGGCTCGCCGACGACCTGCAACTTCGACTATTCCGGCGCCCTCGCCGAGGCCGTGCTCCTGGGGAACGTCTCGTACCGCGTCGGCAGGAAGCTCGAATGGGACGCGCCCAACCTGCGCGCCGCCGACCTCCCCGAGGCCGACGAGTTCATCCGCCATCGATTCCGGGCCGGATGGACGCTCTAGCTGGACCGGCGGACGCCCCGCGGTCCTGCCCCGACGAGAGGGTGGCGGAGCATCCGAGCCGAGTCGCGGCTGTTTCGCCCGTTCCGGTTGTTGTGGCCGCGAATTCAGGTATCCTGAAGTCTGGATAACCCCGGCGGGCGATGGCACCGGGCCGTCGCGCGACCGGCTCGAGGGGTCGAAAGAGCACACACAGCATCCTGGTCCGTCTCACACGAGGAGCGCGCATGAACCGTCGTCTGTCTCGCCGTCCGATCCGTACCTGTCTCTTTCTCGCGGCCGGCGCGGCCGCGCTCGGCGCTGCCCTCCCGGCGGGCGCACAACCCGCCAACAATTCCTGCGCGAACGCGATCGCGATCGGCAACAGCACGGTCGCCGGGACGACCATTGGTTCGACGAACGACGGCGCGGCCACGTGCGGCGCCGCGGGGTCCGCGCCCGACGTCTGGTACCGCTACACGGCGCCGGCGACGACGACGATCACCGTGACGGCGTGCAACCCCGGCACCAGCTACGACACGGTGCTCTCGGTGCACACCGGCTGCCCCGGAACCACCGGCAACCAGATTGCCTGCGACGACGATGCCTCGTGCACGTTCAACGGCCTGTATTCCACCCTCACGTTCGCCGCCGTCAACGGCACGCAGTACCTCATCCGTGTCAGCGGATTCAATGGGGCCGTTGGCAACTTCGAGCTCTCCGTCGGCCCCGGCGGCGGCGGGCAGCCGCCCATCAACGACACCTGCGCCACCGCCACACCCGTGGGCAACGGGACCGTCAACGGAACAACGAACAACGCGGCGGGCGATGGCGACTCCACCTGCGCTGGCACCACGGCGCCGGACGTGTACTACCTCTACACGGCGCCGGCTGCGACGACCGTGTTCGCCAGCACGTGCCTGGCCGCCAGCTTCGACACCGTCATCTCGGTCCACTCCGCGTGCCCCGCGACAACGGCCAACCAGATCGCCTGCAACAACGATACCTGCGGCACGCGTTCGCAGGTGTCCTTCCCGGCCACGGCCGGCACGCAGTACGTAATCCGCGTGGCCGGCCTGGTGACGACCGGGACGTTCACGCTCTCCCTGGGCGATGCACCCCCGCCGCCCCCCATGGGCCCGGACGTAACGTACCAGGACTGCACCGACATCACCAACTACGGCCTTGTGGGCTCGGTCCGCGCGTACGCCATCGGCTCGGCCACCTGCAACATCGGCGACACCGACCTGCTGTGGACCAGCCACGGCACGCCCGCGCTGGCCATGAACGCCTACCGCCTCTACAACGGGCGGCTCATCCAGCTCGGACTTGGCTTCTGCAAGACAGCGTGCTGCGCCGGCGCGGGGACCGGGTGCGGCACCTGCAACGGGCACGGCGGGAGCGTGCTGGGCGCCGGCTGTCGCGACGTCTACGGCGCCGGCTTCAACGGCGGGCAGGGGGCCCTCTCGCCGCGATCCAGCATCAACGGGTTCACCGGCGCCATCGGCGGTTTCCCCTCGACCTCGGGCGACGCCATCTTCCGACGTCTCCAGGTCGTCCAGAACGACCTGAACACGACGATGTTCCCGAGCTCGCAGTACATCGTCGAGGGCGAGTACATCGCCAGCGACGACGCCCCCGCCGGCAACGCCCTCAACAACTCGTCATACAAGCGCGTCACCGTCAACCAAACGACCTTCGACATGACTGGCCTGGGTTCCACCGTCGTCGGCATCCCCGCCATCCGCGCGTGGCACGACCACGGCCTGGGCGCCAACGTGCCGGACCCCAGTGTGAGCGTTTTCACCGTCGACGTGCCCGCGGAGGGCCGCTTCTGGGTGGCCACCAAGGTCACCACGCTCGGTCCCAGCAACTACCTCTACGACTACGCCGTCTTCAACCTCAACTCTGATCGGAGCGGCGGCTCGCTCTCCGTGCCGAGGGCCGCGGGCGCGGCCATCAGCGGCGTCGGCTTCCACGACGTGAACTACCACTCCGGCGAGCCCTTCGACAACACCGACTGGGTCAGCAGCGTCTCCCCCACCGCCGTCGAGTGGCACAGCCCGCAGACCTTCGCGCAGAACCCCAACTCCAACGCCCTCCGCTGGGGCACGATGTACAACTTCTGGTTTCAGGCAACCACGCCGCCGACGACCGGCACCGTCACGCTGGGGCTCTTCAAGACGTTCACACCGCAGCAGGTCACCTTCAGCGCGACGGTTCCCTCCGGCTGCCGCGCCGACTGGAACCACGACGGAACGGTGAACTCGCAGGACTTCTTCGACTTCCTCAGCGACTTCTTCAACGGCTCCGCCGATTTCAACATCGACGGCATCACCAACTCGCAGGATTTCTTCGACTTCCTGACGGCCTTTTTCGCCGGCTGCCCGTAACCACCGCGGGCGCGGATCCCGCAACGTTTCTACTGTCAACAACCCGGCGCGGCGGTCTCGACGACCGCCGCGTCTTCTTTTTTGGCGCGGCCTCCCGGCCGTCCGACCACGCCGCACCACCTACCCGTCCGTCCCCTCCCGCACCACCCAGACATTCCGGAAGCGCACATCCCCCTCGGCCTCCGACGGGTGCGCCTGCAGCAGCAACGGGCGCTCGCCCGGCGCCTCCTTCTCCGACACGCCCGTCTGCTGGGCGACCTCGGCGTCGTCGTGCACCAGCACGCCGTTCCACCACACCGTCATCCGGGCGCTCGCGGTCTTCGTGTCGCCCCGCCAGCGCGGGGCGCGGAAACGCTCGTCGTAGCTCTGCCACGTGCCCGCCCCGGTCGAGGCGTTCACATCCGCGGCCCTGAGGCGGTAGATGGCGCCGGCCTCGTCGAACTTCGGCTCCCGCGGCCAGCCGGGGTTGTTCATGATCTGCAGCTCGTACCGGCACTGGAGCTTCACACCGCTGTTGCCGTTGTGCTGGTCCACCAGCGTCCCCCCCGGCGGGCTGAGCCACTCGACGTGCAGGAAGCAGTCGCCGAAGGACTCGCGCGAGACGATGTCGCCTGCCTTCTGGTCCACCACCAGCTCGCCGTGCTCGACGCGCCATCTCACGCTCGATCCGTCGGCGTGCGTGAAGGCCGCGGCGTCGGTCCCGTCGAAGAGCACGACCGCGCCCCCGGGCGGGGTGCCCGGCAGATCGATGTGCTTCATCGGGTAGTCGAACGCCGGCCCCGCCTGCGCGGCGAGGCGGTTGAGCGTGTACCACACCTCGGTCGCGAAGGGCTCCTCGCCGGCATCGTCCTTGAAGCCGCGGAGTCGCAGGTAGACGACCGTCCCGGGCTCCAGGCCGCCGATCGGCACGAATACGCGCTGCCGGTCCGGGGATGGTGCGGGGTGCGCGAACTCCAGCGTCTTGAGGTCCACCTTCGGACCGCCGTAATCGGCCGTCGGCTTGTACCGCCAGCTCCGAACCAGGTACGATGCGGGGTCGGTCAGGATCGACTCGGGCACGGGGCGAGTGAGGGAGATCAGGAACCCGTCGGCGCGCGACTCGACGCTCTTCATTTCGAAGGCCGTGCGCCCGTTGGGCCGCAGACGCTGCAGGCCGAACTTGGTGTTCTTGTGGTTCCAGTTCCCGTTGGAGCCGATCCCGCCGACGTACAGACAGCCGTCGGGCCCCCACGCCAGCCGGTTCACACCCGCCTCGATGCCCTGCGAGAACTGGAACACCGCGCCCTGGTACTCCCCGCCGACGTTCTCGACGAACACGCGGTTGATCCCTCCGTGCGTGACGTCGCCGACAAGGATCTGCCGCCGGTACAGCCCATCGGCGACGAGCACCGGCTGCGTCGGCGAGTTGCCGATCTCGCCGTGCGGGAACCACACCACCGGCGGATCGACCGGCGTCTCCCCGTTGGGCTCGTACTGGTGCCCGTAGAAGCCGCCGCGATGCACCAGGTCCAGGCGCGAGGCGGGCAGCCACCCCCCTTGGTTGTCGCAGCAGAACAGCTCGCCGTCGGTGCAGACATTCATGCCGTTGGGCGCTCGCATGCCGCGCGCGAACACTTCCCAGGTCCCCGCCTTCGGGTTGATCCGCAGCACCGAGCCGGGAACATCCGGTACCGCGTAGGCCTGGCGCGAGCCGGGCGTGTAGTTGGTCAGCCCGGACTTCAACGGAACGGACGTGGACACGAAGAACGACCCGTCCAGGTGCGCGAGGTTGAACGGGAACTCGTGGTAGTTGTGCGAGGCGGGCCAACCGCCGGCGACCGCCTCGTATCTGTCGGCCACGCCGTCGCCGTCGGTGTCGCGCAGACGCGTCACCTCCTGCTTCTGGGAGACGTAGATGTCGCCGTCGATCACCGCGATCCCCAGCGGCTCGCCCAGCCCCTCGGCGAAGCGCCGCACGGTCACGCCGCCCGGCTGCTTGCCGTCGAGATTCCCCAGGATGTACACCGCCCCGACGTGGTCCCACGTACACACCGCCAGCCGCCCGTCCGGAAGGAACGCCAGCCCGCCCACCGCCGGCTGGAACTCCGGCCCGCGGAAGTTCTCCAGGGTGTACCCCGGGTGGACGGTCTCCAGCGGTCGCCCGTCGCCGGGGCGGTTCGGATCGTTGCCGTAGAACCACCGCTTCGGGCCGGGGGAGGTCGCGAATGTCTGGCCAGCCTCGGTGAAGAGCGCTGCGCCGGGCACGGTTTCCAGCGCGCTCCCGTCCGGCCTGCCCCACCACAGCTTCAGCGAGAACTTCCCCTTGTCCTGGTAGAACGGGATCGACAGCTTGTGCAGGCCCTTGGCGAGCTCCACGCGACCCTCCGCCTTGAACCCCTCCGCCAGGGCCGTGTCGAGCACCGTCTTGTTGTCGAGCACAAGCGCCGCGCCGTCGTCGCAGTCCAGCCGGAGTCGATACTGTCCCGGCTGATCGACGCTCAGCCACCCGTGGACCTCGCCGGCGAACATCTCCTTCAGCTCAGCGCCCGGGGACCGGAATTCGCCCTCAAGCTGCACAACGGGCCGCACCTCGTAGATGTTGGGCGTCTGCCCCTCGGCGATCGTCGGTCGCCGCTCCAGCCGCTCGCCGATGTCGTAGACCCACACGGTGACTCCGGGAGCCAAGCCGCGCTCCGCCGGCGGCTCCTGCGCCGTAACCGAAGCCGCGAGGGCGAGGCCAACAAGCACGCCCAACGCACCCAGCCGTTTCATCGTCCGCCTCCGATCCGCGTCGTCAGTTCGCACCGGCCGTCGGCGCTCAACTCCAGCCTGGCCGGGCCGTCCTGTTCGACGATCCTGGCCGCCCCGTGCACCTCTCGCTGGCACGCCGCCGCCGGCGGCGCCAGCTCGAGCGCGAGCGTGACGCCCTCCGGGACTCCCTCAAGTTCGAATGCCTCGCGCCAGCCGTCGCTCGCCGCGCCTTCGCCGCCGACCAGGTCGGGCGATTGTCGCACGCTCACCGTCCGGCCGCCCTCCAGCACCAGGTCGTACCGCAGCACGACGCGGTCGGCGTGGTTCACCAGTTCGTACCCCCGCCAGACCGGCCGCACCTCGACCGGGCCGCCCGTGCCCCTCGCCGACCACGCGGGCTGATCGCCGAAGACCCGCACCGCCCGCAGCCGCTTGTGGAACACCCCCTTGGCCTGCACGAACCGCACCCGCGTCTGGGCCGAACGAACCGAGATGTCCTTGAAGTTCCACTGCCAGTCCTCATCCGAGGAGCCGTGGGTCGTCGATTCGAACCATTGCGCCTCCCAGCTCTTCCCGCCGTCGGCCGAGAGCTCCATGCGGATCGGCCCGGCGCGCGAGACCTCATCGAATGCCAGGCACACCCGCTGCCAGACGCTCGTGTCGAAGACCGGGCTCGTCAGCGTCGCCCCGTCCCCGGTGAACGCCCAGCCCTGCCCCTCCACCCCCTTGGCCCCCCACCCAGGCGGCAGCGCGGGGGCGTCCGGCAGCGACCAGATCAGCGACGGCGCCTCGGCCAGTACCGTGCCGCGGGCGATCGAGTTGTCCTGGCTGAAGTCCCACACCTTCCCGCGGAAGAGCACGTCCCCCCGCCACACCTTCGCCATCGCACAGGTCGCCGGGTTAAACGCCATCCACACCCCGTCCCCAGCGGCGATCAGCACCATCCGCGTCCGATCCTCAAAGATGCACCGGAAGACCCACGGGTCGCACCCGCGCGTGGGCCGGTTGTCCGACGACGTCGCGGCGGT
>JBGPJM010000050.1:0-25408 GCA_041485385.1 Phycisphaerae bacterium | reverse complement strand
TGTTGCCGCTCATGACGATCGCGGTGGAGCAGTTGTCGCCGGAGGGGCCGCAGGAGGGGCCGGCGATGGTGAGGGTGCCGGTGCCGAACCCGGTGGCGTTGTTCTGGAACGCGCCGACGCGGATGAGGTACTGGGTGCCCTGGGTGCCGGCGAAGGTGAGGGCGGACTGGAGCGAGTTGGCGCCGCAGGTGGGGCTGTCGTCGTTGCACACGAGGGCCGTGTTGTTCGCCGTCGGGCAGGCGGTGTAGACGGCGAGCTTGGTGTCGAAGCTGCTGCCGCAGAGGTTGACGTTTACGGTGCCGGTGCACTGGGCGGTGTAGCTGAACCAGATGTCGTTATAGATCTGGGTGGTTGATTGGCAGTTGGTGTTCGTGGGGGCATCGCTCGTCGCGCCGGCGTTGGACCAGCCGGTGGCGCCGTCGCTGACGGCGATGGCGCCGGCGCAGGTGTCGTTGGCCGGGGGCGGGGGCGGGCCGCCGCCGGGGACGGTCGCCGCGCCGCCGATGCTCGCCGGCGAGCCGGTCCTGAAGAGCGTGATCGTGGCCGTTCCCGAGCCGGGGGCGGCGTTGCAGTCGAAGCGGAAGTTGTAGATGGTGTCCCAGCGGAGGGCGTTGGCGTTGGCATTCTGGGCGAAGGTCTGCGTCGCCCAGCTCACGGAGGTGGCGCCGACGGTCGGCGTCCAGTCCGTGAGCGAGTAGGGCTCGCCGGAGTGGTAGTCGACGTCGCGGAAGCCCACGTTGGTGATGGTGGAGCCCGCGGGGATAGGGATGCTGAACGCCTGGCCGCTGCGGTGGGAGTTGAGGTTCTCTACCGCGTACTCGTAGTGGAAGACGCCCCCGCCCAGGTCGGTGGCCTTCGAGCCGATGATGAACCGCCCGTCGGCGGCGACATCCACGTTCGTGAGCGTCACGCCCGGATCAACCACGCCCGCGCCCAGGCCGTTGTCGCGCCAGGCCTGGATGGCGGGGAGCTGGCGCTGTGTGGATCCCTGCAGGGTCAGGTTCCTCGTGGCGGGGTCGACCGTCACGCGGCGGTACGACTCGTTGTTGTTGTTATTGTGGTTCGCGGCGTCCTCGGGCTGCACGTACATGCTGGCGACGAAGTAGAGGGCGCCGGCGGTGGTGAGCTCGGAGTCCAGCACCTGCAAGCGCTTGTAGATCGCGTCTCCCGTCATGTTCTGCCCCGTGAACGGGTACGGGAACGCGCCGGTGGCGGCGTTGACCTCCGATTTGGGGCCCAGCCCGCCCTGCTGGCCATTGAGACCCGACGTGTACGGGTCGGAGCAGTGCACGCCCAGGGCCGGGCAGCCGTTGGGGTTGGGCTGGCAGTCAGAGAAGCAGACGTTGCCCTGAAGGGCGCAGAAGCCGTGCTTCAGCCAGGCCTGGCCGAGCTGCTCGAGACGCCCGTTGCTCAGGCGGTACATGTTCTGCGAGATCACCGGGTGCTGGTTGGTGCCGGAGACCCACGACAGCATCTGGTCGCCGATGTTGCACGAGGTCGTGCCGATCGAGTAGGCACGCTTGGTCCCCACCACGCCGAAGCTCGACGTGTCGGGGATGTCCCCGACGATGACGTCGGGCCCAGGGCGCGCGAGGGCGCTGCCGGCGCTCACAAGCAGCGTGCCGATGCAGACAGCCGACCACTTTGTCGATGGACAACGCATCTTCGATCTCCTCTCAAACTTGGAATGTCTTCTCTCGCAGACGGGGTGACGACCTCGCCGTCCCCTTGGCCAGCGACCGAGCGGCCGACTCGGGGAACTCCTCCAGAACCAACGTAAGCGTACTTCACGGTTGGCGGCCCTGCAATAGGCGCCGGGGCGACGTCGACAGCGCAAAATACCGAATACAAGCCGAGTATTGCGCGTGCCGCGGATTTCTGACTCGGCGATCGAACCGCTACGGCCGTTAGTGCGTACAAACTAGTTAGTGAATACAAACTTATCCTCCGCCTCGGGAACACTCCCATGTACAACGAGGTCTTCGGATGGATCTGGATCTGCCTCGGCGTCGCCTCGGGCGCGGTCATCGGGCTGCGCTTCCAGGATGAGGGGTTCCTGGGCGGGTATGCCGCCCGGGCGCGGCGGCTGGTGCGCCTCGGGCACATCTCGTTCTTCGGGCTGGGGATTCTCAACCTGCTGTTCGCGGCCTCCGCCGCGAGGGCCGGGGTGGGCGGCGGCGCGATCGGCGTTGCCTCGTGGGGGTTCATCGTGGGCGGGGTGACCATGCCGCTGTGCTGCGGGCTGGTGGCGTGGAGGAAGGGGCTCTCGCCGTTGTTCGCTGTGCCGGTTCTGAGCCTCGCGGCGGGGGCAGTGGGCGCGGCGATAGGAGTGATGCCATGAGGATCCTCATGATGGCGATGAGCGGCGTGCGTGCATGGAGCGAGGAGCTGAACCGGGCGAAGCTGACGATGCCCGGCGTGGTGGAGCGCGGCAACGTGATCGCTTCGCTCCCCAGCCTCGGCCTGCTGACCCTGGCGGGCCTGACGCCGGCGGATATCGATGTCGATTACCGCGAGATCAAGGACCTGCGCGAGGAGCCCGCCGCGGATCTTCCCGGCGGGTACGACCTGGTGGCCATTGCGTCGTTCTCGGCGCAGATCATGGATGCGTACGCCGTCGCCGACGAGTACCGCCGGCGCGGCACGCCGGTGATCATGGGCGGTCTGCACGTCAGCGTCCTCCCCGATGAGGCGCTCTTGCACTGCACCAGCGTGGTGGTGGGGGAGGGGGAGCCGATGTGGCCGCGGGTGATCGAGGACCTGCGGCGCGGGCGGCTGCGGGAGCGGTACGTGCAGGGGCCGGAGGAGCAGTTCGACCTTGAGGATGCGCCGATGCCGCGGTTCGACCTGCTGGAGGTGGAGAAGTACAACCGCCTGACGGTGCAGACCAGCCGCGGGTGCCCGCACAAGTGCGACTTCTGCGCCAGCTTGATCCTGCTGACGAAGAGGTACAAGCTCAAGCCGGTGGAGAACGTGATCGCGGAGGTGCGGCGGATCAAGGAGATCTGGAGGAGGCCGTTCATCGAGTTTGCCGACGACAACAGCTTCGTGCACCGCGGGCACTCCAAGGAGCTGCTCCGCGCGCTCAGGCAGGAAAAAGTCCGCTGGTTCACCGAGGCGGATATCTCGGTCGCCGGCGACCCCGAGCTGCTGGACCTGATGCGCGAGAGCGGCTGCCGCCAGGTGCTCATCGGCCTGGAGAGTCCGACGCCCTCCGGCCTGGACGGCGTCGAGCTGCGGCGCAACTGGAAGCTCCGCCAGCTTCCGGACTACGAGACGGCGGTGCGCGAGATTCAGTCGCGCGGCATCGCGGTGAACGGGTGCTTCATCCTGGGACTGGACGGCGACACCGAGGCCGTCTTCGACGAGATCCACACCTTCGCCGAGCGCACGAGCCTCTTTGACGTGCAGCTCACCGTCTCCACGCCGTTCCCCGGCACGCCCCTGCTCACGCGCCTGCGCAAGGAAGGGCGCATCCTGCACGATGGCGACTGGCGCCGGTGCACCCTCTTCGACGTGAACTTCGTGCCGCGGGGGATGACGCCCGAGAGGCTGCAGCGCGGCCTCGTGGAGCTGGCGTATCGGATCTACGACCCGGGTTTTGTCATGAAACGGCGCGAGGGCTTCTTCCGGGGGGTGCTCCACGGGAACGTCGTTCCCGGCGAGATGGGTCAGCCGGTGCTGGCGGGAGCAACGTATGAGAACTGAGGGGGGTGGCTTGGGTGGGAGAGCGCAAGACAGGGGTGTAAGGAAACGGACCGGAACGGGGGCGGAGGTCCGGTATTCGGGCGCGCGGGGGCGGGGTGGAGGGGTAGGGTTCCCGCTGTCGACACGACCGCGACCGCACCGGCCTTGATGATCGGGTTCCGCTATGCTCCCTGCCCTTGCGCGCCGAGTTTCAAGCAGAAAGATCGCGCGGCCCGATCCGAAACAGCGAACAGGCGCCGCCGTCTGGCCCCTCCGCGTCGCCGCGTTGCGCCGCGGCCTCTGAAAGGATGACCTTGACCACGTCAGTCCCCTCGATCCCGACCCCCGCCATCAAAGTGGAAGGGTACGGGCTGCGGCGCGTGACCTTCATCAAGGAGTTCATACGGGCGCCGAAGGTGATGGCGGCGGTCGCGCCGAGTTCCAAGGCGCTGGCGCGGAAGATGGTGGAGGGCCTGGACCTTGCCGGGGCACGGGCGGTGGTGGAGTACGGGCCGGGGCTGGGGACGTTCACCGACGCGATCCTCGCCGGGATGGGCGAGTCGGCGGCGCCGGGGGCGGGGCCGGGGAGGGAGGCGGGGGCAGGAGGGGGGGAGCCGCGGTTCATCGCCATCGAGCGCAACGCGCGGATGTCCGAGCTCTTCGCCCAGCGGCACCCCGGCGTCACGCTGCGTCACGACGACGCCGCCAACGTGCAGCAGATCATCCGCGAGCAGGGGCTGGAGTCGGTGGACTACGTGCTGAGCGGGCTGGGGTGGCCGTCGTTCACCGACGAGGTCCGCACGCGGATCCTGGAGGCGACGGCGCAGGTGCTGCTGCCGGGTGGCGAGTTCCGCACATTCGGGTACCACGTGGGCCTGCTCATGCGCGGGGCGTGGCACTTCCGGCGGACGGTCCGGCGGTTGTTCAGCGAGGTGACGATCAGCGAGGTGGTGTGGGGGAACGTGCCGCCGGCGTTTGTGTACCGCTGTAAGAAGTGAGCAGTGAGCAGAAAGCAGTAAGCAGAAGAGGTCGGGGGTAAACGATCGTTTCTGTGTGCTGCGCGGACTTATCCGCTGGCGGATGCCTTCCTGCTTCTCTTCTGCTTACTGCTCGCTGCTTTCTGCTTACTCCTTCAAGTCAAACACCAGCAGCTCGGCCTCTGTAATCGGTTCGATGCTCAGCGCGCGCTCGTCGGTCACGGCGGCGCCGTCGCCGGCCTTCAGGATCTGGCCGTTGAGGCGGGCCTCGCCGCGAACGGCCTGGACCCAGACCTGCCGCCTCGGCGCGAGCTCGTGACGGATGGAGTCGCCGGGCTTGACGACGGCGCGGAGCAGGCGGGCGTCCTGGTGGATCGTCACCGATCCCTCGGCGCCGTCGGGAGAGGCCAGGAGCTGGAGGCGGTTGCGGGGCGCGGCCTCCGCCGGGAAGCTCTTCTGCTCGTACGAGGGCTCGAGGCCCCGCTCCTGCGGCCGGATCCAGATCTGCAGGAGGTGGACCTGCTGTGTGCGCGACGCGTTGAACTCCGAGTGCGTAACGCCGCGCCCGGCGGACATGCGCTGGACTTCCCCCGGGCGGATGACCGAGGAGGTGCCCAGGCTGTCGCGGTGCTCCAGGGCGCCGGAGAGGACGTAGGTGATGATCTCCATGTCCTTGTGCGGGTGGGTGGGAAAGCCCTGCGCGGCGGCCACGCGGTCCTCGTTGATGACGCGGAGGGTGGCGAAGCCCATGTGCGCAGGGTCGTGGTAATCGCCGAAGCTGAACGAATGGAACGTGTCGAGCCAGCCGTGGTTGAAATGGCCGCGCTGCGAGCCGGGGCGGAGAGCGATCATGGGGTGACCTCGGAAAATGCGTGCGATCGGGGAACGACGTGTGTGCGGGACCAGGGAGGCGAGGGGCGGAGAAGCGGGGGCGGTTACGCGGCCTTCTTCTTCCCGAGCGCGCCCATGAGGGTGAAGCGTCCGGGGCCGATGAGCGCCAGGCCGATGAGCACGATGGCGAGCGTGAGCGGGTACTCCATGCCTTGCCTGGTGGCGTCGAACTGCTTGGAATGCACCTGCGTGACGGCGACGAGCATGGCGAACGCGAACGGCAGCGCGGCCAGGCGGGGGAAGATGCCCAGGGCGATCAGGATGCCGCCGAAGAACTCGGCCGAGGCCGCGGCGTAGGCGGAGACGGTGGGCATGGGGACCTTGAGCGATGTGAGGAAGTCGATGAAGTCTTTCATACCCTTGCCGCCGAAGAGGCTGAAGAGCTTCTGGCTGCCGTGGAAGAAGCCGACGACGCCGACCATGAGGCGGATGAGCAGGAGGCCCAGGTCGCGCGTCCAGGGCTTCGAGGCGACGAGTTCGAGCTTGTTGGGCATTTGGTGGTCCTTTCGGCGATGGTGGTTGCAGACGGCACGGGGGTTGACAGGGGCGGAAAGACGACAAGGCCGGAGCTCAGGGGGGAATGGGGGCGGAGGGGGGGTGGCGGGCCTTGGTCAGGAGGCGGCCGAGGGTTGCCAGCTCGCCCCGGGTCATGTGCGCGAGCTGCCTGCGATGAAGGTCGGTGATGGGCTTGTCGAGCCGCGCGAGCAGGTCGAGGCCGGCCCGGGTGATCGAGACGAGTACGACGCGCCGGTCGTCCTCGGTGCGGACGCGCCGGACCAGGGCGCGGGCTTCGAGCCGGTCCACGAGGCGCGTGACGTCCGGGACGTGGGCGACCATCTCCTGGCCGATGGTCTGCGACGGGACAGCGCCGCGCGGGCGGGCGGCCTCATGCGCCGCGCCGTTGTCGCCGGCGCCGGTCTTGCCGCGCCCGGCGGCCCGGCGCCGGATGATCGCCGCGTGACCGCGGAGGATGCGGAGGACGTTGTAGCTGGCGTCGGAGAGCCCGTGCGACTTGAGGAGGCGGGCGAAATCGGCCTGCAGCGCCGCCCCGGTGCGGACCAGGTTCAGCAGGGCCTCCTCCTCCGGGTGCTCGAAGGGGCGCCGCTTGCCGATCTCGTGCTGGAGTGAAGGGGCGGGCATGGGGAGCTGCTGCGTAGCGCGGGAGGATACACGTGTCTAAACAATAGTCGTTGAAACGATAGTCGACGCACAGCGAAAGTCAAGACGAGGGGGTTCGGACTCCGCAACGAGTGAAAAGTGAGAAGCGAGAAGTGAAAAGGCGGAGGAGGCGGCCTCCTCTCTTACCTTCACTTCTTACTTCTCGCGTTTCACTTGACCGGCTGTCTACTTCAGCAGGCTCAGGATCAGCCCCGCGCTCTGCGTGAGCGCCGTCCGCTGCACGAAGATCGATGCCTGTCGCAGGATCTGCGCACGGATGAGCGCGGCGGTCTCGGCGGCGAAGTCGGTGTCCAGGATCTGGCTCTTGGCCGCGGCGACGTTCTCCAGCCGGGTCTGCAGCTCGGCCCGCTGCGACTCGAGGTCCTTGGCGACGGCGCCGACGGCGCCGCGCCGCGTGGCCGCGGCCGCAACGGCCGCCTGCACCACCTGCTGCGCCCCCTCGATATCGCCGTCGATGAGGTTGAACTCCTTGCCGCCGGCCAGCGAGGCGAGGCTGTGGCGGACCTGCTTGAACGTGCCGTCCCCCTGGCGTTCCACGTGCGAGTCGACGCCGAGGTTCGTGGCCGTCGAGCCCTCGAGGATGCGCTCGCCGTTGAACGTGCTGGTCGTCGCGATGTAGTCGATGGTCTGGAGGATCGAGTCGGCCTGGGTCTGCAGGGCCCTGAGCTCGCCGTCGGCCAGGCCGCCCTTGTTGGCCGCCTGGACGACCACGCCGTTCAGCTCGAGCAGAAGGTCCTGCACCACGCTCTGCGCCCCGTCGACAGCCCCCAGCCGGTGCGACTGAAAGTCGATCCGATCGAGCTTCTTCTCGATGGACCGCTGCTCGGCCTTCAGGCTCTCGCCGGCGATCATCCCCGAGGGGTCGTCGCTGGCGCGGTTGATCCGCTGGCCCGTCGACAGGCGCTCCAGCGATTGGTTCATCGCGTGCGTGGCGATCTCGAACTGCCGCCGGCCGGCGTCGGCGGCGAGATTGGTGTTGAGGCTGATCATGGGAGTTGCCGGCCCAGAGCAAGCGCGGGACCCCGCGCGCCGTCGGGCTGCTTATCGGCACTCCTTCAGCAGGTCTTCACCCCGCGTGGGCATAATGCCCCTTGAACGGGCACGCGGCCCCGCCGATTGACCTCGCCGGAATGCCGCGCCCGGCTGGCGCGGGCTACGACATCGGCGCCCTGGAGCGGCCGCCCCGTGCCCGGGCCGACAGGTGCGGCGTCTCCGCTCGCGGCACCAACCAGATGGTGGGGTCGGCGAGGGCGAGGTAGACTCTCGGCGGGTCCGCCCCCTCCGCCCTCCCCCCGTCGCGGCCCCGCGGGCAAGCAAGGAGCGATCGATGCGTGCAGGAACCGGGATCAGCTTCGCGGCGGCCATGTCACTCGCCTGCCTCTTCGCCGCGCCGCCGGTGATGGGCCAGGACCAGCCGCGGCTGGTCGATGGGCAGCTGGTCTTCCCCGAGGGCGCCAACATCCCGCGATCCCTGACCGACGTCGAGCGGGCGTACCTGCGCCAGCACCCCCTTATCGTGCCCCGCGGCACACCGGCCGCGCCCACCGGCACGGTCCGCTGCCCCGGCGAGTACGAGCCCTGCGAGGGCGTGCTGCTGGCGTGGGAGAGCTTCATGCCGATCCTCACGCAGATGGCGGCCCGAATCACCAACCAGGGCAACGCCACGGTGTACGTCGTCTGCGACAACTCGGCGGAGGTGGCCACGGCCACGAGCACGCTGCAGGCCGGGGGCGTGAACATGTCCCGCGTGCGGTTCCTGGTGACCGTCACCGACACGGTGTGGATCCGCGACTACGGCCCGCGCTACATCTACGAGGGCAACTGCCGCGCCATCGTCGACCACATCTACAACCGGCCGCGTCCCAACGACGATGTGTTCCCGGCCTTCTTCTCCAGCTACAAGCACCACGCCAGGTACAACATCCCGCTCATCCACGGCGGCGGAAACTTCCACCTCAATGGCCTCGGCCTGTCGTTCTGCACCCGTCTGATCATCAACGAGAACCCCAGCCGCACCCAGCAGCAGATCCACGACCTCTGGCAGCAGTACCAGAACGTGGACACGACCTTCTTCACCCCCTTCCGCACCACCGTCGACTCGACGCAGCACATCGATATGTGGGCGCAGGTCATCGCCGACCACGCGATCGTCATCAGCGACTGGCCCGTCCCGTCGGATGCGAGCGTCGAGGACGGCATCTGCGACCAGGCGGCCCTGACCCTGCAGAGCCAGGGCTGGACGGTCTCCCGCACCCCGGCGCGCCTCGTCGGCGGCGTGCACTACACCTACACCAACGTGGTCATGTGCAACAACATCGTGCTTGTGCCACTCTATACCAACCCGTCGGTCGCGCCGTACAACGCCCAGGCGCTGGCGACCTGGCAGGCCGCACTCCCCGGCTACCAGGTCTTCCAGATCAACTGCGAGGCCATGGTCTCCTCCGCCGGCGTCATGCACTGCATCATGATGCACGTCCCGGTTCCCCTCGGCGGCGCGAGCCCGACGGTCTATCTCCGCAACCTCCGCGGCGGCGAGGTCCTTGCTCCTGGGACCGGCATCAACCTCGACTGGATGTCCGATGATGATGTCGGCGTCACCAGCGTCGATATCCGCCTCTCCACCGACGGCGGGCAGACGTTCCCCACCGTGATCGCCGCGGCCACGGCCGACGACGGCTCGTTCATCTGGACCGTCCCCGATATCCAGGCCACCAACTCCCGAATCCGCATCATCGCCCGCGACGCCGACGGCCACAGAGGCTTCGATTCCTCTCCAGCCGATTTCGCGATCGACGGGGCCCTGCCGCCCCCCTGCGCCGCCGACTGGAACCTCTCCGGGACCGTCGACAGCCAGGACTTCTTCGATTTCCTCACGGTGTTTTTCGTCGGCGCGGCCGATTACAACGGCGACGGCCTGACCAACTCGCAGGACTTCTTCGATTTCCTGACGGAGTTCTTCGCGGGGTGTCTGTGACATTGTCCCGGCCGCCTGCGTCCGTGGGTGCGGCACCAACATCGTTGAAGCGTGAGAGGTTTCCGCGCATCGTCAAGCGAGCACTGGCCCCGTTCCTCGCCTTCGTTTGCTTTTTGTCGATCGTCTTTCTTGCTCTTCTCGCGATCTTGGCCCTGGGCCCAGGTTGGGTTCCCCCTGTGGCACCACTCCTGATCGGCGTGACGATTGTGCTCCTCGGCGCTGCAACCTGCATTCCGGCATACGTCCGTGTCCGCGCATTGGCACGCCACGTTCTGCTGCGTAGCGGAGCGGTGTGCCCCTTCTGCGGGTACGACCTCCCGGAGGACGACCAGGATGGCGTCTGCCCGGAATGCGGAACCGCCTTCACCCGCGGGGGCCTTGCCCGCACATGGGGGATAATGGCTGCAGCGCGCGACGCTGAAAACGAGCGATGAAGACAGGCACCAGGAGCGGATTCAGACAGCGATCGGCGGCGACGTCCTCGCGTGATCACACGTCGAGGTTGCGGACCTCGAGGGCGTGCTCCTCGATGAACTGGCGGCGGGCCTCGACGCCCTCGCCCATCAGGATCGAGAAGAGCGTGTCGGCCTCGGCCGCGCCGTCCCACGCCACGCGCATGAGCGTGCGCCGGGTCGGGTCCATGGTGGTCTCCCAGAGCTGCTCGGCGTCCATCTCTCCCAGGCCCTTGAACCGCTTGATCTCCAGCCCGCGGCGCCCGACCTCGTGCAGCGAGGCGAGGATGGAGGGGATGTTGGGGATCTCGACGATCCGGGAATCCGATCGCGTGCGCTCCTGGGCCTCTCCCTCGCGCTGCGAGGGCTCGCCCCCGGGCTCCCCGTCGTCGGCCCGGTCGGCGGTTTCCGCCTCTTCGGCCGCTTTCGCGACAGGCTGCTCCGGCGCCTTCTGCGACAGCTCCCAGGCGTACTTGGTCGGCAGCTTCTCGCCGGTGACGGATTCTTCCTGCACGAGGGCGTAGTCGTCGATGCTCAGCCCGCTGGTGCGGAGCTGCTCGAAGATCCGCTCGAGCTCGCGATTCTCGTGCAGCTCGCGCATCGAGGCGGAGGGGCGGCGCGGGACCAGCGCGACGGCCGGAGGCGGGGTGCCGGCGGGCGTGCCCGTCGGGGCACCGGGGCGCGCGCCCGGAGGGGTCAATGTGGCGGCGGTGGGCGTGCCGGGCGCGGCGGCGGGGGCGGTCGGGCCCGCCGCCGCGGCGTGCGTGCCGTTTCCGCTTTCCTCGCCCATCTCGGCGAGCTGCAGGCCGTTGGCCTGCGCGATGGCGCGGGCCTGCTGCTCGGACCAGGCGACGGCCTCGCCGCCGGTCCACACCAGGCGATGCGTGGGCAGTCGCCCCTTCTGCAGTGGGTCCTGCGAGCGTGTGGCCAGCAGGTCGGGGAACTTCATGCCGCGACGCTCGGCGACAACCACCAGCTCCTCCAGCCGGCGCAGGATGCGCACCAGCCGGCCGAGCGTGTCGCTGCCGATCCGGCGCAGCACGGGGGGCTCGGCGGCACCCCGCTCGGCGTGGTTCGCCGGGAGGGACTCGGTGTCGCGCACCAAGAGCGTGGCCCGCTGCAGGCCGATATCGGTGAGCATCTCGTCGAGCTTCTCGTTGTTGATCACGTACTGGCACTTGCGGGCCTTCCCCGATCCCCACGCCAGCTGGTAGAGCGGCGGCTGGGCCACGAACACCCGCCCGCGCCGGATCAGCTCGGGCATCTGCCGGAAGAAGAAGGTGAGCAGCAGCGTCCGGATGTGCGAGCCGTCCACGTCGGCGTCGGTCATGATGATGACACGCCCGTAACGGAGCTTACTCATGTCCACGTCGGTGCCGATCCCGATCTTCAGCGCCGAGATCAGCGTCCGGATCTCCTCGAACCCCAGCACCTTGTCGATCCGCGCCTTCTCGACATTCAGGATCTTCCCCTTCAACGGCAGGATCGCCTGCGTCTCCACGTCGCGCCCCTGCGTCGCCGACCCGCCCGCCGAATCGCCCTCGACCAGGAAGATCTCGGAGCGCTCCACGTCCTTGGTCTTGCAATCCCGCAGCTTGTGCGGCATCGAGCCCGAGTCGAGCGCGGACTTCCGGCGAGTCAGCTCGCGGGCCTTCCGGGCCGCCTCGCGGGCCTGCGCCGCCACGATCCCCTTCAGGCACAGGCGCTTGGCCTCGGAGGGGTTTTCCTCCAGCCACGCTTCCAGCTGCTCGCCCACGGCGGCCGCGACGAACCCCTCGACCTCCGGGTTGAGCAGCTTCTCCTTCGGCTGGTTGTTGAACGCCGGCTGGGGGAGCTTCACCGAGACGATCGCCACCAGCCCCTCGCGTAGGTCCTCGCCGGTGGGGACGGGGTCCTTCTCTTTCAGGATGCCGGCCCGCTTGGCGTAGGCGTTGATCGTCCGGGTGAGGGCGACCTTGAACCCCTGCGCGTGCGTGCCGCCGTCCACGTTCTTGATGTTGTTGGCGAACGCCAGGACCGTCTCGTTGTACCCGTCGTGGTACTGCATCGCCACCTCGCAGACGAGGTAGTCGGCCTTGTCCTCCCGCTTCACGTAGACGGGGGCGGAGACGGGCGTCTTGCCGGACATCAGGTGGTCCAGGTACTCCAGCAGGCCGTTGTCGGCGCGGAAGGACTCGGTGCGCAGCCGCCCGTCGGGCCCGACGCGCTCGTCGCGCAGGCGGATGTTCACGCCCGGGTTCAGGTAGGCCAGCTCGCGCAGGCGCGTGGCGAGGATCGTGTAGTCGAAGCGGGTGTCCTCGAAGATCTGCGGGTCCGGCATGAAGGTGACCTTGGTGCCGGTCTTGAGGCCGCTCCCCGGGGGGATGTCGCCCACGGTGGTGAGCGGCTTGCTGGTCCGGCCGCGCTCGAACGTGATCGAGTAGATCTTGCCGTCGCGGTAGACCTCGCACTCCATCCACTCCGACAGCGCGTTCACGCACGAGACGCCGACGCCGTGCAGCCCGCCCGAGACCTTGTAGGCCGACCCCTCCTCGCCGAACTTGCCGCCGGCGTGCAGGACGGTGAGGACGATCTCCACCGCCGGCTTCCCGTCGTAGGCGGGGTTCTCGTGCTTCTTGGCGCCCACCGGGATGCCCCGCCCGTTGTCGATGACCGTGCACGAGCCGTCGGCGTTGACGGTGACGGCGATGGCGGAGGCGAAGCCGGCCATGGCCTCGTCGATCGAGTTGTCCACCACCTCGTAGATGAGGTGGTGCAACGGTCCGATGCCGGTGCCGCCGATGTACATGCCCGGGCGCAGACGGACGGCCTCCAGGCCCTCCAGGACCTTGATCTGGTCCTCGCCGTACGCGGCATTGGGGGGGGCGCCCGAGGGTTTTTCGGGTGTCGGGGTCGGGGTGGTATCAGCCAAAGCGGTCACCTCTGCTTGGGGCTGCGGGGCTTCCGGGCGGCGGGGGCAAAAAACCGCAAAAACAAGCGGAAAAACCCGCAATTCTCCGCCACGGAAGTATAGGCGCGTCGAGGCCCCCGGGCCGGTCCGCGAGGCCGCTGGAGTTGGCCTGAAACACCCCCGGAACTGGCTCGTGCGCGGTGTCGGTTATGAGAGCGCGGACCAGGGCAACGCGCAGCGATACCCCGGCAGTGCCGTTCTGCCGTCCAGGCGTTCGACCCGCTCTATTGAAGAATCCGCACCGTGCTCACCCCGTCCTCGAGCATCTCCCAGATCAGCGCGATGTCGTCCTTGCCAAGGCGCACGCACCCCATCGACTTTTCCTTCCCGATCGAGTCGGGGTCGATCGTGCCGTGCAGCCCGTACCCCTCGTTCTTCTGGCCGTCGGTGCTCAACAGTCCCAGCCAGTGCTCGCCGATGGGGTTCTTCGGGTCGTCGGCCTCGAACTTCTGGCCGGTGCGCGGGTTGGCCCAGGCGGGGTTCCGCAGCTTGGAGCCCTGCCTGACAAGGAACGTCCCGACGGGTGTGCCGCCCTCGGCGCCCAGGCCGACCGGGAACGATCGGATGTACGTCCACCCTTCCTCGCTGCCGTCGCGCCGCGCCTTCCCGGCCGTGCCGGGGGGGAGCGGGTTGCCCGCGTAAAGGTCCAGCCGAAACTGCGACTTGTGCACGACGGCGTGGAACGGGCCGCGCACGAGCTTGAGCGCCTGTCCGACGTGCAGCCGGTTGGGGTCGCTCATCTTGTTCACACGCTGGATGAGCTGTGTCTCCACCGCCAGCCCCTTCTTTCCCACGATCTTCACCAGGCTGTCGCGGTCGACGACCTTGTACGTCTCGGTGAACGGGTCTCCCGCGGCCACCGTCGGCGAGAAGATCAAGGTTTCGTTGATCTCCGTCAGCCACCGGCGAAGCCCCTCCCGATCGGCCTCGCGCAGCTCGCCGTTCACCATGGCCGTGTTCAGCAGCGACCGGGCCTCGACGAGCTTGTTCTCCTTGGCCGCACGCTCGGCCTGGGCCATGAGCTGCTGCACCTGGGCGGGGGCATCGTCACGGGCGGCCGGCGCGAGTGGGGACGCGGGAGTGGCGGCGGGCGCGGGAGTCGGCGCCGGCGCGGGGGTGGTCGTCGGCGGAGGAGGGGGCATCGGCGCCTGGCCGTCGGGCTTGACGGGGCTCCGCATCAACGGGTCGATGACCTTCGGCGCCTCCTCCGGCTTGGGAGGATCGCTCTGCGGCGCGGGCGGGTTCTGCGGCGAGCCCATCTCCAGCACCACCGGGTCGGCCTTGGGATTGGCGCCAGAGGCCGCGGGCGGCAAGGACGGTTTGGGCGCCGAGCCGCGTGGCGTTACTTTCTTCTTGCTCGCAAGCGAGTTGGCCTCTTCCCCCGAGATGAGCATGGTGCCGCTCTTCCCGGCCTCGTTGGTCGTGTCCGCGTTCGTGTTGGCCGGCCCGCCGAAGTGGTTCAGCGCCCACACCCCGCCGACGATCAGGACCGCCGCGCCCATCGCCACCAGGATCATCCGCTGTTTGCGCTTGCGGCGCGGGGACTTGAAACCGACGGATGACATATGCGACATTGACTCGGTTCGGGCGGATTGGGAGGCGAGGGCCATGGGGGGGCTTTCGGGGGAGGGGGGTGGTCTCTCTGTCCTCGATCAGGCGGCGGCTTTGCCGGGGGTGATCAGGGTGTCCTCGGTCACAAGGGCGTGCACGGGCATGTCCTCCGGGCCGTGCGGCAGCGACCGGACGATTTGGGCGCTGAAGGCGACGCCGCAACGGACGGCCTTCAGCCCCGGCTGGGCCAGGAAGCGATCATAGAACCCCGCGCCGCGACCGAGGCGATTGCCCTGGGCGTCGAAGGCGATGCCGGGGATGACGATCAGGTCGATCTCGTTGAGTCCCACCGCCGGCGCGCCCGGCCCCGGTTCGCGGATGCCGTGGCGGCCCGCGACCAGAGTTGCCAAAAGCCCTGCTTTTTCCGCTCCAACTACGAGCGCCGGCGTGATGGATCTGGCGGTCCAATCAGTGCGCGGCAGGCAGATGCGCCGGCCCAGCGCGAGGCAGCACTGCGCGAGGGGGCCGACGTCGACCTCGTGCTCGGTGGCGGCGTAGAGCATGATGGTGCGGGCGCGCTCGAAAAACCCTGCGTTGAGCACGCGGGCGCAGATGCGGAGGGACGCCGCGCCGCGTTCGGCGCTGGATAACCCCGCGGCACACTGCTTCAGCCGGGCCCGGATCGCTTGTTTCTCGGCACGGAGATCGGTCACGAGGGGCATGGGATCCTTGGAAAGGGGGGCGCGGTGTCTCGGTTGGTCCATCGGGCGGCGGGGGAGGGGGAGTGCAATCTTTGAACGGTCCCGCGGGATGGGCCCATTCTGCGCGCCCAAATCGGGTAATAGGGGTCGAATTAGGAGCGTTTTTTGCCATGTTCGGTAGACTAACCACGAGGTTCTGCGAGGTTCGCGCGGGGATTCCTGGGGCGCGACGCGGCCCTTAGCGCGTCGCGGCCGGATGGAGAAGAAGGACCCCTGTTTCGGCGGGGCGCGGGGGGGGAGGGAGGGCGGGAACGGGGCCCGTCACGCTCCGGTTCTTCGGCCCGATCGGCGGTCAGGCCTCGGCGAAGCCCTCGCGGATGGCGAATCGCATCAGGTCGGCTCGGGACGAGACGCCGAGCTTTTTCATGATGCGCTCCTGGTGGCCGTCGACGGTCTTGGCGCTGCGGGAGAGCTCCGAGGCGATCTTCGTGCGCGAGAGACCCTTGCCGATCAGCCTGAGGACCTCGACCTCGCGGGGCGAGAGCGAGCTGAGCGGGGTTGCGGGGCCGGCGGCCGTGCCGGAGGTGCGCCGGCCGACGGCCGGGCTGTTCTGCACCGGCCGGCAGTGCTCGCGCACCTTCGGCCCCATGACGAACGTGCCGGCGGCGCTGCGGGCGACTTCGTGGATGCCGGCGACGATGTGTTCCAGTTCGTCGCTCTTGGCGAAGTAGCCCCAGGCGCCGCACTCGTACGCCGCGGCGAGATAGCCGTCGCGGACATGGGCGCTGAGAAAGAGGAAGCGCACGCCCGGGTGCATGTGGCGGAGGCGGTCGGCCATCTCGAAGACATCCGGGCCGGGCATCTCGATGTCCAGCAGCACGACGTCGGGGCGGAGGCGGGCGGTCTCTTCCAGCAGCTTTTCGGCCGACGGCAGGCGCCCGACGATGTGGATGCCGCCCTCGATGGCGAACTGGGCCCTGAGACCCTCCACGAGCACCGCGTGGTCGTCGACGCACAAGATACGGATGCCGTCGGCGGTCTCCGGGGGCGCGGGCTGCTGGGCTGTTGCCTTGGAAGCGCCACGGGCCGGCCTGACCGGGGGTGTTCTGTTGCGGGCGGTAGGTTTGGGCACAGTGAGCAGGCTCCTCGATCACAGACCGGCGATCGCGCGGCCGAGAGCCGCGCGGATTTCGTCGAGATCGTTGCAGTTTTCGATTGTAACGGGCTGGAGTGCGCTCCATGCCCGGGCGGCGCGGGCGTCGGGCTTGCCGAAAAGGACGAGCCGGCCATCGGGATGCAGCACCCGCCAGGCCCTTGCGGCGGCCATGCCGGCGGTCGTGGGCTCGGCAACAAGAACGCGGGCGTCGGCCGGTTCGTTGCCGGGCGCGGCCCGGACGCCCGCCCCGTCGAGCACGTGGCGGACCAGGGCGGCCGCACGCCCATCGGTCAGGGAGATGGCGGCGATCGGCGGATCAGACGGGCGCGCCGCGCGGGTCGCGACGGGAAGGACCATCACGACGGTGGTGCCCTTTCCGGGCTGGGACTCGATCTCGACGGTTCCCCCCGCGCGGTCGGCGGCCTTTCGCACCAGGGCCAGGCCGAGCCCGGTGCCCAGCCCGCGCGGCTTGGTCGTGAAGAACATCTCGAAGGCGCGCCGGCGGACCTCCTCGGACATGCCGCGTCCGTTGTCGGTGACTCCGAGCCGGACACGCTCGCCGTCGTCGGTCGTCTGGGCCCAGATGCGGACGTGTCCCTGGCGGCGTTTCCGGTCGGCGGGGATCGCCTCGCCCGCGTTCACGACCAGGTTCAGCACGGCCTGCGTGAGTCCGTGGGCCGGGACGCCGACCTGGGGCAACTCCGCCGGCAAGGATATGGAGACCTTGACGTGCCTGGGCACGGCCTTGGCGAGCAGGGGACCGGTGCGTGCCCACCAGGCGCGCACGTCGGTGGTAGTCCGCTCGGCGTCCTCGCTCTCGGGGTCGAGCGACAGGAAGTGCAGGCCGTCGGCCAGCTGCTGGAGATAGGCGACGCTCTTGGCGATGCCGCCGACGTGCTGGCGCTCGGCCGGCGCGAGATTGCCTTTCTCACCGGCGGCCTTGAGCGCGTTGAGGCGTGCCCGCACGGGCAGGAGCACGTTGTTCATGTCGTGGCCCAGGCCCGCGGCCAGGGCGCCGATCGAGGCCATGCGGTCGGCCATGCGGAGGCGCAGGTGGGCGGTCTGGAGCGCGGTGGTCTGCTCGGCGATGAGCTCGTAGAGCCGGGTGTGGTCGTCGGCGTCCGCGTTCGCCCCGTCGCGGCCCTCGGCTCCGGCACGCTCGCTGAGGTCGCGGATGATGCCGACGAACAGGGGGGCCGCCTGCCCGGGGATGTCGGCCCGGGAGACCGCGATCTCCATCGGGAAGGGTGTTCCGTCCTTGCGCACGGCGTCGAACCGGCGAGCGCGGTTGAGGATGTTGGTCCGGCCGGTCTGGTGGTAGCGGGCCAGGTGCCCGTCGTGGGCCGAGCGGTGCGGCTCGGGCATGAGCACGCCGATGTTCCTGCCGATGAGCTCGGCGGGCGTCCAGCCGAAGACGCGCTGCACCGAATCGCTGGCGGAACGGATGACGCCGGCGATGTCGATCGTGATGATCGGGTCGAGGGCCGCGGCGAGGATGGCCCCGTCGCGCTCGGAGGCGACGGGCGCGGCTCGGGGATGGGCGCCCCGGCGGGTGGGCGCGGGGACGGCCCCGCGGATCGGAGGCCGGGAGCGGGAGTTGGGCGGACGGCGCGCGGACACGAGGGGATTGTAGAGAGGTCCGCCGATCTTCTGGCGGATGGCTCGGGGCGGGGCTCATGGCGATCGTGCAGTCCAGCCCCCCCCGGCAGAGTCGAGGTCAGCTGCCGCAGCGAGCCGGGACTGCTGCTCGACAGCGGGCGCCGGCGGGTGTTCAGGATCCCCTCACCCAAGCTCATGGGACGGGACGACAACCCGGCGGCGCGGCCGGCGCGGCGCTGACAGTGCCGCTTTCAGAGCGGAACGCGGCGCTCATGAAAGCAGGGCCACCACGAAGGGGGCATTGACATGAGATGCCTATCTCGTCACGCTGCTGGGTGGCCGACGCACCGCCGCGTTTTCTCCCATGTGAGGTGGGCGGCAGCGTTCCGTTACACGGTAGGAACGTGTTCTCCCCATATTCGTTTTGGAGGATTTCTCGCCGTCTCAGGTATTTTGAAAAGGAGGTGCATTTTGCAAACGTGTTGTAGTCTCCGCTCGACGCTCCGGGTTCTTGCCGCGGTTGGCGCTGTCAGCGCCTTCGCGTCGATGACCTCGGCGCAGCTCTCCACGAGCAATTGGCAGCCCGACAAGACTCTGTCCGACAGGCTGGCTCCGAAGGTCGTGCCTTCAACCAGCAACGTGGGGCCGGCGGTTGCGCCCAAGCCGCTCCCGCGGCCAGTTGATGGCGGCTTCAACCCGCGCGGCGTGCCGCCCAATGACAACTGCGGCAGCGCCACCCCCGTCGGCCAAGGCGTCTTCCCCTACGACAATCTCGGGGCCACGAATGACGGGCCCACGCCGACTTGCGTGCCCCCATTTAACGGCGACGTGTGGTTCCTTTACACGCCCAGCGCGACGGGTACCGCGACCCTGACGACCTGCTCGGCGAGCCGTACCCACGACACCGTCATGGCCGTGTACAACGCGCCCTGTCTTGGGGCGCAGATCGCGTGCAACGACGACGGCCCGCCGTTCTGCGCCAATCCGCCCGCGGGTTTCTCCGGCTCGACGATTATCCTGCCGGTCACCGCGGGCAACTCGTACCTGGTCCAGATCGCCAGCTACGGCGCCGCCGGGGTTCAGGGCGGCTCGGACCTGACGATCACGCTCGCCGCGGGCCCATGCTTGAGCCCGCCTGCGGGCGGCTTCGCCGAGGGCGAGCCCTGCGGCAGCGACACCAACGGCGGTTGCAACAGCGCCGGCTTCACTCCCATCAGCGCGGGGCAGACCGTCCTGGGCAACGCCTGGGCTCTCGGCGGGACCCGTGACACCGACTGGTACCAGATCACGCTCGCCTCGCCCGGCACGCTCACGTGGCACGGCGCTGGCCGGATGCCCTTCCGCCTCTTCATTCTCAACGGTGTCTGCCCGCCGGTCGTCATCGCCACCGTGGGCGGCGCGCCCTGCACCGAGGTTACGGTCAGCGCCGCGCTCGCCGCCGGCACCTACAACCTCTTCGCCGGCCCCGACGTCTTCGACGGCGTCCCATGCGGCAGCGGAGCCAACGACTACTGGGCCCAGGTCACCTTCGTCGCAGGCCCGGGCTGCACCGGCGGCCCGCCCAACAACTGCTGCGAGAACGCCACGCCGGTCGGCGCGGGCACTTTCCCCTTCGACAACACCGGCGCAACCACCGACGGCTTCCTGAGCTGCGGAGCAGCGGGTTCCGACGTGTGGTACGACTTCCTCGCCCCCACGACCGACACGTACCTGGTCAGCACCTGCAACCAGACCGGCCTTGATACCGTGCTGGCCGTCTTCGATTCCTGCGGCGGCACCCAGCTCGTGTGCCTCGACGACTTCTGCGGGTTCCAGACCCAGATCTCGTTCTCCGCCACCGCCGGCACCCACTACAGGGTCGCCGTCGCCGGCTTCGCCGGCCTGCAGGGTTCGGGCACCGTCACGATCTCCGCCCAGGTACCCTGCGCCTTCACGCCGAACCCCAACGGCACCCCGGAGGGCGAAGCCTGCGGTCTGGACATCAACGGCGGCTGCAACTCCGTGCCGCCGATCTACACCGACGTCACCTGCAACGGCACCTGGACCGGCACCGCCTGGGCCTCAGGCGGAACCCGGGACACCGACTGGTACCGTCTCAATCTGACCCAGACCACAACAGTTTCGGCCAGCGTGGATTCCGCCTTCGGCGGCGTGCTCCTCATCGTCGGTGGGATCGACACCTGCGCCCCGGTGGTGCTCGCCAACGACACCACCGCGTGTGGCCACCCCGGCACTGTCAGTATGAGCCTCGACGCGGGCACCTACGTCATCTTCGTCGCCACCGCCTCCTTCGATGGCACCCCGTGCGGTACCGACAATGGGTACAACCTCAGCATCGTCCTCAACAGGCCGTGCATCCCGCCCTGCCCGTGCGACTGGAGCCACGACGGCATCGTGAACAGCCAGGACTTCTTCGACTTCCTGACGGACTTCTTCGCCGGGCACGGCGATTTCAACCACGACGGCGTCAATAACAGCCAGGACTTCTTCGACTTCCTCAACTGCTTCTTCAATCAGCCACCGTCGTGCAGAGGAGGATGCCGCCCTGCGCAGGTCACCGTCGCCGGGATCAATCCGCTCCCGACGGACCTGCGGAACGCGATGCTGGCTTCGCCCGTGACGCTGGAGTTCGTGGCGACGCTCCAGTCCCAGGGGGAAAGCCTCGTTCTCTCTGAGGGGCAGGAGGCGTTGTACAACGGGATGCCGCCCCAGGCGAACGGGGCCAGGTTCGCCTTCGTGCCGGTCGTCAACAGCAACAACGTGGCCACCGGCGTCTACTCGTTCACGATCAACCAGGCCGGAATTGCCGGGGCCGACGTCATCCGCCTCATCACGGGCGCTCAGTCGAGCGTGCGCTTTGAAGTCCACCCCTCCCTGCAGAACTACGTTCAGATGGACGTAAACGCTGAAGGCTGCATTACCGACGCGTCGGGTGTGTGCGCTGTGAACTGTGATTCCGACCCGTATTGGGACTGCGTGGCGGCCAGGGTGGTCGAACTGGGCGCCGCGGCCACAGAGAGCGGTATTACGCAAGCCTGCGTGGAAAACTGTATCGCGGGCGGGGTGAGCAATCCGCTGTGCCTGGCCTGTCTTATCGCCGCGGCTGCCGCTCTGATCGGTATCTGGTGGAGTTGCTAACAATGAGGGTGTGATCCGGCCCGGATCACCCCACCCTATCTTTCCTACCGCCCCGAGCTCCGACACCCGAGTCGGCGCTCGGGGCTTTTTACGAATGATCTGAGCAACTCGGCGGCGAGGGACGCGGCGCGGGTGTTGGGCGCGACGGGCCCGCTCAAGTACTCGTGCGAGGCGATCGAAACCGACGACCTGGCCGAGTGGCTGGCGGCCCTGGAGCGGGACGCGGAGGAGCGGATGAACTAAGGACGGCTGGCGATGACCCGGGGGCGCGCTCCGACGCCGCCTCTCCCGCCTCGTGCGCCTGAGGGTTACGCTTTTTGAGCGGAAGGTGGCCGACATTCAGACCGGCAGTGGTATCACGATCGCCGCAAGCCTCCGGCGGAGAACCTCGAGAGCATGATCGACGGAGTCACCTGTCTCACCAAAGAACTCAGGCTGTCCGTTGACGCTACAGTGTGGACCGGTGTATTCGTGACCCTCGAGCCGCGTGCTGATTTGGAACCGGCCGTCGTCAGGACACACCATCATCTGAATGCGGCGGCCGCCGAGGACGAGTTCACGCGTGTCAATGCATGTGGTACTCATGCCGAATACTAGCACGCACTAACCGAGGTGAGGCGACCGCGGGCCGGACGCCGGTGCCGTGAGCTAGACGCCGATTCCCGCCAACGACAGGACTCGGTGAGCCCGGAATGGAAAGAAGAACCGCTCCATGTACTGGGGCTCCCCGCTTTCTCCCTCGGGTTTCACCAGCACGTCCGTGGTGACCCCGTACTGATCGGCCGTCGGATCGACGATCGTGTTGTGATACCGCAGCCACCAATGCTCGCTATCACTACCGTTGACGGTGATCAGCTCATAGCAGACGCAGATCGACTCGCCGACAGCGGCTGACGCTACCACCGTGGCGAGACAGATGTCGCGGCAGAGGCCCGTGGTCGGGATGTGGCCGCGGCGAGGACGGACGCGTCTCGCGGCTTCGACCAGAGTGGCGACGACATCAACTCCTTCGGGGTCGTCATTCACGTCCGGCAGTCTATCACGTCAGGTTCGTGTTGCGGCCAGAAGCGCGCGTCTGTAGCATACCTGACGGGCTCACCGCGAGGACGTAATCGAATGGCAAAGCGAAAGCGGCGTCGCGTCGGCAAACTCGCACGGATCTCGGTGACGGACCTCCAGGCCGAGCTGTCGCGCCGCCGCGCCCAGGCCGGCAAGCTCCGCCGCCACCGCGACGAGCTGGCCGCAGAGGTCGAGCGACTCCGCGCCGAGTTGGAGGCCCTCGGTTCGCCCAACGGCGCCGCGCCCCGCGTGGGCGGGCGTGGCGGCCGCCGTCGCGGCCCGGGCGCCCCGCGTGGGCGGCGGATGCCCAAGAACAAAGTCAAACTCGTTGACGCCCTCGCCGCCCTCCTGAAAGGCAGGACGATGTCCGTGGCGGATGCCGGCGCGGCGGTGCGGAAGGCCGGGTACAGGACGAACGCGAAGAACTTCGGCGCCGTGGTCGGCTTCGCGCTGACGAAGAGCGGGAAGTTCAGGCGGGTGGCGCGGGGGCGGTACACCGTCAAATAGACCTCGGACCGCCCGCCCGGCAGAATCAGGTAGGGTGCGCATGCCGAAGTTCGCAGTGCAATGCCGCGATCCCAATGGCTCTTTATTCAAGCTCAATGTGGAGGCGCCCTCCGCGCTCGAGGCCCGGCGCAAGGCCGAGAGCGACGGACACCAAGTGGAGTGGGTAGGCGACCAGCCGCTCCCTCAAGGGTCGCGCGGCATCGACCGTCGAGCGGGCCAGGAGTTGGCAACAACAGCGTTCTGGCTGTCGGCACTCGGGCTCTTGATCGCCCCCCTCGCGATTGCCGGCGTCATATTGGGCGCGGTCGCGAAAGAACGCAGCGGAGGCAAGCATGGAGGAGGCGCGGTAGGACTCGGATTCCTCGTCCTGTTCCTATGGGCGGCTGCGATCGCCGTAGCCGTTCTTTTTCGATGACGCAGGCACTTGTCGCGCTGAGCGCTACGTTCGCGTGGAAAAGCGCGACCGTCATGGGCAGCCGGCGAAGAACGCGTTGAGGAAATCGAAGAAGTCCTGGGAGTTGACAGCGCCGTCGTGGTTGAAGTCGGCGGTGCAGGCGGGGTTCCCGATCACTGTGATGGTCCCCGGGCTGCTGGTGGTGACGACCATCCCGCCACCGCAGCCGGGGGCGCTGATGCGCACGTCGTAGGCTGCGGCGTCGCTGGGAAGCGCCTGGGCGATGGTGAGCGTGGGCGAGGTGGCGCCTGAGAAACGGCCGCCGTTGGCGATGGGCACGCCGTTCTTCCGCCACTGGTAGGTGAGCGTGCGCCCGTGCCCGTTGGCGACGACGGAGAACCCGGCGGTCTGGCCCGGCTGGACAAACTCGCTCGCTCGCGGCTGCTGGATGATGGTGGGGGCCGGGTAACTCGCCGGACTCCGGTTCAGCAGCACCGAGACGTCACTGTCGAAGATGTTTGCTATGACCAGGTCGGGCCTGCCATCGCCGTTGAAGTCGCCCACCGCGACAGAATTCGGGTAACTGCCCGCAGGGTAGTTGACCGCCGGCCGGAACGTGCCGTCGGTGTTGCCCAGGAGGATGGAAACGTTGTTGCCGTAAGAGTTTACCACGGCTAGGTCGAGGGTTTGGTTGCCGTCAAAGTCGCCCACCGCAACCGAGGCAGGGATCTGACCGACGGCGTAGCTGCCCGCCGCTCGGAAGGATGTACCATCGGGGCTGCCCAGCAGGATGGAGACGTTGTTGCCGCAGCTGTTTGCCACAGCCAGGTCCTGCCTGCCGTCGCCGTTGAAGTCGCCCACCACGATAGAAATCGGGCCAAAGCCCGCGAGGTAGTTGACCGGGGGGAGGAACCCGCCCTCACCGTCGCCGCGCAGGATCGAGACGCCGCCGGGGTCTAAATCGCCGTTGGTCGCCACGGCCAGGTCGCGACCGAAGTTCAACACCGCAACGGAAAATGGGTGAACTGGCACTGGGTAGTTGACAGCGGCCTGGAACGTACCGTTGCCGTTGCCGAACAGGATGGAAACGGTGTTGCTGTCACGGTTGGTCACCGCCAAGTCGAGGGACTGGTTGCCGTCGAAGTCGGCCACCGCGATGGAAATGGGGACTGCGCCCACGGCGTAGGTGACCGGCGGGGAGAAGCCTGTATTGGGGTTGCCGAGCAAGATGCAAATGTTGTTGCTGCCGGAGTTCGCGACGGCGAGGTCGGGCCTCCCGTCGCCGTTGAAGTCGCCGACCGCAATGAAAACGGGAAAAAAGCCCCCTGTGAAAATGGGGAAGCCAGACTCATGGAACGTGCCGTCGGGCGACCCATATGAGAGGTCGATTTGGCCTGGGTCGTTGAGATCAAAGTCGAACCCCGCGACAAAGTCGGGATGCCCGTCGCCGTTGAAATCGCCGACCGCGACGGAGTACACATCGTAACTGTCGGGCCCGTAGAGAACCATCGGCAGGAACGTGCCAGCAGCAGGGTTGCCCAGCAGGATTGAGACGCTGCCCCCGCCATAGTTCGCCGCGGCCAGGTCGGGCGTGCCGTCGCCGTTGAAGTCCGCCAGCGCGACACAGTACGGGTTGGCGCCCACCAACACATACTGGAAGCCCCCCGACGTGAACGTGCCGTCGCCGTTGCCTGTGTAGAACTGAACGGTATTGGTGGCATAGCTCGACACGGCCAGGTCGGGCCTGCCGTCGCCGTTGACATCGCCGATTACGACGAAGTCGGGACTCGTGCCCGTGGCATAGGTGACCGCCGGCGCGAACGCGCCCGCGGCGTTGCCCAGCAGGATGGAGAGGTTGTTGCTACTGAGGTTCGCCACGGCCAGGTCGGGCCTGCCGTCGCCGTTGAAGTCGCCCGCCGCGACGGACCACGGTCCGCCTCCGGCCGTCCCGTAGCCGCCCACCAGTTGAAACGTGCCGGCGTTGGGGGCGGAATTGCCTCGCAGGATGGAGACGTTGTTGTCGAAGTAGTTCGCCACGGCCAGGTCGGGCCTGCCGTCGGCGTTGAAATCGGCCACAACCACAGAGATCGAACCGCGCCCGGTGGCGTAGTTGACCGCCGGCGCGAACGTGCCGATGGGGCTACCCCGCAGAACGGAGACGTTGTTGCTCGTGTAGTTCGCCACGGCCAGGTC
>JBGPJM010000049.1:0-25765 GCA_041485385.1 Phycisphaerae bacterium | reverse complement strand
CATCTACAGATTCCATCTCCGGCAGCACCTCAAGGGCCCCCACAAGGGCTGCTGGTTCATCTCCGCCATCTCGACCAAGGCCGAATACGACGCCTACTCCGCCAAGTGCGAGGCCGACTTCGCAAACAGAGACTCCAGGCCAGCACCCGCCACCCTCCCCGACTCAAGCTGAGCAGTGGCATGGGCATCCTGCCCGTGAGTAGCTCGGGCGTCCCGCCCGTGAGTAGCTCGGGCATCTTGCCCGTGCCGTATTCGCCGCGCGCCCCCCGCCGCAGGCATGGGCGAGACGCCCATGCCGACTCACGGTCGAGACGACCGTGCCACTCACGGGCGGGGACGCCCGTGCCACCTCACGCCCGATATTTCCGCCCGCACAGGCCACCCCCCCCACTCCGCCGCCCCGTGCGCCCAACAATCCCAGGCAGGCAATACCCCTCCGGCGCACCCGTTGAGCCATGTGGCATGAGGCCGATGTTGGACCCAAGGCAGGCACAGCCCGAGCCCGATCTGCCGTCGCTGCTCGAAGCCGCGGCGGCCGGCGATGAATCCGCGTGGCGGACGATCATCGACCTGTACGCGCGCCGTGTGTACGCGCTGGCCCGCAGCCGCCTGGGCGCCTCGCGCCACGAGGCCGCGGAAGAGGTGACGCAATCGGTGTTTGTGACGGTGGCGACCAAGCTGGGCTCACGGACGGGCGGCGCGGAGGGGGGGGAGGGCGGAGACGGCGGGTACACGGAGCTGGGGCGGTTCGAGTCGTGGTTGTTCCGGATCGCGATGAACCGGATCCGCGACGAGGTGCGCCGGGCGCGCCGGCAGGCCGAGCCGACGGACCCCGAGGCGCTGCGGTCGGTGGCCAGCCGCGAAGGAGCGGTGGATGAGCAGGACCATGACACGCCGGCGAACCTGGTCTCCCTGCGTCGGGCGCTGGAGCAGCTCTCGGAGGCCGACCGGGAGATTGTCGAACTGCGGCACCACGCGGGGATGTCGTTCAAGCAGATGGCCGATCTGTTGAGCGAGCCGATCGGCACCCTGCTGGCCCGGCACCACCGGGCCCTGCGGAAGATCAAGGAGATCATGACCCTTTCCACTCCCGAAGTCTCCAGACCGGAAGTTGCACGATGAGCACGAATCCGAACAATCCGATCGACAGGCCGATCGACAAGCCAATCGACAAGTTTGCACCGATCGATAACCGGGCGCCGGCGGAGCTGATGGACATCGCTCGGGCGCTGGACGAGCTGGCGACGGCGGACCGGGTCGCGGCATCGCCCTCGACCGAGCGCCGGGTGTTCGACTTGACGCAGGGGAAGCTGGCGGCCGCCGTGGCGGTGCGGAACGCGCCCGCCGACGCCGCGCTGGACCAGCTCGGCGAGCACGATCGGCAGGCGGCTCGCTCGACGCTGGAGGACCGGATTTTCATGGCGACCCGTGCATCGCTGAGGACGGTCGCGGCGCCGCATCGCGTGCACGTGCGGGCGGGGGCGTCCTGGGGCTGGCGCACGGCGCGGATCGCGGCGGGGCTGCTGCTGGCGACGGGGGTGGGGGTCGGCTACCTGGCGATCCGCCAGTCATCGCCGGTGGTGCGACCCGTGAAGGTGAACCAGCTGGCGGCGCTGGAGAAGCATCTGGACAGCGACGTCCAGCAGTTCGCCGTGGCGCTCCAGGTGGCCTTCAACGGGACCGATACCGATGCAAGCGCTGCCGACCACGACACCAATGGGACGGCGGACGACTGGTTCAAGCTCGACTCGCTCGAGGGGCAGGGCGGGACTGGGGAGGGCTCACTGTGATGAAGAACCCGGGCAGACTCATTGGCCGCGCCCTTGTGCTTGCCCTGATCGGGGCGGCGTGGACGCCGCTGGCGATCGCGCAACAGCCGGCTTCGCCCAAGGACGGCCCCCAGGCTTCTCCCCCCGGCGCGGCGCGCCCTGTGCGCGCGGCGGGCGGGCCGGAAACACCGATCTCGAAGGAGGCCCTGCGTGATCGGCTGCAGAGGCGGCTGGCGGAGGCCCGCGATAGCGCCACGCAACTGGAGGAGGCGATCAACCAGCTTGACAAGGGTGCCTCGCCCGAAGACGTTCGGCGCATGCTCCCCGAGCGCGGCGGGCAGGGCCGCCGGGACAGGGACGACAGCATGGGGCCGGGCGAGGGACTCGACAAGGTCGCCGGAGGTCCGGGGTCGCAGGGGCGGCAGGATCGGCCCCTGACAGACGAGGAGCGGCAGACGGTTCGTGAGATTTTGGGCGCGGCGTTCCCCGAAATGCTCAAGCGGCTCGATGAGCTGAGCGCCAAGGACCCCGAGGCGGGGCGGCGGAGGCTCTCGGAGATGCACCCGAGGGTGAAGTTCCTGTTCGAGCTGAAGAAGCGTGATTCGGAGATGTACACGATGCGCCTGGAGGAGATCCGCACGGCGCGGGAGGCCGTGGCGGCCGGGGTGGACGTCGTGGAGCTGCGCCGGAAGGGGCAGCCCGATCAGGCGGCGATGACGAAGCTGCGCACACTGGTCGTTGCACAGTTGGATGCGCGGATGGCGGTGGCGCGCCGGGAGCTGCAGCAGCTCCTGGAGCGGATCGAGGCCAAGCGGACGGAGATCGAGCAGAACACCCGCGAGCGAGAGGACGCGATCGAGCGGCAGATGAAGGCGGTGCTCGAGCGGGCGGAGAAGCCGCCGTCCCCGCACGGCGGACGACCGGGCGATGACCTGCTCCCGCCGCCGGGGCCGGGCGGGGCGGATGCGGGCCGACCGGGAGAAGGCGGAAGGCGCGAGAGGCTCGGTCCGCCGCACTGAGCCGAACGGGGATGATCGGGCGGGGACCGGGCGAGACGGGGATTACGAGACGATCGAGCCTGGCGGGAGATCCGCGTCGGGACGGAGGAGGATGACGCGCCGATCGGTGCCGGGGGCGAGCACCGCATCCCTGGGCAGATCGCTGGCGGCCAGGAGCATTCCGCGGGATTCCTCGCCGCGGATCTTCCGCGGCGCGAGGTTGGCCACGATGATGATGAGGCGGCCGACCATCTCCTCGGGCGTGTAGTAGCCGCGGATACCGGCGCAGATCTGACGTGGCATTCCGGAGCCGTCGTCAAGCTGGAGCTTGAGGAGCTTGTCGGCACCGGGGTGCAGCTCCGCCTGGACGACACGGGCGACGCGGAGATCGAGCTTGGCAAACTCGTCGAAGGTGACGATGGGCTTCGGGCCGCCGGCGGGGGCGGCGGTGGGGGCGGGAAACGGGACGGTGGGCTGTTGCGGCGAGAGGTCCGCCATGGTCGGTGCCTTTCCTGGGTCGCGCCCGCCCCCGCTTCCAGAGTCCGAGCGGGCTGATTCGAGCGTGAGTGTACGCCGCGGGGCGCCGGGGAACGGCGCTGGGCGCGGGCATCGCGGGCTGGCTGAGTTACCGCTGCTGCGGGTTGTTCTGGGGCGCCGCGGGGAGGCTCCCCTCCGGCGCGGCCCACTTGCCGTCGCGCCAGACAGTCATCGACGTGTCGACGTTGTAGGTCGCGGCGAGCTCAGCCGGATCGAGGTCTCGCAGCGGGGCGCCGCCGTCGGCGATCACCTGCGACGCCCAGGAGCGGTGCCCGCCGCCGAGGACGGACGATTCCACGCGGAGCTGCCGGGCGAGTTCCTCATCGCTGGTGGCGGGGCCGGGGTTGCCGCGGCAGGTGTCGCAGAGGGCCACCTCGCCCTTGGCTCCTGCACGGACGACTCGCCGGTTCTGACACTGAGGACAGACGGGCCAATCGCGGATGGCCCGGCGCACGACGGCGGCCAGACCGGAGCCGGCGGTGGCGTCGGCATCGTACCGCTCGAGCAACTCGGCCACGCCGGGGCGATCGAGGTACCCCTCGGCGCGCCGGCCCTCGCCGGAGCGGGAGAGGCCAATCGCCGTGGCCAGGGAGAGGGCGGTTTCGTCGGACACACCGGTTGCGCGGATGGGGTTCTGGCCTCCGGCGACTCCGGGGGACTGCCGATCGTCGAGAGCCTGGGCCAGGGCGCTGAGCCAGCGGCGTTCCTCCGGGCGGCGGGCGATGGCCGCCAGGCCGAGGCACACGCTGGGGCCGAGGCGGGAGCGTCCGGATGAGGCGGGCGCGTCGGACTTCGGCCGGTCAAGCTCGAAGGCGAGGACGTACAGATGGCGTGCCAGCTCCCGCAGGCCCGGGTTGGTTGCGTCGGCGGCCACCTCCTCGGCGAGCTCGAAATACTCCTGCGGTTTGGCGGGATCCAGGGCGGAAAGGCCCGCATCCCAGGGGGCGGGCTCGGGCTGACGCTGGGTTGGAGCGGGCGCCGGCTCGGGTTGCTGCGACACGGGGGGGACGGTGGATGCGACCAGTGTCGCCGTCAGGGCGATGGCCGCGATGCTGCGCGAGAGCCGGAGGGCGGGAGTTGGTCGTCGGTGCGTCACTTGCCATCCTCCGAGAGGCGGAGCATCCAGAGCTCGAGCATGGCCCGCTCGGTCGCGGCGAGCTGGGTGAAGATATGGGCCGCGCCCCGGCGGGCGGTGCTCATCTGCTGCATGATGTCCTTGGAGTGGGCGGCACGGCTGGGGCGCTCGGCGGTGACGACGTAGGCCATCAGCTCGGCCGCGCCGACCTGCTGCGCAGCGAACGCCTGGATATACCCATCGCTGAGGCTGGCGCGTCCGTCGTGCCGACGACCGATGGCATCCAGCGCGATGGGGGCGTAGTCGTTGGGGGCGCTGGCCTCGGCATCAGACCGCCACTGCTGCCAGAGGCTGGTCGCGGCGAGCAGGCCGCGCTGCGCGGGGTCCATCCCGCTGGCGCCCGCCCCACCCCCCCCACTCCCCCCGCCTGCGCCGGAGGACTGTTCGGGGATGCCGGCGCGGCGGGAGTAGGAATCCCACAACAGGGCGGCCAGCGAGTCGATGGCCGCCTGATCGTTGCCGGTGCCGATCATCTCCAGCAGCCGCTCGACGAGGGCGCGTCGGGTCTGGAGCTCCCACTCGCCGTCGGTGATCCGCGGGAGTTGCTTCCTGGCGACCCGCGCGAAGGTCTCGCCGATGGACGTGTAGCGGGGGGACTTGGGGAGGACCTCGAGCATGGCGTTGATCATCACGGGCTCGTCGGCGTACTTTTCCACGACGCGCTGGGCCGCGCGACGGACCTCGGCGGGCGTGGCGAAGCAGGACTGTTCGGCGAGGACCTCGGCATCCACCGGCCCCAGAGCCACACCGGAGTTCTCGATCTCGGCCAGGCGCTCCATGCGAACGGGGATGTTCTGGCCTGCGGAGAGGAAACGCACGGTCCATTGGCCGTCGGCGTCGCTGGCCGTGCCGGCGAGCGTGCGGGCCCGACCGGGAGTGACTTGCTTGCCCCGCTCGGCGGCGTCGCCTGCGTCGTCGATGAGCTTCCTCGCCGCATCGGCCTCCCCCCGCCACAGGCGGGTGGCGGCCTCGCTCAGCTCCGACATCGTCACGGCCGCGGCCAGATCGTCGAGGGGGTGGTCGCCGCCCAGGTCGGCATAGAAGAGCGTGCGAGCCTTCTTGACCCACTCCTCGGCCAGCTTGTCGCGGCTGGCGGCCTCGGCCAGGCCCCAGGCCTTGGCGTAGGCGGAGCGGAGCTTCTGGCGATCGCCTGAGCCGGCGCCGGAGGAGAGCACCATCATCGGATCGACGCCCTCGGCCGAGGACTGGCCGGCCAGGGCGCCGGTGAGGACCTGGAGGTCGGCGGTGGTGATGCGTGGGTCCTTGAACCAGTCGAGGAGGCGTGGCCGGGCGGGCCCGCCTTTCCTCCACTTGATCTGGAGGGCCAGCTCCTGGATCGCCGCGAAGACGCGCCGGTCGGCCGTGGGTTCGGGGGCCTGGACAAAGACCTGCTCGAGGCCGTCGATGAGGACCCGCTCGCGCAGGTCGAGGTCGGCGCCGCAGACCGCCGCGACCGCCTCCACCCACGCGGCAAGCGGCTTGTCCTGCGGGCCGACGTCGGCGGCATCGCCTTGGAGGAGGCGCACCGGCATGCGCCGGAGCACGGCGAGTGCGCCGGCCTCGAAGCTGGCCTCCAGCCGGGGCCGGTCCTCACCGATGGCGGTGGTGAGTGCGCGCTCCACGCGCGCCGAGATATCCGTGGGCAGTTCCCGCTCGCGGCTGAGACGGGTGAGCAGGCCGACCGACCAGACGCCCGACCATACGCCGTCGGCGCCCACCGCGGGCCCGGCGCTGTCGGGTGAGGTCACAAGGGCGGCCGCGCCGGCGCTGATCGCGTCGAGGGCGCGGGCCGAGGCCTCGGGCCACCCGCGGGTGCGGTACACGAAATCGATGACGGCGGTATCGGCGGCCCGGCGCTGCGCCGGATCGAAGCGCGCCCAGCGTGAGGAGAGCGCCCGGACGGCGAGCTCGAACTTGGCCGCGGCCTCGTCGGGGCCCTTGGCAACGGCCTCGGCGGCGTCGCGAAGGGCCCGCACGACGGCCTGGGGATCAACCAAGTTCTTAGGCCCAGGGTCCTTCGGCCCGGCGGCCGGGCGTGTGGACGGGGGGCGACTCTTCGGCGACCGGTCGTTCGAGGAGACGGCATCCTTGTTCGCGCCGGGCGCCGGGTCGCGCGGACCGGTCGCGCCGGCGCCCTGTTCGACGAGCGGCGGCCCCCCTGGGCCCGCGCCGGCGCCGGGTTCGTCGCCCGGGGTGAGGACGGCGATGAGCGCGAGTGTCGCGATAATCGTGATCATCACGCCGGCCCCACCGAGGACGATGTTCCGGAGCAGGCGTTGTCCGGGATCGTGCTCGGGCTCGTCGTGGGCCGGCGGCGAGGCGGGCGGCGGCGAACCGCCCGAGGCGCTGGGGCCTTGCCATTGGCCGGGTAACTCGCGTGGGATGGCGCGAGCCGCGGCGGCGACCCCCGGCGCGCCGGTGGCGACCGGGCATCTCTTCCTGGTCGCGAGATTCCGCAGGGACTGCGCGACCGCGCCGGGGGGCAGGCCGCGCGCGTGCGCCAGCCCGGCCAAGCGCGCCAGCGACCGCTTATTCCACCCGCCGTAGAGCGCCAGGGTCATCAGCGCCTCTCGCTCCAGGCCGACGGAGGGGGCGGGCGCGGCCCGTGGCGCGTCCATCCCGCCCGATCGCGTGGGCGAGGGAGTTCCGGCGGGTGCGAGGCCGGCGGCGGGCGCACGTATCGGGGTTGCGACACCGGGCGAAGGGGCGCCCGGCGCGGGCTCCTGCTGGAGTTGTCTCATCACGTGCTGACGCACGTTTCGGTCGAGCAACTGGGCCGCCGCAACGTGCAGAGCCAAGCGGACTTCGTCGGCCTCGGGGGTGTCGCCCTCAGGATGCTGGGAGACGCGGTCGAGCTGCCACTCGAGCGAAGCGATGACCCGCTCATCGGAGCAGGCCTCGGGCGTGAGGCCCAGGAGCGCGAAGACGCCGGTGCCGCGCTCGATCGCCTCGCGGCCCAGGAACTTCTCGATAGGCGACAGGCGCTGCGCGGCGCTCATCCGCCACCTCCCCGGCCGCCACCGCCACTTGGGGGCCCTGGGGCGTCCTTCGGTTCGGGGGCTGGGGCGGGCCCCATCTGCGCATCGAGCTCCTTGAGTTTCTCTCCCCAGGGCTCCGGCCCGTACGCGGGGTACAACTGCCGGTGCTGTCGCATCACCTCGCGGGCGCGTTTGATGTCGAGGACGGCGAGCAAGCGCAGCGAGTTGTACCGTGCCTCGAACCACGCGGGCGAGGGGGGCTGAGTCCCCGCGACGAGTGTCCGCCAGCATTCGAGCGCTGTGGCCGTATCCGCGGCCGCCTCGCTCGTACGGGCCAGCCGGCGCAGCGGGCGCTCGCTCTGGGGCATGGCTCTGAGCAGGCCCTGATCGAGCCGGATGGCGAGGTCGCGCATCGGCACGGTCGCCTCGGCATCCCAGAGGTCGACGGCCGCCTGCGCAACGGTCTCGTACAGCGTGAGCAGCACCGGGTCCTTCATCACCTCGGCCGGCGCGGGGCCGGCGGAATCCGGGGGCGCCCCGCCACCCTTGCCGGTCATGCGGTCGATGATCCGCGTCCCGTATCTCACGATGTCTCGCGCCGGAGCGAGGTCCGCCGGCTGGCGCTGGCGCAGGGTGGCCGCACGCTTGTACATGAGCTGGTCCGCGGCGACGGCGAACTGTCCGCCCTCGGCCTGGAGCCTGTCGATCAGCGTCGCGGCGGTCGCGGCGTCGTCCTTCCCCAGCGCGATCTGGATTCGGCGGAAGTTCAGCTCTGTCTGGTGCGCCGACAGGTCCAGCCGATGGTGGACGGCCACGCCGGTGAGCACGTCGAGGGCAGACTCCGCCCGAGCCACGTCCGGGGTGGGCCCGCTGAGGAGCGCATCCAGGATCTGGCGGGTCCGGACGACGACGCGATCGGCGGCCTGGGCGGCCTCGGCGCCCGACCCCTCCACGGCGGCGCGACGGTCGGCCGCCAGCACATCCTCGGCCACGCCGACGAACCGCATCGCCGCGAACTCTCGCTCGCTCCCCCGCGCGGCGCGAAACTGCGTGTACAGCAGCTTGGCGGCGTATTGCCGGGCGGCGGGGTAGAGGGGTGAATCCTTGGGCACGCCGAGCAGGATCCGGACCGATTCCTCGCTCTCGAGCGCCCCGGTCATCGCCCGGCGCAGGAGCAGTTTCGCCGCACGCTCGGTATCGGGGTAGGTCTGCAGGTAGAGCGTTGCGGCCTCGTCGCGTCGCTTCACGACCGCTTTGTCCGCGGCCTCACCGCCGCCCTTCTCGACCGCATAGTCGAGGGCCACCACCGCCAGCCACATCGCCTCCTGCGCCTGTTGCGCCGTCGCGCCCATCTTTGCGGTGAGGACGAACCGTTCGGCGGCCTCGATAGGCTCGCCGGCGTAGTACAGGGACATGCCGATCAGCATCGACGCCTTGGCCCGCTCGACCTTGAACGAACCGGCGTCGTCCTGCCCGACCGCCGCGGTGAGCATCGCCGCGGCCTGCTTGTACAAGTTGACCACCTCCGGCACGCGGCTGGGCTCGTCGGGGTTCTCCGCGGCGGCGGGCGGCGTGTCGGCGTCGGCGGACGTCCGCGCCCCCCCGGCCGCGATTCTGGACCGATCCGAGTCCGATGTCCTACCGCCCTGCTGCTGGGCGGTGCTTCTGCCCGCGTGAGCGTCCCTGGCCCTTTCATACTGCTGAAGGCCGCGGACGTAGTGCACGATAAAGCCGGTCTCACCGATGGGCGCGGTGCCGTAGCGGTTCACCAAGTCGAGCACCTGGCCGACCTCGCTCCGCGCCACCAGGTCGCCCAGAGCGATCGACGCCAGCGGCTCGACCACGTCCCGCGCGGCGGACTTGTCGGCTTCGAGGGTCACGATCGCCAGCAGACGGGCCACGCCGGGCGTGAGCGGGTCGACGTTCGGCCCTCCGCCGCTGCGGTCCGACTTTCGCGCCACCCGAACCAGCCGCTCGACGTCGGCCCATCGCCTGGCCCCGGCGGCGATAGTGATGCGGCGGGCCAGCAACTGCTCCTTGACTGCGGGCACAAGTTCCTGCTCTTCCTCGACCAGGTCCAGCCATCGCATGGCGGCCGTGTCGTTTCCCTTGAGGGCGGTGGCCAGCGCGCACCCGATTGCTGCCCGGGCGACGTGCTCGTATTTGAGGAGCCCCTGGGGCAGGCGGTCGAGGCTCGCGGGCTTGCCGCCCCGCGAGTTCAGCAGCCACCCGAAGGCCTTGAGCGCGTCGTTGGCCGGCTCGTCCTGGCCGGTGAGGAACGCGAGGTAGTACGCGCACCACCCCGCGTAATAGAAGGCCTGGGACCGCACGCGTCGGGCCTCCGCCAGGTCGCCCGCCACGCGCTCGGTCGAGTCGCCCTCCTCCTCCTGTTTCTCGTAGATCTCCACGCGCCGATTCACCCTGGTGGCGATCTCGTCAAGCTGGGGCTTGAGCGTCCGCAGCACCCGCTCGGCCTCCGACGTCTCGTCCCTGGATGCCAGGCGCAGACGGTGACGCTCCACCGCCTCCTCGGCCTGCAGGTACATCGCCTTCGCGAGGCTCAATCGCAGATCGAACGTGTCGGACTCGGGCACGAGCTTCAGCAGGTCGCGGGCGCGGTCCTCCCACACCCGACGGTGCTCGGCCGTGTCCGCCGCCACCAGGAGTTCAACGAAGAGCTTCCCCAGCCGCTCGGCCAGCAGCACCCGCTCGGCCCCCTGTGCGGCCTTGGCGCGGGCGCCCAACTCATCTGCCATCAGGCGTTTGAGCCCGAGGCGCTCCATGTAGGCCTCGACCGCCTCGTCGGCGGTCCGCGGGCCCCGTGCCCCGCCCTCCACCTCCGGCTGCGCAATCGCCGGGTGCACCAGCCCGAATGAGACGGCAACCAGGCAGGCGATCGGCAGGATGCACCGGGGGCCGAACCGAGAATGGGGCCCCGACGGACTCGTCAGCGCGGGCAGCCATGGAGCCGACGAGCGCAGGCATCCGGCCCATTCCCGCCCCGTCTGCCCGGATTCGGTCTGCTCACTTCGCGGGCACATAGGTGATCTTAGTGAACCCGGCGTCGGAGCACGCTTGCAGGGCTCCCGCCGCCGCCTCCACCGAAACCGCCGGGCTGACCCGCACGAACACGCCCATTTCCCGGGGCAGGCCGCGCAGGAGCGACGCCAGGCCGGTGCGATCGCCGACACTGCGATCCCCCATCCGATAAACAGCCTTCCCCCCGGCGCCGGGCTCGACATTCAGGACCTGCGGCTGGAAGTCCAGCGCCTGCCCCTTGGCGCCCTTCTCGCTCCGCAACGCCGCGGAGAGCTCGGCCTCCTCCGCCGACAGGTTCCCGGCCACCATAAAGTACAGCAGCAGGAACAGAACGACGTCGATGAGCGCCACCAGCGGCAGCCGGTGCTTCTGCGGCCCCCCCCAGGCTCCGGCCCGGCGCCGAATCATCCTCCGCCCTCCGTATGCCCGCCAACCGCCTCCGGCCCGGCGGTGGCCAGGCGCCAGTCCCTCACTCCCAGAGCGATCAGCACGCCGACGAGCTGGTTCAGGTGCCCGGCCGGGCAGTTCCGCTCTGCCCGCACGATCAGCCTTGCCTTGGCGATGCCGCCCCGCTGTGAGCTGAGCAGCTCGGGCAGCCTCTCCAGCGTCACCGATTCGTTGAGGATCTTCATCGCTCCAGCATGGTCCATGTCGATCACGATCTCGTCGCGCTCGGGCTCCTTGCGCACCGGCTCGCCCTTCTCGCGGGGGAGATCCAGGTTCGATCGCTGCGACTTGGCGAAATGCGTGGTCAGCATGAAGAAGATGATCAGCAGAAGAACGACGTCGATCATCGGCGTGAGATCGAACGAGGCCTCCTCCAGCGGCTTGGCGACGCGGAACTTCATGCGGTCCTCGCCACCCTGGCCGTCTCCGGGCCGGGCGCGGTGCGGGCGGGGGCCGTGCCCCGTCCCGGGCCGGGCGCCGACGGCGCCGCGGCGCCGCTGGGCTCCAGGAAGGGGAGCCACTCCTCGATGATCTCCCCGACCTGCACCGCCAGGCGCTCTGTTCGCTTCCGGAACAACGCGTACGCCACCGTGCACGGGATCGCGACGATCAGCCCCTCGGCCGTCGTCACCAGGGCCATCGACATGTACGTCGCGAGCAGCTGCGATCGGGAAGGCCCCTCGGCCTCGCCGATCGACGCGAAGGCGCCGATCATCCCAATGACCGTCCCCAGCAGCCCCATCATCGGGCCCAGCGAGGCGATCAGCCCGAGCAGGTCGGTCACGCGCGCCAGCCTGTCCATCTCCTTCTGCCCGGCCTCGTCCACGGCCGTGCGGATCTCCAGGAAACCGAAGGGCGAGCGAGCGCATCGCGCCAGGGCCATTCCCAGGACCCGGGTAAGGAAGGAGGCCGCCTCGGGGATCTGGCAGTAGGCCGTGACCTCCGACATGCGGCCGGCGCGGATAAGCTGGTCGAGGTGCATCACGGAGTCGGGCGGCGCGAGCTGGCTCCGCCTGAGCTGAATCAGGTTCATGATCGCCAACGCCAGCGCAACGAACGACAGCAGCACGAGCAGGTAGCCGACCACCCCGCCGGCTGTGATGTAATCCAGCAGGGTCTTGTGCAGCGCGGGCGCCGCGGGCGGCGTCGCCCCGGTCTGCCCGACGACAGCGGCCGCCACGTGGAGCACAAATCCCGTCACGCTCATGTTCCGCCTTTCTTCACCGATCCGCCCCCATTCACCCCGCCACCGCGCGATCGCTCGGGGTCCTTCTGCACGCCGGTCCCCGACGGCCGGTTGATCCGCCCCCACTCCAGCGCCGGGTGATAGGGGAACCTGCTGGCCAGGTCGGATTTCAGCGCCGCTGCGCCGGCCGCGTCACCCAGGTCCGCCAGCGCCGCACTGGCCTCGGCGAGCGCCACGCCGGTCAGGTAGGGCTGGTCGGAGGCGAAGCGAGCGGGAAGATGGAGCAGCTCGATCACGCCCTGCATCCGGGAGGCCTCGTCGGCTTCACGCAGCAAGGACCGCCCGATCGCGGCGCGGCACCAGGCCTCCAGCCACCGTGGCGGCAAGGGCGCGGGCTTCTTCGTTACCCCGCTCCCCGTCGGCGCCGGGGATATCCGCATGTTCAGGGCCGAGCGGGCCGCCTTCCGTTCCTCGTCGCTGCCGATTCTCGCGACCACGATGTCATGCACCAGGCGGACTCCCGGGCTCTCGCTGCCGGCCGTCGGGACGCCCACGGGCAATCCGGCCTCGTACCTGGACGCCTGCTCATACAGCGCCGCAAGCTCGCCGACTTCGCCGCCGCGATCACGGAACCGCTCCCACTCCGGGGCCCCCGCCAGCACCCCGGCGCTCCCGCCGACCCATACCGGTGGCAACGCCACAGCCAGGCCGGTTTCCTCGTCCACCGCCCGCCCCGCGGCCCCCGACTGGCCGGGATCGATGTTCCCCCCCAACCAGCCCGCGCGGGTCTTGGAGCCGGCCGCCCCCAAGCCGCCGCTTCGCTCCATGATTCCGAGCCATTCCAGCCACGGCCACACGGCGACGCCCTGCGCGCCGCGACGGAGCCGGCAACGCAGCAGCCCCTCGGCGACGAGGGCCGCGGTGGGGCCGTCCTTGCCTTCCAGCTGCGTGAAGAGGTGCTCGAAAAGCGGCTCGGCCGCGCCCCAGTCGCCGCGCTCGGCCCTCGACCTGGCGCGCCAGGCTTCGGTGGACAACTGCGTGAACTGCGCGGCCTTCTGCGCCGCCTCGCCCTCCACGAGCTTGACCCTGTCCCACCCGATGAGCCGCTGGTCGGCCTGGGTCGCGCCGCTTTCCCCCAGGGTCACGAGCACGCCCTCGATCGACACGCTCCTGACCCGTCCTTCGATCGATCCATCGCCGGCGCGGAGAGTGACCTGCGCCGACGACGCGGCGCCGGTCACCGCGACCGCCCACGCCATGGGCAGGCAGGCCAGCCGACGCTTCATCGCGGGCTCCGTGGCGCCGCCGGCTTGATGGGCGCCGTGGGACGAGACGGGACAGCGCCCAGCGGTACCGCTGTGTAGCGCCCGCCGGAGTCCTCGGCGATCCGCTTCATCAACTGCTCCACGCCCTTTTCCTGCACGTCGAAGGCGATGCAGTGGATCGGCACCCGCCGCCCACGCTTGTTCATCTTCGCCACTTCCGCCGCGACGCCCTCATCGAAGAGGCCGTCGGTCATGAAGTAGATCGCGTCGGGGCGGGGCGTCATATCGAAGGCGACCTGGAACGCCGGCAGCGGGTTTGTCCCGCCGTACGCCTGCTGCTGCATCGCCTGATCCGCCGCCCATTTCTTCCCCGTGTCGCTGGCGGGTGTCCACTTCAGGCGCTGGCCCATCGGCATCGCGTCGTTGGAGAAGAACGACACAAAGAACTGCATGTGCTCCAGCAGCGTCTTGATCGACTCGAGCAGCTCGACCTTCATCGCCCCCATCTTGGCGCCCTGCATCGAGCCTGAGGTGTCGACGATGTAGGCGAATCGCGTGCCGGTGGCCTCGACACCGAAGAAGCTCGCTGCCCCGCCGCCGCCCGAGCCGCTCTCGCCGAGCCCGGCTCCCTGGCCGATGTCGCCGCCGGCGCCGCCCATGCCGTCCCCCACGTTGCCGATGCCGTCGGCGGCGCCCGGCAGTCCTGGAGATCCGCCCGAGTCGGCGACCGGCGCGAGCATCTCGGGTAGCTCCGCCGAGATACTCGCGGCGTCGGCGATCGTCGGCGTCTCCACCTCGAGCGACGCGCCCTGGAGCGCGCTGAGCTCGGTATCGCTCATCACGGCGAGCTCGATCTCGCCCCGACCGGCGTCGCCCCCTGCCCCGCCCGCCTGGCCCACCCCCACCGTCCAGATCGCTGCGATCAAGAGGAAGAGCAGGTGAACGAGCAAGGACACGCCGAAGCCCGCCATAGATCCGCGGAAAGCCCAAACACCGATCTGCCGATGAAGACTCGGCCCGCCCTCCTCGGCCCAGCCGGCGGTGGCCATCGATTGGCGACCCGGAGAGCCTTGAGCGAATGCCGGGCCCGGACCCCTTCGGAAACCATCTTTTGGCGCCGGTTGCATCATGGCTTATCCGACATCGGCCGCCCCGGCCCCACGCCACCACAGTCCTATACGGTACCCCCGTCCCGTCCCTGCCGCCGCTGTCCCCTCCGGCTCGAACTGTTCGCAGTGGCGCGGCATACGGTTCGGGCTGGATACCGATCATCTCCCGCCCGGGCCGTGCGCGCAGTTCCGACCGGCCTTGACGGCAGCGCGCCCTTCCGATTCAATCGGACGGATGAAACCGCCCACGGTTCCCCGTTCTGATCCCAACCCTCGGCCGCCCCGGCCTTCCGGACACCCTCTCATGCCAACCCAGCACGCCGCTCCTGCACCTGCGGAGGCTGGCCAGACCCCCTACCACCGCGTCCTTCTGAAGCTCTCCGGCGAAGCGTTCTGTGCGCCCGGGTCACAGGGGATCGACCCGGAGGAGTTGTCGCTGATCGCCTCGGAGGTCAGGGCAGCCTATCAAACCGGTGCGCAGCTAGCCGTCGTCGTTGGCGGGGGCAACTACGTCCGCGGGGCCAAGTTCGCCAAGGCCGCGCACATCCACCAGGCCGTAGCCGACCATATGGGCATGCTGGCGACCGTGATGAACGGGCTGGCGCTGAAGGAGGCGCTGCTGCACATCGGGATCGACTCCCGGGTCATGTCGGCGATAGAGATCCGAGCCGTCGCGGAGCCGTTCATACGCGGGCGCGCCCTGCACCACCTGGACAAGGGACGCGTGGTCATCCTCGTGGCCGGCACCGGCAACCCGTTCTGCACCACCGACACCTGCGCGGCCCTCCGGGCGACTGAGCTGGAATGCGAGTTGCTGCTCAAGGCCACCAAGGTTGATGGCGTCTATTCCGCCGACCCTCGCAAGGATCCCTCTGCGAAGCGGTTCACGAGGCTCACGTTCGAAGAGGCCATCGCCAAGAACCTCGGCGTCATGGATATGACCGCCATCACCATGTGCCGCGAGCAGCGCATCCCCGTGCTGGTCTTCGACTTCAAGGCCCGCGGCAATATCCGGCGCGCGATCACGGCCGACCCGAAGGACCCGATCGGCACGCTGATCCAGCCGCCGTGAGTGACGACGGCCAGACGCGCGTACGAGCGACGCGCTCACGCAACACGCTCATCGTGGCGGCGCTTCCCCCAGCGGCGCGGGCAGCGACACCGCGCCCGGGCTCAGGCACGCCTGCACCTCCTCAGCGATTCGTGCGCTGTCCGCTCCCCGTCCGTCCAGCGCGACGATGCACCGCAGCGTGCGGTCGGCGCTGATGATCACGAGGGCCGCCCCTGCCCCCGGCGCGAACCTGTCCAGGGTCTTCTCGCGCGAGGCCGTCCACAGCATCCCCGGCCCCCAGCGCTCCGCGGCGGCGCGCACCTTCGCGCGAGTATCCGCCCCCGCGCCGCCGGCGATGAAGACGACCACCATCGCGCCCTGTCCGCTCTGCTGCGGCCGCAGGAGCAACGGCTCGACCGCGGACTTTGCCGCCGCGCCGTCCTCCGCGCCCGCGTCGGTGACCAGCACCAGCGCGAGCCAGTCGACCTTCGCCGCCCCCTCCCGCCCCAGCACGCTCCTGATCTCCCACGGCTTCCAATCAAGATCGATCAGACCGATCTCTGGCACGGGGCGCCCGGGCACGAGATCCCCCGGGCGTGCCCGCAGTTCACTCAGCTGCTTCAGGCGCGTTCGGCCGGTCTCGCTGATCGACCACACCGGGGCGGGTTCGGTCGCGATCGGGTCGAACTCCATCGTCAGCTCGAGATCGCCGTCGGCCAGCTTGGCCTCCAGACGGCGCAGCCTTCCCGTGTGCACGTCGATCGCTACCGCCACGGTTCCGCTCAACCCGCTCCCGTCCGGCGCCGGCTCGCTCCGGCCCGTCAGCACAACGACGTCGGACCGCTTCACTTCGTCGATCGTGCCGCGCTCCCAAACGATGTGCGGCGTGTACGGCGTCCACCCGTCGGAGACCTCGGCAGTCCCGGCGCCGCCCGCCGACGGATCCGACGCGCCGGCCAGCGCGAGCTGGGGCACCGGCAACGGCGGCAGCAGCCTGTCGAGAACCGCCGTCGTCACCTCCCCATCGAACTCCGCCGCGTAGCACGCCGTCTCGTTCCGGATATTGGTCGCCAGCAGCGTCCCGTCGACCGTCACCACGCGCAGCTCGCCCAGCTCCAGGGCCACGCGGCGCGGCTCATGATTCCCGGCCTTGCCCGGCCTGATCCGCACCACCATCTCTTCCCGCAACAGCGCTCCCGCCCGCGCCCGGATGGCGATCCGCACCCGCTCGGCCGTCGGCTCGCCCGCGTACGCCGCGTGGGCATCGGTGAGGGCCACCCCCGGCTGCACCGTGCGTATCTTCTCGACCTGCGCCGCGGCCGCGGCAACGGTGACGAGGGCCGCGAGCACGGCACCCGCCACCGACCAACGCTGCGCCGATCCACGGTCACACCGCATACTCGGACTTCCTCCTGTTTTTCAGCGCCGACGTCAACTCCGCGACCGTCTCCGATCGCCCGCTCGCCGAGGGCACCACCAGGCCCGGAGCGATCTCCGCCAGCGGCTCGAGAACAAACGACCGTCCCTCCATCCACGGGTGCGGCAGCACCAGATCCGCTTCCCGCATAACCAGATCGCCGTAGACCAGCAGGTCCAGGTCCAGCGTGCGCGGCCCCCACTTGTCCGCATCGCTGCGGCTCCGGCCTCGCTGGCGCTCTATCCGCAGCAGCTCCCTCAGCAGCTCACGGGGCGCCAGCGTGGTCCGCACGACCACCGCGCCGTTGAGGTAGGGTCCCCCCGGGTCCACCCCGCCGGCGAGCCCGACCGCCGCCGTTTCGTGGAACGACGACGTTGCGACGACGTCCGTCCCTTCCATCTCGGCGATCGAGTCCAGCGCATAGTCGATGTGCCCCCGCCGGTCACCGACGTTGGAGCCCAGGGCGATGGCGGCGATGGTGGGCGTTGGACGCATGCACAGCCCGCCCCCCGCGTCAGCTCTGAACCCCCCGGCCCCGTTCACAGGCATTGTTGGCGCGACCCCGGGCCGGGCGTTCTAATCCCTCTGTGCTCGCGCAACGCGAAACGTGTGAGCCCCGGCTCCCTCTATCGAGGTTGCCGGGGCTCCATTGGGTGTCGTTCTGTTGAGCGCGCCTGCCGCGTCAGTCCCTCCCACGCCCGCGTGCGTCTACTCCACCGGCTCGAGCTCGCGTGCCTTGTGCTGCATCTGGGCCTTCAGCCTTGCCAGGATCGAGGAGTGCATCTGGCTGACGCGCGACTCGGAGAGATCGAGCGTCGCGCCGATCTCCTTCATGGTCATCTCTTCGTAGTAGTAGAGCACCACGATGAGCCGCTCGGCCCGCGAGAGCCCCTTGGTGATCAGGTCCTTGACATCCTTCCGCTGGATCTCGGAGAACGGGTTGTGCTGCGATTCGTCCTTGATGACGTCGATCTCGCGGACGTCCTTGTTCCCGTCGGAATGGAAGCACTTCCGCGCGAGGCTCGACACACCCACGGCCGACCCATCGCGGATGTACTTGTCGAACTCCTCCCCCTCCAGGTTCAGCTGCGTCGCCAGCTCGTCGTCGGTCGGGGCGCGGCCGAACTCCATCTCGTACTTCTGCCGGGCGCCCTCGACCCGCGACGTACGATGGCGCACCAGGCGCGGCACCCAGTCCATCGAGCGGAGTTCGTCGAGGATCGCGCCGCGGATCCGCGGCGCGCAGTACGTTTCGAACTTCACGCCGCGCTCCAGGTCGAACGCGTCGATCGCGTCCATCAACCCGAAGAGCCCGGCGGACATCAGATCCTGGATGTCCACCTCGTCGGGCAGTCGCGTGTAGATGCGCTCGGCGTTGTAGCGCACGAGCGGGAGGAACTTCTCCATCAGGTAGTTGCGGATCTCCTCCGGGCGCTCGCGCTGGTACTCCTTCCACACCTCCCGCATGGGCATGGAGTCGTACCGACTCGGAATGTTTGAAGGTTCGGCATGTTCCGCCGCGTACCGCCCGCCGCCCCGGCTGCCTGACGACAGCGTCCTCATCCTTGACATGGCCCGCTCCTTGACCATCTTCCTCTGAGCACGTGCAACCCTTGCACCCGCTCATCGATCCGTGGCTCATGACCGTTCCGTGGCCCTGGCCGCCCGCAGTATATCAAAGTCCGGCGGCACGCAAGTCGTTTCAAGAAAATTTCATGTCACTGTCGCGCGTCCCGCGCCGCCCCCCGCCGCGGGCGCGCCGGGCGCTCTGGCTTCGCCCGGCTCCTCGATCGCATTGGTCTTCAGGTACTCGTCGATCCGTTCCATCACCGCGCGCTCCGCCACCGTGCCCGCGATGAAGCCCGCGGCGTAGCACCCGCACAGGCTGACCAGGGCGCGCACCAGGATGTTCTCCGTCGGGTTGTCCGCGGCCAGACCCGCCACCACCGCCACCACGAACGCGGCCAACCCCATCGACGAGGCAACCACTTTTGCCGGGATTCCTGGGGTCAACGCCGTCCCTCGAAGAAGCAGGCGCCAGGCCTGCGAGGTACCACAGATCGTCCTCCATCGGACGTTTCCACTACACAATCCAATTCGGCCCGCGCCGATCACAGCCATTTCGGTTTACTCAGCCACCCCGCGCCGGAACAGTCGCGACAGCCTGCCCCCTTTCACGGCGAGCCCGTTCTCCTTCGGGGCGTGCAACCCGCGGAGCCCAAGGCGTTGTGTGATCGAACCGGCGACCCGCTGTATGTCGCGGCTCGCGTGACAGTCCGGGCTGTGCAACATGTAGGGCTTCTTCGCACGAACAGACTCCGATACATGCATGTCCTGTTCGATCCACCCCTCGAATGAAAGCTCCAATCCGAGGAACTTCGCGCACACCGAGGCGATCCGCGCGTGCACCGACCTGGCCTCCAGGCCGTCCGCGGCCTGATTCACCAGGAGCGACAGGTTATGCGACGCCCCGTTCACTCGTGCGCCCGCCTCCCGCCGGCGCGTCAGGTCGCACTTGATCACCGCGTAGGCGTCCGCGATCGCTGTCGGCTCCGGCGTCGTGACCACGATCGCCAGGTCCGCCGCGTCCATGAGCGAGGTCACCGTGCTCCCCACCCCCGCGGCCGCGTCGATCACCAGGACGTCCGCGTCGGACCCGAGCTGTTCGAGTTCCGCCAAGAGCTGCCCGCGCTGCTCCAGCCCGAGGTCGGCCATCCGCGCCACGCCCGCCGTCCCGGGAGCGAGCCGGAAACCGCCGGGCGCATCGATCAGGATGTCGTGCAGCCGCCGATACCCACCGTCGAACGATGGCGCGGGGTGGATCACGTGCTCCAGCCTCGCCGAGGGCATCAGCCCGCATACGACGTCCGCGTTGGCCGTCCCCAGGTCCGCATCCATCAGGGTCACCCGCGCGCCCATCCGCGTCAACGCTATGCAGAGGTTCACCGCCGTGTTCGTCTTGCCCACGCCGCCTTTTCCCGAGGAGATCGTGATGACCTTCGCCCGCGTGCCGGGGACAAGCCGCGGAGCACGCGCGGGCTCACCGTCGCCGGGCCGGTCCGGGGCGGGCCTGGCGGCGCCGAGGTCGCCCCCCAGCGCCAGCACGAGCGCCCGAAGGCGAGAGGCCTGGTCGTCGATGATCGCGACGCCGCCGGCCTCCGTTGCCGCGGCCGAACGCCGCTCGTCGCCGGTGTCTTGAGCATTCATGAGGTGAACTCCCCTTCGAGCACAAGCCGCGCCAGCCGATCCGCGCGCCCCGCCTCGATGTGGTCCGGCACTTGCTGGCCGGTCGTCACGAACGACAGATCCGCGTCGATCCGGTGCGCGACGTTCAGCAGCACGCCGAACCCGACGGCCTCGTCGAGCTTCGTAAAGATGACCTTGTTGGGCGCCACCGGCGCGAACCGCCCCGCCGCCCGCAGGAGCGACGTTTGGCTCGCCGCGCTCGACAGCACGAGGTGCGTTTCATGAGGCTGCGCCGCGTTCAGGAAGCGTCGCAGCTCCTCCAGCCGCACGTCGTCGGAGGGTGACCGACCCGCCGTGTCGATCAGGATCACGTCGCACTCGCCGAGCTCGCGGCAGGCCTGCGCCATCTCCTCGGGCGTCATCGCGACCTTCAGCGGCACGCCGATGATGCTCGCGTACGTCTTCAGCTGTTCGACCGCCGCGATCCGGTAGGTGTCGCACGTGATCAGCCCGACGCTGCGGCCATGCTTCAGCCGGTACGCGGCGGCCAGTTTCGCCACCGTCGTCGTCTTGCCCACACCCGTCGGCCCGACCAGCGCGAGCACCCGGGGGCGCCCGTCCCGCCCGCGCATCGGCGCCGCCATCTCCTCGGCCACGGGGATCCTCGCGGCCAGGTGCCGGAGCACCGCCGCCCGAACCGCCCGATCGTCCGTCATCGCCTCGTCGGTCAGCTCTGCACGGACCGCGCCGACGATCTGGTCACAAAGGTCCTTTGCGACCTCCCCCGCCAGCAGCTTCAGATAGTGCTTGTACAGGGCCTCGGGCATGTTCGACGCGCCCGCCTCCGCCACACTGGCCGCCGGCGCCGCGCCAGTCGACCGCAGCATCTGGCCCACCATGCGCTTGATTTCCGCGACTTCGTCCTCGAGGTCCGGGCGCGTCGCTTCGGAGGCGGGTCGTCCCTGTTGCTCCAGGCTCTCGCTGGGCGCCCATCTCGCCTCCCGCCCGGCCCGCGCCGATGACGAACCGGACATCGCCATCCGGACCACGCGTTTCACCGCGCACTCGGCTTCCTGGATACCCAAGCGCCCGGACGGCAAGGCCTCGTCCTCGCCCACCATCTCCGGCGCGGCGTCCGCGACCGACTTCACTCTGCCCGACGCCCCACCCTCGGCCAACCGCCGCTTCCGCACCCGCAGCAGTTCTCCGCTGCCGGCAACCCTGGCCGCCGGATCGGTGTCCGCTGTCGCCAGGCTCATTTTCTGCGGGATTGCGATCTTCGCCGCCGTTGAGACCACGGCCCCGTTGGCTCCGCCCCGCCGCACGGTCGCCTCGCTGCTCTGGAGCTCCGCTGTGCGCCTCGTCGCTCGGCGCGCGGCGGCCGCGGCGTCTTTCTCGGCCGGCTTCGACCCCTTCCCGGCCCCCGCGATGACCTCCACGATGGACCTCGCCCCGATCCCCATCACTCCCCCGAGCTTGAACGTCCGCGTATGAACGATCACGGCGTCCCGGCCGAGTTCTCGCTTCACGGCCGACAGGACGTCGGCCATCGTCTTTCCACGGAATGCTCGTAGCTGCATAGGCGCCGTCCTTGGCCGTCGAATGGACTCGACACCGGCGTCCTGCCTGTGTCTTGCCGTCCCGCGGGCGAACAGCCCGCGACCCGCCTCGCCCGTGTTAAATACTGTTCATGTCAGATCATTTCAGTGCGGGTCCATCGAACGCACGAAAGAGCCGGAGAAGAAAACGGCTCCGTCCTCTCTCATCGACCTCTTCTCCCCGTTCGTGCCAATCTGTGTCGAATCATGCCGTTTGCCCTCGCCCGTCGTGGCGATGGGGACCTCTCACGCCGCCAAGCCCTCCGCCGGCGGCCCCACCAGCGCCATCGACTCGACCTCCACCCCCGCCACAGCCTCGTTGTACCCCAGCACGGCCACGTTCGGCAGGTGCGGCTGGAGCAGCTGCCTCACGACGGCCCTCACCTGCGGAGACGCCAGCACCACCGGCTGGTGCCCGCCCGCCGTCACCTGTTTCAGCGACCCGATGATGTGCGACGCGACCCTGGAGGCCACCGCCGCGGGCATCGTTACGGCCGTCCCGGCCGTCGACCGGTCGATGTACCCGTTGATCAGGTCCTCGAGCGCGGGGTCGAGCGTCACGCACACGATACGCTGCGCGCCGTCGCCCAGCCCGGCCAGGGAGCCTCCGCTGACGGGCGAGGCATCGATCGGCGTCGCGTACTGCTGGCAGATCGTCCGGCGCAGGGCGTTGCGCACGTACTCGGTCAGGACGTCCATGTCCTTGGTCTTCGTGCCCCAGTCCGCCAGGGTCTCCAGGATCGTCTCCAGATCCCGCACGGGCACGCGCTCCTTCAGCAGGTTCTGCAGAACCTTCTGCAGCTCGCCCGGCTTGACCACCGCCGGCACGACCTCCTCCACGAGCTTCGGGCTCTTCTCTTTGAGCTGCGCCAGCAGGTTGTTCACTTCCTCGCGCGTGAGCAGCTCGTCGGCGTGCTGTTTCACAATCTCCGTCAGGTGCGTCGCCAGCACGCTCGAGGGGTCCACCACCGTGTAGTTCATCGTCTCGGCCCGGGTCTTGAGCGCCGGGTCAATCCACCAGGCATCCAGCCCGAACGCCGGCTCCTTGGTCCGGATGCCCTCGATTCTTCCGGACGCGATCCCCGAGTCCATCGCGAGCAGCTTGCCCGGGATCGTCTGGCCGCGCGCCACGACGTTGCCCTTGATCTTGATCCGGTACTCCTCCGGCACGAGCTGCATGTTGTCCCTGATCCGCACGGGCGGCACGATGAACCCCATCTCCGCGGCGACCTGCCGCCGGATCGCGCTGATCCGTTCCAGAAGATCGCCCTTCTGGTTCACGTCCACGAGCCGCACGAGCCCGTACCCAACCTCGAGCTCCAGCGTATCCAGTTTCAGGAGCGATTCCGCCGCGGGCGGCTCCGCCTTGGCGAGTTTCCTCGCCGCCTCCTCCGAGCTGGCGGCCTGCTGTTTGGTCCGCGTCGCCCGGTTCATGCTCACGCCGATCGCGGCCAGGCCGACGGCGGTGACCAGGAGCGGCAGCTTGGGCAGGGGCGTCAGCGCGAGCATCCCCAGGAAGCCCGCCGTGATGAACAGCGCCATGGGCTGGCTGGCGAGCTGGCCCGTCAGCTCCTTCCCGAGTTGCTGCTTCGACCCCGAGCGTGTCACGATCAGCGCCGAGGCGATGGCGATCACGAACGCCGGGATCTGCGCCGTCAGGCCGTCGCCGATCGTCAGGGTGGTGAAGACGTGCGCGGTCTGACCCGCCGGCCAGCCCCGCTCGATCGTCCCGATCGCGAACCCGCCGGCGATGTTGATGAACGTGATGATGATCCCGGCCACCGCGTCGCCGCGGACGAACTTCGACGCACCGTCCATCGCTCCGAAGAAGTCCGCCTCCTGCGAGATCCGTTCCCGCCGGCGCCGGGCCTCCTTCTCGTCGATCGTCCCCGCGTTCAGGTCCGCGTCGATCGCCATCTGCTTGCCGGGCATCGCGTCTAGGGTGAACCTCGCGGCGACTTCGCTGATGCGGGTCGCGCCCTTGGTGATCACCACGAACTGCACCACGACCAGGATCAGGAAGATGATGATGCCCACCACGAGCGAATCGCCCGCGACGAAGCTCCCGAACGTGCTGATCACGTGCCCCGCCACGCCGATGGCGTCCTGGGGCGTGCTCGCCTTGGCGCTCAGGATGAGGCGCGTCGAGGCGATGTTCAGCACCAGCCGGAGCAGGGTTGTCGCCAGGAGCAGCGACGGGAACACGCTGAAATCCAGCGGATGGTCCATGTAGATGGTGGTCAGGAGCATGATGACCGCCACCGTGATGTTCAGGCAGATCAGCACGTCCAGCATCACCGGCGGGAGCGGCACGAGAATCACCGCCAGGAGCGCCACGAACGCCACCGGCACGATCAGCCCGCGGTGCTCCTTCAGCGCGTGCACCCACCCGGGCAGCACCACGCGCCCCGCCCCGATCCTCCCGCTCCTGCTGGTCACCGCTGTCGCCACGAGGAACTCCTGAACATCCGCCCCGACCCGCCCGCGTCTCTAGTCACCGGTCCACGACGGTCACGCCGCCTTGCCCTTCAGCCTGTACACGTACGCCAGGATCTCCGCCACGGCCTGGAAGAACTCCGGCGCGATATGCCGGCCCACCGCCACCTCCGCGTACAACGCCCGCGCCAGCGCCGGCTTCTCGACGATCGGCACCCCCGACGCCACGGCCAGTTCTCGGATCCGGAAGGCCATGTAGTCCGCCCCCTTGGCCACAACCTTCGGCGCGGCCATCTTGTCCTGGTCGTACTTGATGGCCACCGCGAAGTGCGTCGGGTTCGTCACCACCACGTCCGCGGTCGGCACGTCCCTGCGCAGCTGCTGCAACAGCATCTGACGCGCCATCCGCAGCCGGCGGGCCTTGACCTCCATGTCGCCCTCCATGCTCTTCCGCTCGTCCTTCACCTCCTGCTTGGTCATCTTCAGGTCCTTCGTCCGCTGCCACCGCTGGTACATAAGGTCCAGCAGCCCGATGATCAGCATCAGCACAAGCATCCAGGTGATCAACTTGAGGACGATCTTCCCGCTCATCGCCAGCGCCGCCACCGCGCCCAGCGCCGGCAGCCCCGCGATCTGTCTGACCTGCGCCCGCAGCACCAGCACCACCACCACGAGCACAACCGCCAGTTTCAGCACGCTCACGAGGCCCTTGACCGCGCTGCGGCGCCCCAGCAGTTTCTTCACCCCCCCGAGCGGGTTCAGCCTGCCGATGTTGGGCTTCAGCGGCTCGAGCGTCAGCAGCCACCCCACCTGAAGGAACTGCGCCAGCACGCCCACCGCCACGATAAGCAGCACCATCGGCGCGACCAGCCACACCCCGCGCCACATCGACCACCGCATGAGCTCGCCGACCGAGTTCAGCGAGAGCACGGCGACGCCCCGCCCTCCCAGCAGCGTCCGCAGCACCGCCGCCAGCCCATTCACCAGGCCCGTCCCCAGCGTGAGCAGGATGATCAGGGCGCCGATGAGCTCCACCGACGAAGAGAAGTCCGCGCTCTTGGCGAGCTGCCCCCGCCGCCTCGCCTGGCTCAGCCGGCGGGAGGTCGGTTGTTCCGTTCTTTCGCCGAGTTCCTCGGGCATGGATCCTTGAACCTCATCTCGACGCCAGGGAGACCGGAGAACACGTCGCGATCCGACCGCAAGCAACCCCCCCCCGCCACCCGCCGCCCCCGCCCCGACTCAGCCGCCCGCCCACTTCATCATGGCCCCGCACACCCCCATCACCTCGTCCCCGATGATCTGCTCGATTGTCCCCAGGGCCGCGATCGCCGCCACGAACCCGGCCACGACCTTGACGGCAAACCCGATGCTCATGATGTTGATCTGCGGCATCGTCTTCATCACCAGCGCCGACGCGATCGTTTCCACGAGGATGATGCACAGGACCGGCGCGGCGACCCGCAGGGCGAACTCGAACCCCGCCCCGGAAATCCCCGCGATCAGCGTCAGGGCCGGCCCCACCCCCCCACCCACGCCCCCCACGCCCCCCGGGCCCCACCCGTCGATCGCCGTCACGGGCACGCGCCCGAAGCTCATCACCAGCGCCCCGACCAT
>JBGPJM010000048.1:0-26083 GCA_041485385.1 Phycisphaerae bacterium | reverse complement strand
GAGTTGATGCGGTTAGCGGCCGCCAATATGTGCGCGCACGCGCGAGGAGTACGCAGCGAGCAGAAGGCAGTAAGCAGCGGGAGCCAGCGCGTCCGCACCACGTCGCTGTATTCGGTGTCCCCATCCCGTCCCCCCACCAGGCCTTAGGCCCTAGGCCCTGGGCCTTAGGGCTGGGCCCTTGCCCACGTTCACGGTCTAGCCACTCTACGTGCGGGCCGCGGAATCGCAAGAGAATCTGCACCTATTCCCCCGATTTGGCGCGCAGGATTGCAACCCTGAAGCGGGGACCTCCTTGCCGCGGCCGCCGCGGCGGTCTTTGTATGATGTGGTGAGACGAGATCGGCACCGCAGTGCTCGAACGGTGTCGGAGGAGGAAGAGGCATGCCTGTGCCATTCAACGCCCGGGGGGTGGCCGCGCTCGCGGTCGGCGCAACGGTTTGCTCCGCGGCGATGGCCCAACCGGACGGCGGTGGGCCGCCGGCGAACTACTTCAGGCCGTTGGTCGCCGAGGCGGGTGCCGGCGTGAACGGCGTCGGCGGCGTCTCCGGCGATGGACCGTACGTGCTGCTGAGCAACTTCAGCCTCGCGTTTCGGTACGACGTCCAGTCGCGGACGCTGCTGAACATCGGGCCCGGCTGGGGGCACGACATCTCCTTCGACGGCTCCACCATCGTGGGCGGGGCCGACGTGGGCGCGATCACCGGCGGCTTTGTCTGGACGCCGGACCATGGCCAGCGGCTGCTCAGGAACCTTCCCGGATTCGGCGACCAGGATTCGGTCGCACGCGCCGTCTCCGACGACGGACAGGTCATCGTGGGCAGCCTGTACGGCGCGAATCAGCCGTTTCGATGGTCGGAGGCGACGGGCCGGATCAACCTCCAGCTCTTCGGACAGGGGAACCTCTCCAACGTTTCCGGCGATGGGCGCTTCGCAACCGGATGGACGATGCCCGCGGGGGCGGTGACCGGCGTCCGATGGGCGCCGAGCGGAGCGGCCCAGTTCCTGGCACCGCCCGGCGGTGCCGCCGAGCCGCTCGTCGCGTCGTTCGACGGATCGATTATCGCGGGGACCGAGGGCGGGCCGATCTTCCTCTGGCGCGAGGGCCAGCCGCTGCGGCACCTCGGAGCATTCATGGGGGCAAGCTTCAACCTGATCTCGGACATGACCGGCGCGGGAGACGCCTTTGCCGGCACCTCGCTGGTCGGGAACAGCCTCGTTCCGTTCATCTGGGAGGAGGGGCGGGGGTTCAGCTCGCTCGCAGGCTTCCTCAGCGGCAGGCACGGCCTCAACCTGCAGGGGTACACGCTTGAGGCTGTCGACGGGATGTCGGCCGACGGGCTGACCTTCGTCGGACGCGCGCACCTTGGGTCTGGGACCGTGACGGCATTCGTGGCGCACATCCCCGCGCCGGGGGCCGGCTCGGTTGCGCTCGTCGTTGTGCTGTTGACGAGCCGGCGCGTCCGGCGGTCGCCTGTACTCGGCGCCTGACAACTACAGAACCGGTGCTCAGGCTGTGGCGGGCGGCGCTCCGCACTCCGGGGACGGCACACCGGCGGCGATGCCGCGGCGGTCGTAGTTGCACTTGGGGCATTGGTCGATGCGGGCACGGCGGCGGGCGAGGGTGTCGAGGCGCCAGGCGGAGGCGGTCGGCATGGCCGTCAGAACCACGAGAATCCAGATTGGCGTCTCGAAGTCGTTCAGCGGCGCTCCCCAGTTGAACCGCCACAATAGATACGGATCCGATCGCTTGAAGACGAACCACCGCGATGCGAACGTTTCTTGAGGGACGTATTCGGCCGTGCAAATCTCCACACGGCCGGCATGGATGGATGGCCGCCCATGGCCCCCAGGTGCACGCCCACACGAACGTCCGCCACGCGCTGGCGACCAACGCCGTCAGGAGCAGGGCGGTCAGCACCACCCCGCCCCATTTCACCGCCTTCCTGATCCTCGGGTGCGGCTTCACACCTTTAGGGTATCGGCACCAACCGCTGCTGCCCCGCACTCCGGGCACGGCGCACCGGGCTGGAGGCCGGTGAGGTCGTAGGCGCAGCGCGTGCAGCGGGCGCGACGGCGGCGGTGGGCGCGACGAGCGGCCGCCGCGCCGCGGAGGAACAGGAACGACACACCGGCGTAGAACGCGGTGTCGATGGCGAGGCCCCGCCAGATCGGCCGGAGCGGGAGGGCGCGAAGTTTCCAGGCTTCGTACCAGGAGCCGAGGAATGGGTAGCCGGGCGCGGAGGCTGGTCGCGGCAGCTCGACGCCGCCGAGGAAATCGAACTGCGTCCCACCGGAGGACGACACGGTCCGCGACATCCCGTACCAGCCTGCAAGGGCGGGCCAGCCGGTCGCGTGATCGCAGCCGTCCTGCGGCGAGCTGCGCGGTTCCGCCAGTACGGCCGGTGCGCGTCCCCATGACGACCCGTGCAAGTGCGGCGCGTGGCCGCCGACCTCCAGCGGATCGGCAATCGCGTCGCGGAACGGCAAGACGATTCGATGAACGGCCGGGTACACGACGTTCCACGCCCGCCGCACGGCTGCGACGCGGCGGTATTCGGACATCATCACGAGGCAGCTGAAGTCATCGCGCGAGGGATCGTAGATTTGGCGCTTCTCCCAACCCGCGCCCTTCTGAGGGAGCCACGCGGCGAGACCCCAGGCCACCGCCACCGTGGCGATGAAACCCAAGCCGAGGGACAGGAGGAGGAGGCTCGCGATTCGCATCTGACAGTGCCTCGATAGGGAATCACTACACCTTCGTGCTGGAGACTGCCCCGCACTCCGGGCAGGGTACATCGGGGGCGATGCCGCGGCGGTCGTAGCCGCAGTTGGGGCAGTGGCCGACGCGGGCGCGGCGGCGGGCGGGAGTGTCGAGACGCCAAGCGGCCGCCGACAGCGCCGTCGTCAGCACCGCCGGCGCCCAGAGAGGAATACCGAGCGATTGGGTCGGCGAGGAAACACGCACATCAAACCACCAGTAGAAATCGAAGAGGAAGAGGTCGTTCCGGTGCCAGACATGCCATCCAGGAAAGGCCCGACCGCCGATCACGGCAATGTCCCGGCCGACGTCGAACCGTCCCCATCCGAGGGACACCCAGCTCCCCCCCTCCACGCTCGTCCACCCGACGCACCACCACCTGCTCGCAATCCACGCCGCGACGACAAGGGCGGTAACGGCCGCGCCACCCCACTTCACCGCCTTCCTCGTTCTCGGGCGCGGCTTCATATCTTCAGGGTATCGGCACCGATCGCTGCCGCCCCGCACTCTGGGCAGGGTACATCGGCGGCGATGCCGCGGCGATCGTAGTTGCAGTTGGGGCAGTGGCCGATGCGGGCGAGGCGGCGACCCCGCCTATCCGATCTCCACGCCACGAGCGTTACGGCGAGCACGCCCGCTTCGAGCGGCCAGATCGGAGCCTCGCGGGACCAATACCTCCCGCCGATCTTCGGATCGCACACCAGCGCCCCGGCCCATTTCGCCGTCTTCCGCATCCTCGCGTACGATTTGATCCATGCCCCTGAACGCCGCGCCGCCTTCCTCCCAATCACTCTGCGGAGGTGCCCCGCATGACCCTCGCCCTCACCAACAACACGCTCCTGATCTCCGGCCTCGGGACCGGGGCCACCGCCATCGTCGGAATCATCGTCCGCGCGATCTGGGCCCGGATCAGCGGCGCATCCGGCGACGACTCCGCCGGCGAGCTCGCCTTCTACGTCTCCCAGAAGAAGATCTCCGCCGACGATGCCGCGAAAATCCTGGCCGCCGCCGGCGGCCCCTCCCACAACGTCGGTGAAGTCGCCTTCTACGTCGCCGACAAGAAGATGACGGCCGACGATGCCGCCAAACTCCTCGCCGCCGCCCGCCCCACCTCTCAAGACATCGGTGAAGTCGCCTTCTACGTCTCCAAAAAGAAGCTGACGGCCGACGAAGCCGTGAAGCTTCTGTCCGCGGCCGGCACGGGTTCCGGGGACATCAACGAGATGGCATGTTCCGTCGCGCAGAAAAAGGTGTCGGCCGACGAAGCCGCCAAGGACTTGATCGCGAACGATCCGCGCTAACCGCCGGCCGCAGCACGGCGCACGTCGCCGCGCCGCCCCACTTCACAGTCTTCCTGATCCTCGGATGCGGCCTCACGGGTGCCAGCGTACCAGCGTCGGTTGACTGGCAACCGGGTCGCCTACCGCTGTACGGGCCGCCGCGTGATGAGCCAGAGGATTCCTCCCAAGACAAACCATCCGGCAATCGCCCCGAGCGCGGCGCCGGTCTGGCCTCTTGACCAGCTCATGATCGCCCCGATCGCGTCGGCGATGCCGATGCCGAGGAAGATCGCGACGGGGAATCGACTCATGCACAACAGCTTACCACATATGACCCACAGACCTATACGACCCATATGACCCATTCCCCGCCCCCAGACCCAGCCGCCGCGATCCCAACCCACGACAACCCGAACCTCCCCAGGTACTTCCTCAGCCGGTCCGCATCATTCGGCGCGGCCTTGGCCTTGCGCGATGCCGCGAAGAGGAGGCGGCCGGCCCCGCACGGTAGACTAAGACGTCCGCAGACTGACCTACTGTTCCGGCCCTGGCTGGGCCCCGCCGTCGTCAGGAGTACGTCCATGCCCGCACGCGTTTTCAGGTTGGGGCTCCTCGCGACGCTGGCGCTTGGAGTGTCCTCGGCGTTTGGCGTTCAGCCCAACTCGACGGAACTCTCACGGGCAGAACTCAAGTTCCATCAGGCCAACGTCGTCCAACGCTTCTCCCAAAGCCACCACTCGCCGGCGGATCGGACGGCGATCTTTGTGCTGAACCTGACGGCGCGGTCGTTCGCCGGCACGCTGACCAGGTTCGGCCGGCAGCAGATCGTCACATACGCGAAGGAGGCTCTTCAAGCCGGATGCGACGACCCGATGGTGGCATACGGATATGCCGTGGCTCTCGACGAGCCGGGAAAGCGCGCCGCCGCCGAGCCGTCGCTGCGAAGGGCGGTTGCCGGCCTGGAGCACAGCGACTATCCGATCGTGTACCTCGCGAACGCACAGTCGCGCTTGGCTGGTGTGCTGGAATCGATGGAGCACCCCGATGCCCGCGAGCTCTATGGCGCGGCAGTGCGGTCATACGTCGAGACGGTTCGGCGCGGTGTATACGGCCCCAAGGAACAGAGGCTCTTGGTCGACATCCTCGGTGTGCGGGTGTCACGCCTTGTTCCTTCGGATCTTGCCGGCTCGCTGTGTGAGCAACTTGCCGCGCAGCCCGGTGCGGACCAATGGACCGTCGACACGCTCCGCGGCATCTACGAGATCAGGAGAGCGTGGGAGGCTCGCGGCACCGGTTACGCCCACACCGTCTCTGATGATGGATGGAATGGATTTGAAACGCATCTTCGCCAGGCCTACGTGCATCTGAGCGCGGCCTACGCGGCCATTCCCGCTCGACCCGAGCCGGCAGCGTACCTGGTGCAGGTTGCCATGGGGGGCGGGACCCCCCCGGAAGAGGACATCGAACTCTGGTTCGAAAGGGCCGTGAAGGCCGAGTTCGATTACATGCCAGCCTACAACAAGTTGGGTTGGGCGCTGCGCCCGCGATGGGGCGGCAGCGTTGATGAGATGCGGGAGTTCGGGACCCGGTGCGCGGAGACGAAGAGATACGACACCCAGGTACCCCTCGTCTTCATCCAGACGCTGATCGATGTCGCCGACGAGACGGGTGACCCCGACGGGGTGCTTGCGCAGGCCGGTGCCTACGCACGGGCCAAGTCGATCCTGGATGAGTACATCAAGCAGGCGGAGCCCCCCGACGACGCGAACCGGTACAGATCGGAGCTGATCGGAATGGCCTGGCGAAGCGGGCATTTTCAGGATGCCAGCCCGCACCTGAGCAAAATCGGGCGCGTCGATCAGTCGATTACCAATCACTGGAACGGATTTCCGAGCGAGATCTATACGGATATCGCGGCCTACACCAGCAGCGTCGCGGAGACCGCGATGCAGGCGCGGGAAGCCGCGCAGATGGGTGAGCACGCCCGGGCCCGCGATCTGTACGAGCGGGCGATCGGCATGCTGGGGCCGAAGGAAGGCAGCGCCAAAGTTGGCCTGGTTGACCGGCTGGAACTGGAGCGAGTCGCGGCGGGGCTCTCGAGCGCCGAGCCCGTTCCGCTCCTGTTCAGGATGGAGGTCCAGGAATACATGGCGGGGTGGCGCATCATCTGGGGCAGGTGGAACGTCGTCGATGAGCGGACGGTGAGCGGGGGCTATTCGTCACGGGGAACACGGCTGATCTCCATGGCGAAACTCGGTCGGCGCTTCGAGCTCAACGGGCACATCGACTTGTCGAAGATGAAATCGGGTGCCGATGTGAGCGCCGGAATCCTGTATGGGCTGAGCTTCGACGCCGATGGACCGCGATGGCGTTCGGTGCTGCTGCTCCCGGGCAGAAGGGCCGCCACAATCCAGGACGGCAAGAAACCGGCCAGGCTTCTGCCGGGCCCGGTTGGTGAGCAGTGTGACCTGACGCTGAAGGTCTGGGACGACGAACTGGTGCTCGTTGTCAACGGGCAGGAACTCTTTGCGGGAACGGGCCCTGAGAGCGAGAATGCCGAACCCGGCGAGCTGATCGGAATCGCCGCGCCCACGATCGCCGAAGGCGACGTGGTAACTTTTTCCGGCCTCACCCTTCGACGATTGACCACACGTCCTTCAGAACTCCGCCCGAATCGATAGGGACGGCCCGATGCCGCCCGCGAGCGGCGGCTCCTGTCGCGGCCCAGATTCTCTTGGAAACCGGCGCTTGACGTCCTCGTCCTCGCCAAACTCAACTCGCCCCTCCTCGCCGCCGCACCCACTCCGGAGTCCCGCCGCGCTGACCATCGACGGCTCACACGGCGAGGGCGGCGGCCAGATCCTGCGGACGTCGCTGGCCCTCTCGCTTATCACCGGCGCGCCCTTCCGCAGGTCGCGCCGTGCGTGTGTCGGTGGGACCACGCAAATAGGGGATCGGGTTGCCCATCCGGCCGCGGCGCGGAACATCGTGGTTAGTCCACCAAACGTCACCAAAGTCGCGCCGAAACCATGGGGTATTTCCCCGTTTGGGCGCGCAGATTGGACCTTCCCCCGTTTGGGTTACTTGTTCTCGTCGACCTTCTTTTCCGGCCCGCCTGCGCCCTGCGGCCTGACCACTACCACGATGGAGTTGGGACCGGAGTAGTACTTGCCGAAGGTCTCCTGGACCTGTTTGGCCGTGAGCGACTGGAACGCCGCGGGCTCGCCGACGACGTCGTCGAGGCTGGTGCCACGGAAATCCATCTCGTTGATCTGGCCGGACCAGAACCCCGCCTGCTTCATCTGCTCGTCGAAGGTGTTGGCCATCTGCTTTTTGGCGACGTCGAGCTCTTCGGCGGTCGGGCCGTTTTTCGCGAAAAGCTCGTACATTTCCGCCAGTTTCTTCACCAGCGCATCGACCTTCGACGGGTCGGTCGGCGCGCTGGCGGAGAAGACGCCGAAGCCCGGGAAGGTCGTGGCGGCGCGAGACGAGGCGCCGATGCTGTAGACCAGCTGCGCCTCCTCGCGGACCTCGGTCACCATGCGCGTGGAGAGGATCCGCGCGGCCATGGAGAGCGCCCGCACGTCGGCGACGTTGGTGTCGTCGGCCCCGTAGAACCCCGAGAAAACAAAGGCCTGCTGCGTGGGTGTCTCAACGGTCTTCTCGATGATCCGCGGGCCCTTCGGGCGTGCGAGCCTCCGCAGCGACGCGTACGCATCCTTGGTCACGCGCTCGCGCGTCGGGAGCGCGCCGATGTACCGCGACGCCAGCTCGAGCGCCTTGTCCTTGGGGATATCCCCGACAATCGTCACCTCGATCGGTGATTCCTTGAGGAGCTTGTCGAGCCAAGCCTGCGCGCCCTCGATCGTGAGTTTGTCGATCTGCTCGACCGTGACCGGCGTGGTGCGCGGCTCGTTGTCTGGGTAGGGCGCGGCGCCCGCCGTCCGGGCGCCGAGAGCCATCGGATTGTTCAGCGATTCCTGCAGCATCTGCTTGAGGTTGGTCTGGAACTGCTCGAAGGAAGCCGGCTCGATTCGCGGCTGCGTGAGCATGAGGTAGGCGAGCTGGAAGCCGGTCTCGAGTTCCTCGGGGCTGCCGGAGATGGAGAGCGAGATGGCGCCGGCCCCGCCGGCGCCGCCCCGGCCGCCGCGCCCGCCGCCGCCGCGCCCGCCACCGCCGAAGCCGCCCCCGCCGCGGACGTTGATCTTCCTGCCGGTCATGATCTCGCGGATGTCGGTGGAGGTGAGGCCGCGCGTGGCGGGGCGAGTCCAGGCTTGCTGGGCGGCGGAGGTGATGCCGCGGTTGGCGGCGGTCTCGAGGAGCTCGCCGCCGATGAGGGCGATGCTGATGGAGACCTCGTCCTTGCGCTCGTCCATGAAGCGGTAGTGGACGCGGGTGTTGTTGGAGAGCCAGCCGGACCAGACCTTGCTGGCGGCGTGCTCGGCGCCCTCGGTGACCTTGCCGCCCTTGGGGAGGTCGGTCATGAGCTGGGTGGCGTGGGCGGTCTCGGTCTCGGGGGTAGGCTTGACAGCCAGGGCCTTGGTGCCGATGTCGAGGAGCTGGGCCTCGGTGGGGACCTCGGCGCTGGTGGGGAGAACAGCGATGAAGGCGACGGCCTTTGGATCAAACTCGTCGGCGAACCGCTTGGCGATCTCGTCGGCGGTGATCGAGGGGAGGAGCTGCTTGAGCAGGTCGAGACGCTGCTGCGGGGACATGATGGCGTCGCCGGTGGCGACGGCGCCGTTGATGCGCCCGATGATGCCCTGGGTGGCGGTGGTGGACTCGGTCTCGACGGCGCGCTCGGCGCCGGAGATAATCTCCTTGCGGGCATCGTCGAGCTCGCGCTGGGCGAAGCCGAAGGCCCGGGCGCGCTGGAGCTCCAGGGCGATCTCCTGGAGGGCGGGCTTCCACTTGCCGGGGGCGGCGCGCCCGGAGATCTCGGCGGTGTGCAGCGCGCCGGAGTCGTTGCCCATAGAGACCCGCGCGTTCTGGTAGCTGGTGCCGCCCTTGGCGGTCTTGTCCTCCAGGCGGCTGTTCAGGGCCATCTCGCCGAGGCGGGCGACCAGCTCGGCGCGGTACTGCGGGACGGTGGTGACCGGCGGGCGGGCGGGCTCGAGGCGGACGATGCGGGCCTCCTCGGAGCGGACCTCGGGGTCGCTGGCGACGATGGCGAAGCTGTGGTCGTAGGCCTTGACGTTGAGGGCCTGGGGCGTGGGGCGCTCGCGCTTGGGGGCGGCGGAGAAGTTGTCCTTGATGACGGTGACGATGCCGGCGGGGTCGGCGTCGGCGACGACGATGAGGGTGGCGTTGGAGGCGGCGTACCACTTGCCGTAGTAGTCGTGGAAGTCCTTCTCGTTGACGCCGTTGATGGTCTCCTCGGTGCCGATGGTGATGCGCTGGCCGTAGAGGGAGCCGGGGGCGATGTGCTCGGTGACGTAGAAGCTGGTGCGCTGACGCCCGGAGAGGCCGCGGCGGCGCTCCTCCTGGATGATCTGGCGCTCGGCGTCGATTTCCTTGGGGGTAAGGGAGAGGCGGAAGAGGATGTCGGAGAAGAAGGTCATGCCCCGGGTGAGCGTTTCGGGCTTGGTGTCGGGGAGGGAGAGCTGGAAGGTGGTCTGCTCCATATTGGTGAAGGCGTTCTGGTCCCGGCCGAAGGTCATGCCCAGGGACTGGAAGAGGGGGACGACCGAGCCGGGGGGGAAGTGCTCGGAGCCGTTGAAGGCCATGTGCTCGAGGTAGTGGGCGATGCCGCGCTGCCGGTCGGTCTCGTTGAGCGAGCCGGAGGACATGTGGAGCCAGATGGCGACGCGCCCGGGCGGGTTGGCGTTTTTGCGGACGATGTACTTGAGGCCGTTGTCGAGCTGGCCGGTGACCAGGGAGGGATCGGCGGGAAGGGGTTGGGCGGGTGCTCGCAGGGCGCAGGCGGTGAGAACGACGGCGCAGGCGATGACGACGCGGAGAGGGTTCGACATCTGGGGGCTCCAAAGGGGGGCGCGGAAGAACGGCGCGCAGTGTACCTGCTTTGTGATACCGCCGGAAGGGTACGTGGGTGGCGGGGATCGTCGGTTCAGCGGCCGTAGGACGAGGGGGGCGGCCCCGGGAAAGGCACGGGCCGCTGCGGCTTGCGCCGCGGGCGGCCCGCACCGGGCGATGCTTAGATGATGGTCAAAGGCCCGTCACCGCAGGGAGTGCACTCTGTTGGCCGGTCGGCGCCGTCTGACGACGGCGAGGAGTCCGAGGCCGCCGAGCGCCGCGATCTCCGGCGGGGTCGGCGCGATTCCCAGGGTGGCTTCGGCGCGAGCGCCGATGACGTAGCCGCGATCGGGGGCGAGGGTGCTCAGGACGATGGAGATGCCGTTCGCGGACACGGCGCGGCTGGTCCCATCGCCGGTCTGCCCGCTCGGTGTAGTGGTGGGCGTGGCGACGCACCATGCGAAGACTACGGCCGCAGCGCCGCCGAGGGCGAGCAGTCTTCGGGAGGTTGGGACGCGTCTACTCTGCAAGGATCGGTACAAGGCCATCTCCATTCCTTGAAAGAAGCCGGACGCTGAAGAACCCCTGAAGGGTCGCCCTGGCCGCTGAAGTTGTCGCGAGTTAATGGTGAGATTCCCGACATCAGGGATCGCCGACCCGACAACAACATCTTCGAAATGGTCGCGGACGCGGGTGACGCCACTGTGAGTGGCGGCTGAAGCCGAGTTCATCCGTTGGGATTCCCGGCCGCGACGACCAACGCCGCGGGCGCGGCCGTGCCTGATCGCGCCGTGTGCCGGGGGCGGTGTTTCAGGGCTTGGAAAGGTCGACGATCATGACGCCGGGGTTCGGGGCGTTGCCGCCTCGGAAGTGCCAGCGCGCGGGCTGGTGAACCAGCGACCGGAGGTGGTCGAGCGGAGCAGAGTCCGCGGCGCGGAACTGGATGGCGGTGGTCGGGACTCCGGATTGGAAGCACTCGGCGTAGTCGTGGAGGGCGTCAAGGCCGGCGACGAACGCAACGGCGTCGGGGTCCATGAGCGCGGCGAACATGGCGGCCTGGGAGGCGCAGGGGCCGCGGCCGGCGACGCCAATGCGGAGATCGCGCGGGAGGGAGAGGCCGGGAGCGAGATCGAGGAGGGCGCGGGCGGCGCGGGCGGTGTCCCAGCCCATCGCGAAGGCGTCGGCGGTGCCGAGATAGGCCATGAGGCGCTCGTCGAGGCCGGGGAGCTCGCCGCAGCCGCGGACATCGATGGAGAGGCAGGCGATGTTGGCGGCAAGGAGGGCGTCGGCATCGAACTCACCGGGGGCGGCGGTCTTGCCCTTCTCGGAAACAAGGACAACGGCGGCGCGGGGGGTGCCGGCGGGGAGGAGGAGGACGCCGGGGATCGTCAGGCCGGGTTCGGAGTTGAAGGTGAGGAAGCGCGTGTGTGGATCGGCGGAGGAGGTGTCGATGAGGCGCGCGTTGAGCGGCGATGCGGCCGGCGTGCCACCGTTGAGCGCGGCGACCTGCGCGAACGTCTTCGGTGAGGCAAGCGCGAGGCGCTCCTTGGCGAGGTCGCGCATGGTGCGCAGGCTCGCGGGCGGATCGGGGAGGCAGACCAGGTCCTTGGAGTCGGCGGGCTCCGGGGTGATCGCGGGCTCCGGGACGGGGGAGCCATCGCCGATGGCGCGGAGGTGTTTGTCGAAGAAGCCCATCGCCGCCTCGCGCATGGGGCGGTTGTAGTCGTGGCCGGACTCGACGAGCAGCCAGCCGGTGTCATCGGCGGCACCGTAGACGGAGTAGAGGGCCTTGAGCTTCTCGCCGGTGAGACGGGTGCCCTCGGGGGGGAACTCGGCGTCGTTGGTTGCGCCGATGACGAAGACTGGGGCGGGGGCGCGGATGGCCAGGACATCGGCGCGGTCGCCGATCTGGAGCGTGCCGGGGACGTGGTTGCAGAGGCAGCCGTTGCGGGGACAGACCTCGAGGCTGGAGGGGTAGCAGACGGGGACGGCGGCAGTGAAGCGGTCGTCGGCCGCGAAGGCGTAGACGGTGGCGAGGCCGCCGCCGGAGGTGCCGGTGAGCCCGATGCGGGAGGTGTCGGCGTCGGGGCGAGTCTGGAGGTAATCGACGGCGCGCATGAGGTCCCAGACGTAGACGCCGGTCGCGCATCCGACGCCGAGGGTGAGGGTGAGGTCGTCGTGGGTGCCGGTCCAACGGCGCTCGATGGGAGTGTCGCCCTCGAAGCTGTGGCCGGGTGAATCGACGACGATGGCGAGGTAGCCGCGGAGGGCCTGCGAGATGGCGCGGGTCTGGACGACGGGCTCGGCCTTCTTGTGGTTCCAGTGGCCGTGGGGGTTGACGATGACGGGGAAGCGCGTGCCGGCCGGTGCAGGGTCGGGGACATAGACGAGCGCGGTGACCGGGAAGTTGGGGCGGCTGTCGAAGACGAGCCTCTCGATGCGGTAGCCATCTCGCTTGAGCGTGCCGGTGATGCGGGCGTTGAGGGGGGTGCGCTCGGGGAGCGGATCGAGGCCCAGGGCGCGCATGAGCTCCTTCTTCTGGGCGGCGCGGCGAGTGTCGAACTCGGCACGCGAGGCGGGGACGGGGACGTGGGCGGCGGCCTTGACCTTGGCGGCGAGGAATCTCTGCATCATGTCCCGGCCGCGGCCCTCGAGGATGGTGTCGGCGCTGACGGGGCCGGGGACGGGCGTGAGGCAGTCGGGGCCCTGGCGATCGGCGATGACCTCGCCGAGGGTGAGGAAGGGGATGCCGTGGGCGTTCATGAAATCGGCGAAGACGGAGGTTGCGAAATCGGCGCCCTCGGTGCCGGCGTCGACGAGGACGATCGGCTTGTCGGTGCCGCGCATCGAGAGGAGGGTCTGGAGCGCGCGGGCGCAGTCGGGGATGTGCATGCGCTGCATGAGACGGGCCTGGGTCATCCAGATGTCACCCTGGCCGCGGTGGGCGTGGGCGAGGCCGCCATTGCCAAGGACCTCCCAGCCGGGGGAGGGGGTGAAGCGCTGCCAGAGGATGTCGTCGGTCTCGATGCGCGGGAGGGAGAGGGCGCCGGCGGGGTCGAAGATGCGTGAGGGGGAGTTCTCCACGCGCGGCGCTTCGGGCCCGAGCCAGTCGAGCGGGTAGCGGCCGGAGGTGTAATCCTGCTGGAGGACGAGGAGGGGCAGGCCGCGCTCGACGGCGACGGTCAGCTTTCGCTGCACGGAGACCGGGAAACCGCGGTGCATGTTCAAGGCGCGGGTGCAGACGAGCATCATGGAGTAACGGTCGGGGGAGAGGACATCGGGGCGGAGGTAGGTGAGGGCCTCTTCGCTGCTGTAGTAGGTGGGCGTGGGGCCGGGGACGCTGGGGAGGACCATGTAGGGCGGGCCGGGGTCCCAGGAGGGGATGCGCCGGACCTTGCCGTCCTGCTCGATCTCGGCGGCGATGAGGTGACCGGCCGGGAGGCGGAGGAACGAGGCATGAAGCGCGGCACCGTTTGCGGCCCGGGACATGGAGACCTTGTGAAAGAAGGTGGAGCTTGGGAGCGGCTTGTGGAGCAACCAAGCGCGGGAGATATCGGCGCTGGGAATTGAGCAATCGACCATCGAGCCGTCCATCGTCCAGGAGATCGCGGGGTCGGCGGCGCGGCGCGCGGTCGGCGGCGGCGCGGCGGGCGCGGCGCCCGCGGGGGCGGGGAACTTCGCGGCCTCCTTCTGCATGCTGGCGAGCTCGTTGCGCCAGTGGAACTCGTTGGTGTGCATGCGGAGGCGGTCGGTGAAGGGGCGGTAGGCGTGGGCCTCCGGCGATTCGCTGAGCGCCTGCCAGGCATCGAGGGCGCGCTTGGTGAAAGCGCCGGTCTCCTTGAGCGCGGCGTCGTGCTGGTCCGGGGAGGCCTCGGCGCGGGCGAGGGCCTCGGCAGCGCGGAGGCGGGCGGCGTAATAGTCGCCCAAGTGGGCGAGCATTGCGGTGGAGCGGGCGAGCTCGCGGACCTGGCCCCGGGCGCCGGCGGCGTCGGGCACATCGTCGAGCGGGATGCGCGCGAGCGGGGCGCACTGGTCGCGGAGGCGCTCGAGCATGGCCGCGGCGTCGAGGGGGGTGAGGCGCCCGTCGATGCCGCCGGTCGAGAGGAGACCGAGCAGCTCCTTGACGGACATGAAGACGTGGGAGTCGAACGGCTCGCGATCGATGAAGGCGCGAGTGTCACCCCCCCACTCCAACTCGGGGGCGTGGCTGCGGTGGTCAGGGCCAAGGGAATAGGCGGAGAAGGCGGTGGGGATGATGCGGCTGGCGGCCTGCCAGGCCTGGGCGATCTCGGCGGCGCGGGGGCCGAAGCGGTCGCGGGCCGCGGCGGCGAAGACTTCGGCGGAAGTGTCGGGGTCGTAGCCAAGGCGGCCCCAGGAAGTGATGAAGAGGGCGTCGCGCTGATGGATCCAGTCGCACCACTGGTCCTTGGGATCAGCGAGGTAGTAGCGCTCGGAGGCGGGGAAGTAGGCGTTGATGGGCTCGATGGTGTAGCCGCTGGCCGTGCCGCGTCGCATGGAGCGGACCGAACGGCGTACCCAGTCGGGGTCGAAGAAGGGGAAGATGCGGTGCGTGCCGTTGAGGCGGACCTGCCAGACGATCTTGTAGGGCTCCGGGGGCCACCCCGCCTCCCCGGCACCGTCGAACGAGTTGCCGGCCCAGGTGTGTTTGAACGGCCCCTTGCCCGGGTCGCTGAAATAGTCCTCGAACGAGTAGCTGTACCAGCCGGCGACGCGCCCGCCGGCGATGGGATAGGGTGGGCCCCACTGCTCGCCGTTGAACTTGATCTCGACGGTGAAGTCGGAGGAACCGGCGGCGAGGGGAAGAACCTTGGCGCGCCGGGTGACCCAGGAGCGAGTAACGAGGGGGATGTCGCGCCCGCAGTGGTCGATCGCGTCGAGGTAGCAGCGGAAGAAGTCGCCGCCGTGCCCGCTCTCGCCGATTCGGAAGCCGATGGCGTCCAGGCCGGGGGCGCCGCGGAGCATGGTCTCGACGGCCTGACGGGTGTAGTCGTACTCGGTCTTCTCATCCTGGGGGTAGGGCGGGGCGGCGTTGTGCGGCGTAGTAAGGCGGGCCTCGTAGGCCATGACGCTGACGCGGATGGCGCGGGCGTGGGCCATCTCGATGATGCGGTTGAGGCGGGCAAGGTTGGCGGCCTTGATCTCGGGCGCGACACCGACCTGGGGGAAGTCGGGGCACTGGACGAAATAGGCGTAGAGGTTGGGCGCGTTCGTGACACTGATGTCCCAGGTGCCGTGGATATCGAGCCAGTTCAGGCGGGCGCGGGCCATGAGATCCAAGAGCGTCTGCCAATAGTCATCGTTCTGAAACCACCAGCGGTCCGGGTCGGTGAGGGCGGCGGGGTCGTAGTCGGTGTCGTTCTTGTCGTAGTTCCAGGGGAGGGTGAGGAAGACGTTGAGGCCGCGGTCGCGGAGGAAGGGGGAGGCGGCGACGTCCGGGGCTTGGAGCGCGGCGCCCGCGCGGAGGTGGACTCGCTCGGCGAGCTCGAGGGCGCCGTACATAGCGCCGGCCGGGTCGGCGCCCTCGACGACGGTGCGGCCGTCCTTCGAGCGGATCGTGAAGCTCTCGGGCGTGCCGCCGGGCGTCACGCGGAGGTCGATGTCGGCGAGGCGGGTGTCGAGGCCGGCGGCGTGGAAGCTGCGGGTGAGTTCGGCGCGGCCGAAATCGACGGGTGTGTCGGAGACGAGGACGCACGCGAGAAGGACCAGGGCGCTGAGCATGGGTTCACCTGCAGATATCCGCCGCCGAACAGACCTCACGCAGACACGCAGAGAAGCGGAAAGGGGCGGATGATAATGCAGCTTACGCGATGAGGCCGACGGGCTTGAACTCGTGCTGCGGGAGGATGGTTTCCAGGTGGGGGTTGCCCAGGTGGACCTTTACGAGCTCGCTGAGCACATCGCGGAAGTCGGTAGTGTGCAGGAGATCGCGCCCCTGATGGAGCTGGTCGTGGGCGAGGCCCGGCCAGGTCGTGACGACCTTGCGCGGCTTGCCGGCCTCGGCCGCCTGCCTGCCGGCCCTGGCGACCGGACCGCCGATGAGCAGCATGCAGTTGGCCCAGCCGTGGTCGGTGCCGCCGGTGCCGTTCTCGGCGGCGGTACGCCCGAAGTCGGAGATGGTGACCACGGTGACATCGTCGAGGCGGTCGTCGAGATCGGCTGCGAAGGCGGCGAGGGCGTCGCCGAGCTGCTGGGCAAGGTCGCCGAACTGGCCGGCCGCGGCGCCCTGGTTCTGGTGCGTGTCCCAGCCGCCGATGTCCAGCTCGGCGACCTCGAGGCCGATGTCGGCCTTGACGAGGCGGGCGACCTGCTGGAGCTTGGTCGCCAGGGGCGTCTTGGGGTACTCGGCCTTGGGGGTGTAGGGCTGGTCGGCGATGGCCTTGAGCTGGGTGAGGCCGTCGAGTGTGGTGCGGGCCGACTGGGCGAGAAGGTCGCGTGCGTCGGCCGCGGCCTTGGGGCGGTCCGGGGTGGGGACGCAGTAGGCGTGCTCGAGGGCGGCGGCGATGACGTGGGGGTCGGCCTTGCCGCCGGGCATGGAGAGGTCGTCGAGGCCGCGGATGGCGTAGGCGGTGGCCTTGCCGTGGAGGATGCGCGGCAGGGCGTCGCCGATAGTCACGGCGCGGAAGGGGCCGTGGCCCTCGGAGGTGGCGAGGTGGCGGTTGAGCCAGCCGTCGGACTGATAGGTGTTGCCTACGACGCCGGTCTCCCAGACATCCTGCTCCTCGAAGTGGGAGCGGGTGTTCTTGTCGTAGCCGACGGCGTGCGCGGCGGCGGCGACGCCGGACTCGAAGAGCGGGCCCATCGCCTTGAGGCGCGGGTGCAGGCCGAAGAAGCCGTCGAGGTCGATGACGGACTCGGGTTTGCCGGCACCGGGCGCACCGAGGCCGATGCCCTTGCGGAGGTCGGCGTACGCGGGGTCGCCGTGCGGGATGACGAGGTTGAGGCCGTCGGCCCCGCCGCGGAGGAAGATGACGACGAGGGTCTTGCCGCGGGTGACGCGGGGGAGCGAGGCGGGGCGGGGGACGCCGGCGCGGGCGAAGAGGTCCACGGGCGCGACGCCAAGGTAGGCGACGAGGGAGCCGGTGGCTTGGAGGAAGAAACGGCGGGTGAGGTGCATGAGATTCCTCCTTCGGCTATCGAAGGTTGGCCTCGGGGGTTTCGGCGATGAACGAGGCGGCCTCGCGGACGCGTTCCTCGCGCGAGCCGGCGGCGGCGCTCAGCAGGTCGAGTGCGGCGGAGTTGGAGGTCTCGCCGAGCACCCGCCCCGTGACGCGCACCGCGAGGCAATCGACGATGCGCTGGGCCCAGCCGGGGTCGGCATCGGGCGTCTTGGTCTGGGCGCGCCAGGGAGCGGGGACCAGGGCGGCCAGCGGCTGCGCCAGGTCGCGGGCGTAACGCCAGCGCTGCAGCATGGCGTTGGAATCGGCGTAGTCGGAGTCGATCTCGGGGTAACCGTCGGGTGTCGGACGGTCGAAGAGGCCGAAGCGGCTGCGCTGGAGGTACTGCTGGACGGCGCGGGGACGGGGCTGGCCGGAGACGCGCCCGAGGCGGACGGCGTAGTCGAGCGGATGGGCGAGGCGTACCGGAGTCGACCAGAACCCTGGGTGCGCGACCATGGCCTTGAGCATGGCGCGCATGTCGCCGTTCGTCTCCATGTAGATGCGGGCGAGGTCGCTGACGAGATCGTCGGGTGGCGACGCATCGACGTAGTGCGCAGCGAGCTTGGTCGCGACGAACGTGGCGGTCGACGGGTGAGAGGCGAGCATTTCCAGAGCCAGGCGGGCGCGGTCGAAGCGCTGCGCCGGGGCGGCGTCGGGGAGGGCGAGGCCGAAGACCGTGGTGCCGCGCGGCTCGGAGAGGAGCGGATCGAAGCGGAAGTCGTAGGCCTGGATCTCGCCCGGGCTGTGGCCGTCGCCCTGGCGGGCGAGGGTGAGACCGGTGAGGATGGAGGCGAGGTTGGTGACGTCGACCTGGGTGTAGCCGCCGTGGACGCCGAGGGTGTGGAGCTCCATGATCTCTCGCGCGTAGTTCTCGTTGAGCCGGCCGGCGTAGCTGTGCTCCTGGTCGAGGTAGCGGAGCATCGCCGGGCTGGTGGCGGAGGCCAGGAGCAGGTCGGGGAAGGGGGAGACGCCCAGGCGCCAGAAGGCGGCGTGCTCGTCGCACTTGATCGGGGCCTCGTCCTTGCGGATCCAGGTGGAGAAGTGGTTCTGCGTCCAGAGGACGAAGCGGGCGCGAACGGGGTTGGGTGAGTTGAGCGCGTGGGCGAGAGCGCGCTGCTGCACGTCGCCTTCGGCACGCCGGTTGGGGAACATGACAACCGCGGATTCGAACGCGGCAAGGTCCTCGGGGTCATCCGCGGAGCGTGAGAGGCGGTCGTCGAGCCACTTGTCCTCGCCGAGGGTGAGGATGGCCGCGAGCTCGTCGGGGTCGGGGCCGAAGGCGAGGCGGTCCAGGAGGCGGACGGCGCGCTCGTAGCGCGAGGGTTCGTCGGTCGCGGCTGAGAGGACGTTGATCCTGACGGGGTCGCTGTCGGCGGCAGAACCGGCAGCATCGGTGGCACGGAGGGCGACGGTGTGCTCGCCCGGGGCAAGGCCGCGGAGGAGCAGCGGGAGGACGATCGGGCCGGGGCGCTTGACCGAGTCGGTCTTGAGGCCGGTCGGCTGATTGTCGAAGAGAAGCTCGGCGCTGGAGAGCGCCCCTCCTTGGGACCAGGCTTCGGCGACCAGCGCATCCTGGACGGCGACGCTCTGGCCGGGCGAGGGGTACCTGATCGTGGCGTGCGGGGCGGGCGCAGCCTCGGAGCGGGGGACCGCGCGTTGGCGGAGCACGAGGGCCTGGACGAAGAGGTTGCGGTCGCCCTTGCCTTCTTCGTAGGCGTCGTTGGTGAAGGCCACGCGCAGACGCTTGGCGCCGGCAATGAGGGTGATCTCCCCGGCCTTGAGCGCGCTCCAGCCGCCGCCGGTAACCTTGGCCTCGCCGATCGGCGTGGTTTCGGCGCCGGTCTCCAGAGCGACGGAGGCGATGGGCGGGCCCTTGAACTGGTCGCCGCGGGCCTCGATGAGCACATCGAAGTCGCCCGCGAGCGAGAGGGGCAGGGCGAGCGTGGCCGCGGCCTCGGAGTAGAACGCGAGCGTGCGCTGCTCGGGGGGTTCGCGGTCCTTCTTGATGAGGGCGCGGGCCGCGTCATCCCAGCCGGGCTCATGGATGGTGTAGCGGTGGAAGGCGCGGGCTTGGCCGGGGTTACCGTCTGAACCGGGCCAGGTCAGCTCGACGGTCGGTGTCGCGGCGAGGGAGCCGTCGGGGCCGGCCGCCTTCATGCTGAACGAGTTTGCGCCGTGGTTGAACCAACTGGTGTCGAGGACGAACTTCGGGGATGCGGACCGCTGCGTGCCGACGGCCCGGTTATTCACGTAGAGCGTGACGGCGGGGGCGGGGGAGGTCTCGGAGTTGCGGTACGAGCACCGGGCGGTGATCTCGGTCTCGCCGGAGAGGGACGCGGCGCCGAGGGGGGGCAGGAATGCGACGCGCAGCGCCGCTTCGCGGAGGCCCAGGGGATCGGTGATGGTTGCCGCGCCCGCTGCCGGAGCGCCGTTCATCGGCTCGCCGGCGGCGCCGGAGCGCATCGCCGCCATCTGCATGGTGGACGGCTGCATCGCCTGCATGGCGTCGGCGACGCCCGCGGCCAGCTCGCCCGAGTCGTCGGCCACGCGGGCGGCCTCGACGCGGTCGATGCGGAGGTTGCGGTCGTCGAGCTTGGGGGCGTAGAAGTCGTTGAGGTACTGGAGCGTGAGCGTGTGCGTTCCCGAGGGAAGGCGGATCGGGACGCCGATGGTGGTCCGGCGCCACTGTTCATCGACGATGCGGCCGTTGGTGATCGGCTGCTTCTCCTTGTCGACGACGACGCCGACTGTAGGAAGTGCGCCGCCGCCGAAATCAGCGCCGGCGGTGATCGCCACCTGGTACCAGCCTAGGGAGGGGACATCGATGGGGAAGCAGACCGGACCTTCGCCGCCGTTGTTGGAGACAAAGGCGCCGCCGGAGGCGCCGGGGTCGCGTCGTATGGCGAGCTTGCCCTTGGCGAAGCGCTCGGGGCGCGGGGCGTGCAGGGTGTCCTCGGCCTCGGCGGCCGCGACCTCGGCGGTTCGGGGGTGGACGATGCGGAGGATGACGGGGTCGCCGGGGGATTCGCGGCCGGTGCTGTCGGTGCTGACCGGGGTGAGCGCGAGGAACGGCGACTGGGCTGAATCCGTGTCGATCTCAAAGACGGCGCGCCTCGTGGGGCCTTGAGCGGCCGGACTGAGCGATACTGGCGAGAGCGCCCGGTCGCCGGCGCGGAGCGTGCAGACGGACGGTGAATCGGGGTTCTCCTCGAACCACTCGACGCCCACCGCGACCCTTCCCCATGCCGCGGTGCCCGGGGCGGGGGCGACGACCTGGGCGCGGAGCCGCTGGTCGAATGGGGCGCGGGGCGGGACGACCTCGATATCGACGAATTGCTCGCCGAGAGACAGTCGCGTGCGCCCGGGGGCGGCGCCGCGGACGCGGATGAAGCCGGTGTCGGAACCGGCGAGGGCCGCGGCGGGCCGGGCGATGACCAGGAGCGACGGATCGGGGGCGACGGCGGAGAACTCACGGTCGTTGTCGGCGGGCGCGACACGGAAGGGGATGAGGCGGGAGACGCCGACTTCGACGATGGTGCGGGTGGTCAGGAAGCGGGGCTCGTCGGAGGCCGAGGACGAGAGCATCGTTTCACGCGCGGCCGCATCCATCGGCAGGCTGCGGCGAACGATCGCACGCGATGCTGGACATGCGCCCGAGCACGGGGCCGTCGCTGAGACTGCGGCGAGGATAGACGTCGCGAGAGCGGCTATAACAGAAGGGCACGCACGTTCCATCACTGGTGTTCCTGCACGGGGGCGTGTCGCCGCGTGGCCACCCTTATGACAATGACCCCGACGGGATTCGAACCCGTGTTACCACCTTGAAAGGGTGATGTCCTAGACCAGGCTAGACGACGGGGCCATCACACGAACCGACGCCGATTCTAGCGCCGCGGGCATGAGGGGCCATGCGGTGTTTCTCGGACCAGCCTGCGCATCCGAGCCCGTCGGCTTATCCAGTCGTGCGACGCGACGCCGAGCCTGCGGGTGATTCATCGCGCCGAGGGTCCGGTCGATATTACCAGCATGCGTATTGAGCCCCGGACCCTGTTTGGCCTTCCTCGTCCGATCGCGCGCGTGGTGACTCTGGGCATCGGTCTGGCAGTCTTCGGCATGGTCGCCGGCGCTTTCGGGCCGTTCGCCTCCGAGGCCGAGGTCGCGATGAGCAAGGAGGCCCGCGGCGCCGTCGCCTGGGGACAAGTCGGCGGCACGGATCAGGCGGCGGTGGCCATCGCCGGCGTGCCCGGCCTTTCACTCGGCCAGTTCGTCGGCGCCGAGTACCGGGTGATCGTTACCGCGACCCCGGAGGGGCCGCGCTACACGGTCTGCACCCACGGCGGCAAGGTGCTGCAGGACGGGCTGGCCGCGGCGGAGCTGCACCGCGCGTTTCCCGGGCTGGACCTGGACAAGGCGGTTGTCGATCCCAGCGCGGAGCCGGCGCTCTCACCGCTGATGATCGCCGACGACGGCAACTGAGTCGGCGGGTCGTCCGCACGCGTTCACCTTCGCTTACGTACGCTGATCGCGGTGAACGCCGCGACCAGACTGACCACAATCGTTATTTGCCCGCTGGTCTTCGAGGCCAAGGCCATCCGCAAGGCGATCCGGCGCGCGGGACTCGCGGGCCTGCCGGTGGTCGTCTCGGGGCCAGGGCCGGAGGCCGTCCGACGCGCCGTCGTCCAGGCGGCCGCCGGGTCGGGCACGGCGGACCGCCCTGTTCTCGTGCTCGCCGGGGTTGCCGGCGGGCTCTGCGAGGTGGACGGGGTGCCGCGGATCGAGCGCGTAGTCGACGCCGAGGGTCGCTCGTGGGCGTGCCCCGTACTGCCGGGTTCGAGGCCGGGAGCGGAGTCGGCCCGCGCGGTGACTGTCCTGGGCCTCTCAACGCCCCTGGCCAGCGCCAAGTCCAAACGCGAATGGCACTTTCGAAGCGGTGCGCACCTGGTGGACGCCGAGTCGCACGCGTTCGCCGAGGCGTGCGAGGCGGCGGGCCTGGGCGAACGATGGGCGGTAGTGCGGGGCGTAAGCGACCGGCAGGCAGAGTCGCTCCCTCACCAGATCGTCGGCTGGGTCGACGGTGCCGGGCGCACACGGCTGGGGCGGGCGCTGCGCGACATCGTGCGCCGGCCTTCCCTGCTGGCCGCGGCGGCGCGGCTGGGCCGTCGCAGCTCTCGCGTGCTGCCGCTGGTGGGGCAACGGGTGGCCGAGCTGGTCGGTGCTGCGATCGCTTCGGCGCCGGATCATCCGCCCGGTGACGACAGGGCGGCCTCGCCGGCGGACCCCGGCGCGCCCGTCACGCCGCTGGATGTCCCAACTGGGACGCCGCTCTTGATCCTGTTCGGCGGCACGTTCGACCCCCCCCACCGCGGGCACATCGAACTGCCGGTGCGCATCCGCGCCGAGCTCGAGCGCCGCCTCGGGCTGCCGAGGGCCGCGTGGCTTGTCTACGTGCCCGCGGCGAGGTCGCCGCTGAAGGGGCGCGCCCCGATCGCCCCCGACGCTGATCGCGTGGCCATGCTGAGGCTTGCGTTGGAGGGCGTCGAGCGGGCGAGTCTCTGGACCGACGAGATCGGGCGCGCCGGGCCCGAGTCGTACACGATCGACACGCTCAGGCGGGCCCGCGCGTGGCTGGACGGCCACGGCCGGGCGGCGACGCGGCTCCGCCTGCTCATCGGGGCGGACCAGGCGGCGCAGTTCTACCGATGGCGCGAGGCGCGGGCCATCATCGCGCTGGCCGAGCCGGTCATCATGCTCCGCCCCGCGTCGGGGAGCGAGCCAGCCGACGTTCCGGCCGACCCGGGAGAGGTCATGACGCCCCTGCGGCAGTGCGCGTACTGGTCGGCCGATGAACTTGACCAATGGCGCTCACGCCTGGTCGAACACCCGCCGCTACGGATGAGTTCGACCGATCTGCGCGCCCGCCTCGGCGATCCGGGCCTCCGGCTGGACCCCCTGGAACGGTTCGTGGATCCACGCGTGCTCGCATACATCCGGGCGCACCGCCTCTACCAGACGGGTCGCCCGGCGACACTCTGACCGGCAACTCCGACATCGCCGGTCGCCGGACGCGAGCGTGCGCGCCGAGGCCGCCTCCGCGTGTTATGGCCTCCTCCCCCGTTCCCATAACAGGCGATCGCTCGGGGCGCGACGGGGTCCGCCGTCGCACGAATCCGGACCCACGGACCACGTCGCATAGTCTCACGCCGATCGCCGCCCGCGGCGAGAGCGCCCCTCATCTGGTCCGCCGATCGCGCCGATGCGGAGACGCTCAAGGCGCGCCGAACGCCGCCGGAAGGGCTTGGTAAGGGGCATGACCAAGGGCAAGGCATCGCGGCGTCCCGACAAGCCGGAGAAACCCGCCGCGCGCGGCCCCAGGACCGCCGGGGAGGCCCGCGCCTGCGATGCATCGTTCTCGGCGACCCAGCCGGTATGGACCGATGTCGTCCTGGCCGTCCTGCTGCTGCTCGCTCTGGGCGCGACGGCGTTCATCTGGTTCGATGAGCCGCCGCTGGCGCCGCGCGCGGGCCTCCTGCTGACGGGCATCGTCTGGGCGGTCTCCCTGATCGGCCTGCTCGGTCGCCTGCACGCGCGACGGACCGTCGGCCGGCTCAGCGCGATCCTGGCGCACGACCAGATCGTCAGCGCCCGCCTCCGGCCCGACATCACCGAGGAGCAGTCCGGGCTGCGGATGAGGCACGTGCCCGCGTGGCTCGTGGCGGCGCTGGGGATCGCGGCGACGGCGGTGATATGGCAGGCGGGAGCGGTCGAGCGCGTAGCAGGCAGGCTGTCCACGCTCCTCGTCGGCGCGACCGTCAGCGTCGTGCTCGCCCTCGCCGTGGCCGCCAACGCCATCAATCGGCTCAAGGCCCGCCGCCTGGCGCGCGACTTCCGGGCGGCTCTCAACAGCGAGCGACTGGCGCTGGAAACCCTGGGCGCCCTGGACGTGATGATCTCGGCCTGCCTGCCTACCGGCGAGCGCACGCGATTCAATGAGAACTTCCTGAAGTTCGTCGGCAAGAACGCGGCGCAGATGCAGGGGCGCGGCTGGCTGGAGGTGGTCCATCCCGAGGATCGCCAGGGCGCGCTCGAGCTCGTCGCCAGGCCGGCCCTGAATGCACGGGCGCGCGAGCGCGACCTCTGCGTGCGCCATCACGGCGGCGACTATGTGTGGCTCCACGAGACGCTCGTGCCGCGCTTCGACGACAAAGGCGGGCTGATCGAGTTCATCGGCACCGCGATCGACATCACGCAGCGGATCGAGACCGAGACATCGCTCGACAAGCAGATCGGCGACCTCAAGACGGACCTGTCCAAGGTGCAATCCGAGTTGGCCGGAGCGAAGGCTGAACTGGCCGAAACCAAGACCGAGCTCTCGAAGGCCAAGGTGTCGCGCAACCGCTTTGAGAGCACCCTCGCCGAATCGCGCGAGGAAGTGAGGAACCTCCGGGAAGCGCTCGACAAGGCGGAGGCCGGCATCGCGGAAACTGACTCCGAGGCCGCGGCGCGGATCAAGGAGGCCCAGGCGGGAGCCACGGACCGCGTCAAGGAGATCGAGGAGGCGGCCGAGAGCCGCATCAGAAAACTGGAGAAGGCGGCCGAGGACCGCGTCAGCAAGCTGGACGTGGCCGTCAAGTCGGCCCGGCAGGAACACCAGCAAGCCGCCCTTGAGAACAAGAAGCTCATGCGGGCGTTCGAGAAACTCCAGGCCGAGATGGGCCAGCTCCGTCTGCAGGACGGGGCCATGCGCGAGCAGATCGCCCGCCACATGAAGGAGAACCGCGAGGCCGAGGCCGTCGCCGCCGAGGCTCAGAAGAGCGAGGCGCAGCACCGGGTCAGGAGCGATCGGCTGAACCAGCGCTGCGAGGAGCTCGCGGCGCAGGTCGCCGCCAAGCACGCGGCGCTCACCGCGGCGCAGAACCAGGCCGACCAGGCCGGCGCGTCCTCCGCCCTCCAGATCGAGCGCCGCCTGCATGAGGTCTCCGCCGAGGCCCTGGCGACGCAGCTCCGCAAGCAGCTCGACGACATGCAGCGAATGCTCGGCGAGCTGATGGAGACGACCCTGGACGGACCCGTCCGGGACGCGGCGCACAATACCGCGGCCACGGCCCGGGCGATGAGCGACTTGGTGGACCAGGCGCTGAAGGGGCGCGGCGCGGGCCCGCCCTCGATAGCCAGGAGCGCCGCCGGCGCGTCCTTCGACCTCCGGCGCACGGCCGAGGGCGTGCGCGGCCTGCTGGCCACCGGCGCGGGGGCTAGGGGCGTGAAGCTGGAGGTCGAGCTCGCCCCCAACCTGCGGGTGGTGCACGGCGACGATATCGAGATTCGCACCACCCTGATGTCGCTCACCGACGCCGCTCTCCACCTTGTCGACGACGGGACGCTGACCATCCGGCTCTCGGAGGATGGCAGCACCGGGGCGCACTCGACGATCCGCTGCGAGCTCGCCCACCCCAGCGCCCGTGTGAAGACCGATGCGCTGGAGGCGGCCCTCGGGATCAACTCGACCGACAAGGCCATGCCCGACGCGATCAAGCACCCCGTGGCATACCAGGCCGCGAAAGCGTGGCGGACGATCCGCCGCCTGCAGGGCCAGCACGGATTCCAGCTGCCGGCCGAAGGCGGCTTCTCGGTCCGGTTCACATTCACTCTGGAACGGCCCGCGGCCTCGGCGTCGCTGCGGCCCGCGCCCTCCGCGTTGCCGGCGCACGGCACGACCGCCTCCCCCGTCGAAAAAACGGCCCCAGAGTCGAACGCCACGCGTCCGATGCTGCGTATGCCTACCGAGTTCCTGTACTGCAACCTCGGCGAGGTGGTCGAGCTGGGCACCGACAGCATACGGGTCCTCTGCGCCAAGCCGCCCAAGGACAATGAAGCGAGGATCACGTTCAACGACGTGG
>JBGPJM010000047.1:0-26558 GCA_041485385.1 Phycisphaerae bacterium | reverse complement strand
CGGGGTGCCAGGTGATGCGTGAGCCCTCGATGGGGAAGGGGAGGGGGGCGGGGCTGGGGGCGAGGGTTGACTTGAGGGGGAGGAGGAGGCGGCGCGGGGGGAGGCCGGGGAGGTCGGGCGCGGCGGCGTCGCGGTCGATGAGCCAGGCGGTGGTGAGCGTGGGGAGAAGAGAGAGGTAGGTGGCGGGCGGGAGTCGGCGCGTGGCGGGGGCGACGGCGAGGACGGCGATATTCGTGCGGGCGGCGAGCTCGCCGAGGCGTTGGATGGCGGCGATGAGGCCGGCGTGAGGAGTTTCGTAGATGGTGAGGAACGAGGGGAGGGGATCGATGATCAGAAGGGAGCAGGGGGCGATCTCTTCAATGACGGAATCGAACTCCTTGGCGGCGCCGGGGAAATAGGGCCGTTTGTAGTCATCGGGGTCGGAGATATCGGAGAAGCCGGTGAAGTGGATGATGTTGTGGAGGGAGGGAACGAGGGGTTGCTGCGGTGAGGGAGGGGCGGCGGAGAGCGGCGCGGAGAAGGCGGAGGCGAGGGCGTGGATTCGAGGGACGGTGGACTCGGGGAGGGATTCGGTGGGAGAGATGAGGAGGACCCGGGAGCATTTGGGATGTGGGATATGTGGGATGTGGGATATGTGGGATATGTGGGATGTGGGATGGGAAGAGGAAGTGGGGGAGTTTTCTGAGGCCGCCTGCTGCGGGACGAGCGTGGCTGCGGGCTCGGGGAGTGGGAGGCCGAGGGCCGTGCGGGCGGCGATGTCGAGGGCGAGGAAGGATTTGCCGGAGGAGGGTGCACCGAGGAGGAGGGTGATGTAGCCGCGGGGCAGGCGGGAAGGCCAGAGCCAGGACGTGGGCTTGGCGGGGACTCGGGCGAGGTGGGTGAGGACGGGTTGGCGGTCGGACATGGGATCCCCCTTCGAATTGGTGTTAGGGATAAGATAGCATACATACGGGGTTTGTCAAGGGGTGTTCTGCAGAATGGCGTATGGCTGGTTTGTGGGCGGAAAAGGCACGCTGCCTCCATGGGCGGTGGCACAGGGCAGTACCCCCTTCCTGGCGGTCGGGATTCCGATGGTGAACGCGAGCAACCGCCGCGTCAGTCGCTCGGAACTTCTCCATACCATCCCCGCTCCAATCCGATAGCGTTACTGCCATGCCAACCACGACCGCCGCTCAGTTTCCCAGCGCCCCCAAGGACGCTCCGATGCCTGCTTCGACCTCCAAACCGCCGCCAGCCTCGGCCGGCGCGACTGGGCGTGCCGCTGAAGAGCGAGCGTCCCTGGAGCTCGCCGGCAAGCACGTGTATCTGGTCGGCATCGGCGGGTGCGGCATGTCGGGGCTGGCCCGCTTGTTGCGGGCCCGGGGCGCGCACGTCAGCGGATCCGACCAATCTCGCTCGGACGTTACCGAAGCCCTGGAGCGTGATCGCATCGGCGTCGGCTTCGACCAATCCAAGGCCTGGCTCCCAGACGAGTGCGACCTTGTTGTCGCGTCGGCCGCGATCAAGCCCGATCACCCGCAGATGCTCGAAGCCGAGCGGCGCGGCATGCCGCACCTCAGCTACGCCGAGGCCCTGGGGCGGTGCATGGTCGGGCGGACGGGCATTGCGATCGCCGGCACGCACGGGAAGTCCACCACGACCGCCATGCTGGGGTGCATTCTTGCGGCTGCGGGGCTGGATCCTTCGGTGATCGTCGGGGCCAACTGTCCGCAGCTTAACAGCGGCGCCGGCGCCGTGGGGTACCGCGTCGGCGCGCAGGCAGTTCCCGCGGGCCCGCTCAAGGGCCAGCCCGGCTTGCTGATCGCCGAGGCGTGCGAGTTCAACCGCTCGTTCCACAACTATCGCCCCCGCATCGCCGCCATCACCTCCGTCGAGGCTGATCATCTCGACGTCTACGGCACGCTCGACGCGGTCGTCGAATCCTTCCATGAGTTCGCCAAGCTCCTGCCGCACGCGGCTGAGCGCGGGAGCGGGGGGGTCCTCCTGATCGCCCACCAGGACGCGCACCGGCGCGAGATTACCGCCGGCCTCGCGTGCGAGGTGCAGACCATCGGCTTCTCGCCCGAGGCCGACTGGCTCGTCCGGTACGATCCCGCCACGCGCCACACCGAGCTGCTGCGCCGGACCGAGTCCACCCACATCGAAGTCGACCGGTGGATCACGCCTCTCCCGGGTGCGCATAACGCCATGAACGCGGCGACGGCCGCGGCCATCGCCTCGATGCTCGGCGCTGATCCGGCCAGCGTCGGTGGATGTCTCTCGTCGTTTCGCGGGCTGCAGCGCCGCTCCGAGTTCCTCGGCGAGCGTCGGCTTGCCGGCTGTCCCGGGCCGGGCGTCAGGGTCTACGACGATTACGGCCACCACCCCACCGAGATCGACGCTACGCTCCGCGCTCTCCGCGATTTCGAGAAGCCGCACGATCACGACTCGGGGCGGAGGGGCCGCCTGATCTGCGTCTTCCAGCCCCACCAGCACTCCCGCACGCGGTTCCTGCTCGATGAGTTCGCCACGTCGTTCTCCTCGGCCGACATCGTCATCGTCGCGCACATCTATTTCGTCCGGGACTCCATCATCGAGAAGACCAAGGTCTGCGAGGCCGACCTGGTCAACAAACTCCGAGAGCGCGGCGTGCAGGCGATGCACCTTTACCCGTTCGAGGCGATCATCGAGCAGCTCGAGATCATCTGCCGCCCCGGCGACCTCCTGGTCACGATGGGCGCGGGCCCGGTGGACAAGGTCGCCAGGGGCTTCCTCGCCGCCGGCAAGCCCTCCATGCCATCCAAGTAGGCTCTGAGCAGCATCCCTCCATGCCCGCCCTCTCCGACATGACGATCCTCACGGACGCCCCCATCCCGACCTGGTTCGGTATCGGCGGTCGTGCCGATCGGCTCGTGCACGTCGATTCCATCGAGAACCTCAAACGGTGCATCGAGATCGATCCTGCCCTCCGCATCCTGGGAGACGGGGCCAACCTCCTCGTCGATGACGATGGCGTTCCCGAGCTCGTCGCCGCCCTCGACGCGTCGCAGATGACGACGGTCGGACAGGACAGGGCCGCTGGTTTCTTCTTCGCCATGGCGGGCGCCGACCTTCCGAGGACGATTCTCGAGACGATCCGCCTGGGCCTGGGCGGCCTGGAGAGTCTCGGCGGTATCCCCGCCACCGTCGGCGGCGCCGTCATCATGAACGCCGGCGGCGCCTTCGGCCAGATCGCCGACCATGTCGCCCGCGTTCACGCGCTCGACCGATCCGGGCGCGAGGTCATCCTCGATCGCGGGGGCATCGACTTCTCCTACCGCCAGTCCGGCCTTCAACACCTCATCATCACACGCGTCGACTTCGCGCTCGTTCCCGCCGATCCCGCGGCGCTCAGAGACCGACTCAAGCAGGTCATGGCCTACAAGAAGACCACCCAGCCCCTCGCGGCCTCCTCCGCCGGCTGCGTTTTCAAGAACCCCCTCGCTTGTGATCTTTCGGGCGTGTCCCCGCCCGACGGCAAGGCTGCGCTTGTCGCGGGCAGCCGCGTATCCGCGGGGTTCCTCATCGATCGAGCGGGATGCAAGGGCCTTGCCAGCGGCGGCGCAACGGTCAGCGACCGCCATGCCAACTTCATCACGACATCGAAGGACGCCCGCGCCCGCGACGTGATCACCCTGATGGGCCTGGTGCGCGAGCGTGTGCTGGACCGCTTCGGTGTCGCTCTGGAGCCCGAGGTCGTTGTCTGGAAGAGAGTCTGACCCATGCCCCCCGCCCTGCCTCTCCCCCGTGTCCTGATTCTCGGCGGCGGCCCCGACGCCGAGCGTCAGGTTTCACTGACCAGCAGCCGTTGCGTCGCCGCGGCCCTCCGCGCGTCAGGCAGGTTCGACGTGACGAGCCTCACTATCGATCGCATCACCGCCGATGAGCTCCGGTCGCAGGCGGCGGATGTCATCTTCCCTGTCCTCCACGGCGGCTGGGGTGAGGGCGGGCCGCTCCAGGAGATCCTCGAGCAGGACGGGCGCCCGTTCGTTTCATCCGGCTCGCGTGCCGCGCGCACGTCGATGGACAAGATCGCCACCAAGGCCGTCGCGCTGCGCCTTGGCGTTCCCACTCCGCCCGTCCATGTCCTTGATGTCCGCGATTCGACGTGCCCGCTGGACTTCCCCGTGATCGTCAAGCCGATCCACGAGGGCTCCACGATCGGGCTGTATGTCGTCGGGTCGCAGGCCGAGTGGGAGCGAGCCCTCGATGCCATCCGCCTCGAGGCCTCTCGCGGCGTCGTCCGCTGCTACATGATCGAACCCAAGGTCGGTGGGGGCGGGGGGAGTGGGGGGGGGAAGGCCCGCGAACTCACGGTTGGCCTGATCGACAACCAGGCTCTTCCCGTCATCGAGATCATCCCCGCCGAGGGCCTCTACGACTACGAGGCCAAGTACCACCGCGACGACACCCGCTATACCCTCGATCCCGCCCTTCCCCCCGGCGTTGACCGGGCCATCAAGCAGCAGTCGGTCCGCCTGGCCGCAGCCATCGGCGTCCGCCACCTCGCCCGTGCCGACTTCATGCTCGACGCCTCCGGTACCGCCTGGTTCCTGGAGATCAACACGATCCCGGGCTTCACCGACCATTCCCTGGTGCCGATGGCCGCCCGTCACATGGGTCTGGAGATGCCCGCGCTGTGCGCGCGATTGGTCGAACTGGCCCTCGGCAGCCGATAAATGGCCTCATCGGCCCCGCACGTCCGGCGATGTGCGTGGCCGTCGACTATCGGGCTCAGGATCCGCGACCCAGGACCCGGCATCCCGCATTCGGCACTCTCCAATGTCCTCCAAACGCTCAAAGACATCCCGCACCGCCGCCCCTCTCCGTGACCGCCTCACCCGCGCCGTGCAGATCGTCGGCACGGTCACCAGCATCCTCCTCCTCACAGGCGTCGCCGCGGGCCTGACCATCGGCCGCCCCGCCCTCCAGCGGCGCGCCGCCGATCTCAAGCAGACTGATCTGCGCGTGCAGATTTTCTGGCCACCCCTCGGCGGAAATGGTGCGTCCATCGCCGCCGCCGCCGGCCTGCCCAACACCTGGCTGGATGCAGCGAATCGCGAACGACTGGAGCACCTCGCCTCCTCCACCCTCACCCGCGACCCCTTCGATGCCGCCTCCGTCCGCGCCACGCAGGAGGCCTTCATGCGTACGGGCTGGTTCGCCGCCCCTTGCCGCGTGAGGCGCGAGCCCGGCGGTACGGTCACGATCCGCGGCATCTGGCGCATCCCGGCCGCCGTCGTCCGTTGGGATGACCGCGACCGCGTTGTCTCGGGCAAGGGGGAGCTCCTCGATGCAACCTATTCCCCGGACGTCTCGGGCCTCAGGGTCATTCTCGGCCCGCAGATGGACCCGCCCGATCTTGGTGAAGCGTGGGTCGGCGGCGACGTCCAGGCAGGGCTCTCCCTTCTCGGCTACCTCCGCACCATGCCCGGCTCCTCGCAGATCTACGCCATCGACGTCTCCGAGCTCATCTCGCACAAGAGGCTGATCATCGTCACCGACCGCGGCAACCGGATCATCTGGGGCGGGCGCCCCGGCGAGTTCAACCCCGGCCAGGCACGGGACGAGGTCAAGCGAGACCGTCTCGCACGGTCTTTCCGCGACTTCGGACGCATTGACGCCAACCAGGCCAAAGGCGACGTCAGCCTTGCCAGCGTGTATTGACGAGCGGGCAGGGCCCCCGTGTGCTCGACAGGCATCGCGTCGCGTCGCTTCGTCGTATGACAGATCCGACGACTTGCCGCCGGCACGCATTGAATCGTGTTGGATGCACACGTGAGCGATGCCGAACCCAACTTCGTGCAACCCCAGCCGGACAGAGTGCCCGAAGGCGATGTATCCCCGCCGGGGCCGGGGACGGTGTTGGATGCCGGTGATTCGGCCCCGGGCCCTTCGGCGCTCTCTCCCCCCGTCGATCGCCTTGCCCACCGGCGCGCGGAGCCGCGCCTGTTCACGTTCTTCTGGACGCTGTATCTCCTTCTCACCGTGGCCGGCTCGATTCTGTGGATGACCCGCTCCAGCGTCCTGTCGGCCTCGTCCTACGGCCCTGCCGCCCGCGTGATGCTCGTTGTGATTGCCGCCGGCGCCACGCTCCTGTGGCCGATGGTTCGCCTGAGCCAACTCCCGCCCCGCGTCACCGCGCGCGCCGGCATTCTCTCCGCCTGCTTCGTCGACGTCATTGTCGTCGCGGCCCCGATCCAGACCATCATCTGGCCGATGGCCATCGTCGCCGGGTGGCCCGTCGATGTCGTCGGCGCGCTGGCCCTGATGTTCGTCCTCTGGCCAGCGCTCGTGGGCGCGGTCCTCGCGGCCCTCTTCGCCGCCGAGCGCCGTGCCGGTCGTGACTCCGGGGACCACCCCGTCATTCCCGCCGCCCGCTCCGCGTGCATGGTGCTGATCGTCTGCCTCACCACCGCGGCCCCGGTGGTCCTGCTCATCGCGGCCGCCCTGGGAAACACGGCGATCCCGACTGGTCGCCCCTGGGCCGCTACCTGGCTCGCGGCGGCCTCGCCGTTCACGCTGGTCCACGCCATTACCGGCGTCGGGCTCTCCGGCCCCCCTGCCCCCGTTCCCCTGCTGCACTGGTACACTCTTGGCGGACTCTCGCTCGCCGCTGCCCTCACCTGGGTGGTCGCCGCTAGCCTCGCCTCTGCTGGCCCCAGACCCGCTGACCGCTAGATTGACGTTCGCGTTGCCAGACTCGCACTCCCTTGTCGCGCCCTCAGCGCTGTCTCATTCCCCTTTCCCAGACTTGTCAGCCGCGACATCGACCTAAAGGATCCCGTCATGGAGATGATGACACGCGACGAGAAGCAGTTGATCGCGACCCGTCTCGAATCGCTGATTAACAACCGCAAGGCCCTCTCCGTGCGCATCGCCGAGGCCCGTGAGCAGGGCGACCTCTCGGAGAACGCCGATTACCACGCCGCGCGCGAGGAGCAGGGCCTTCAGGAGGCCGAGATCCGCCGCCTCACCGAGCGGCTCTCCCAGGTCAGCATTATCGACGAGACTCAGCATAGGAAATCCGACATCGTCTTCGTTGGCGCCCGCGTCAAGATCCGCGAGATCGGCTCCGACGAGGAGGAAGTCGTCAAGCTGGTCGGCGACTCCTCCCAGGCGGAGACGAGCGATTATTTCGAGGCGACCGTCTCCAGCCCGATGGGCGAGGCCCTCCTGAAAGCCCGCGTCGGTGAGACCATCGCCGTTCGCGGCCCACGCGGCGTCAAGAGGTTTGAGATCCTTGACATTCTCTGACCCACCCGATCTGGTCAGGAGAGCGTGCATCCGGCGTTATCCGCGCCCACCGCGCCGTTTGCCATCCAAAAAGACCGGGATACGCCGGCCCAAGTCACCCGCCGACCCCGTTCGGCCGTAGATTCCCGCATGCCCCACGACGGTCCGTGCCCCGCCTGTTTGGGTCCATTGCCCCCGCCGCTCTTGCCCGTCTACACTTGTGCCCACGTCCCGATCCTGAGCCGGTCTGAGCTGATTCGCCGACTCTCCCGGGCTCAAGGCCCGTTTGAACTTCCCGGATCCCTCAGCTCGAACAGCTTTCGGAAAGGCTCGGCAATGGGACTCGACTTTGCGGTGGACGAGCTGTATGCGACGGGTTGGTCGGATCTGGATTCGGCCGGTTGTTCCCATCACACGGACGGACGCGGCTACCCGAAGGTCGAGCGGGTCCGCCAGGAGTTCGCCGCCGCCGGGTTCGATCTCACGATCAGCCGTGTCGACAAGTTCAACTGCTACCGGGCCGAATGGACCGACACCGCCGGCGGCGGCGAATCGCACTCGGTGGTCAGCCAATCCGAGGCGGACGCCGCGGTCTACGCCCTCGCGCAGCTCCGGCGCCAGCTTGTGAGCGCGACGGCCTGAGTTGAGGGGTCGGTGCGGCGACAATCGTATTCAGAGAGCCTTCCACCGGTCGGCGCCGCAGGAGTCCGCCCCGCCATTGCCGCGCTCGCCGCTCCCGCCTACATTTCCGCTCGAACCCGGCCCCATCGTCTAGTCCGGTCCAGGACGCCAGGTTCTCATCCTGGAAACTGGGGTTCGAATCCCCATGGGGTCACTTGCTCTCTTTCCACCGGGTCACACCCGACACCAGCCCCCACTAAATCCGCAGGATTTTGGGGGTTTTGTGTTTGGGCTTGTTCCGCCGTGGGGTCGCTTTGGCGCGCTTGTGTTGCCGGAATTGCTGCCGCCTCGCCCTTGCCCGTCGCCAGGTCGAAATGGGCGTCGCGGGTTTGCAGGTAGTGCTGGGCCGCGATCAGGGGGGAATGCCCCAGCCAGCCCGCGACAACGTGGGCGGGGAACCGCTCCACCCAGTCCGTCGCGCACGAAGCCCGCATGTTGTGGAACAGCCGGGGCCAGGGCTTCACGCCCGCTTTGGCGATGATCTTCCCGAACGTGGTCCGCAGGTTCATCGCCGGATCGCGCAGCCGGGGCACAACCGCTTCCACGCCGACTTCGGCCCGGTCGAACAGGTCTTGCAGGATCGGGCGCAGCTCGGGGGCGATCGGGACCACCCGCACCGCGTGGCCTTCGTGTCCGGCGGTCTTGGGGCTTCGCACCATCAGCCGCCCGCGCTCCCAGTTCACGTCACCCCACCGCAGCGCCACGATTTCGGAGGGGCATCGCAGCCCCGCGTACCGACTCAGGGCCACGATCGCCCGCCATTGATCATCGGGGCACGCCGCCAGAATGGCGCGGATCGACTCGGGGGCGACGTAGAACGCCCGATCGGGGTTGGACTGTGAACCGGCCCGCAGGTCGGCGAAGGGGCTGGACGGGATCAGCCCCCACTTCACCGCCTTGCGGAACACCGCCTTGGCGACGCGGACCCGCTTTGCCACCGTCGCCGGGGCCAGCGCCTTCGCCGGCTCGCCTTTGTTGTCCGGGCCGGGCTTCGGCTCGGCGATCGCCTTCCGCCAATCGTCGGCGTGGGCAGGCGTGATTGAGCCCAGCGGGGTCGTTTCGCCCAAGTGTTCCCGAAGCATCCCAAGGGCTTGCAGGTACGTCGTGCGCGTGCCGGCCTTCACGGACCCCGCCGCGTCGAATCGGTCCAACAGCATCCCCAGCGTCACCAACGCCGCGCCCTTGCGGGGTTCGGTCAACCCCAGTTTTGCTACTCGCGCGTGGAGGCGATCGTTGATCGCTTCCAGCCATCGCACGCCGTCGGGGTGGATCGTGGAACCGACCCGGCGGGCTTCCAAGACGCGCTCAAACCCCGCCCGCGCGTTCTGCGCGGCACGCTCGGAACACTTGCCCAGCCGCAGGGATTGCTGTTTCCCCGCCGCGTCGCGGTACAGGATTCGCTTCAACTCGCCCCGCGTGCCTTCGTATCCGATGCTCGCCACACGTCACCGTCCCTTCGTCACGCGGCCTTGATCGGCCGCACCCGCCGTTCGATCATCCGCCCGCGCCTGTGCTCCGCTACGTCAAGGTCGTACTGCGCCTGCAACCCCATCCACAGTTGGGCCGACGTGCCGAAAGCCCGTGCGAACCGAAGGGCCACGTCGCCGCTGATCCCGCGCGTCCCCTTGATGATGCGCCCCAGGTGCTGCGCCGAAATGCCCGTGGCCTTGGACAGCCGGTACGCGCTCACGCCCATCGGCTCAAGGAAGTCGAAGCGCAGGACCTCGCCGGGGTGGATGGGTTTATGCTTGCGGGTCGTGGTCATCGGGCTTCTCCGTCAGTGATAGTCCACGATCGAAACGTGGTGCGCCCGCCCGTCGCGCCAGGTGAACACGATCCGCCATTGATCGTTCACCCGGATGCTGTGCTTTCCCGCCAGCTCGCCTATCAATGCTTCCAGCCGGTTGCCGGGGGGCGCCCGCAGGTCGTCGAGCGACGCGGCCTTGTCCAGATACCGAAGTTTGCGGAGCGCCGCCCGCTGGATGCGAGGGTCGATGCGTCTGACCCGCTCGCGCCGGAAGAGGGCTTCGGTGTGCCGATCCGCAAACGAGACGATCACGGAGTCAATAGTAACCCGAGGGGTTATGTCTGTCAAGGGGCATCCTCCGCGATTGGTGATGGCATCGAATCCCCCACCGCGATCAGCCACGCCGGCGCGCCGGGGTGCGTCGGCATCCCCAGCCCGTCGGCGATGCCCAGCCGCTCGCCCAGGACGTACCCCGCGTCAGTGTCGTCGGGGGCGTAGCCGCCCACCAGCAGCCCCAGGACCGCCGCCCGGTGCATCCGCAGCCGCGCCGACAGGTCCGGGGGCAGCGCCGCCGGGCGATGCCACAGGCGGTCGCCGTGGGCCGGGTGGGGGGCCAGTTCGATTCCGGCCCGCCCAAGGGCCAGCAGCAGCGGGGCGAGTTCGTGGGGGGCGCTCACGGGCCTACCTCCCCCCAGCCGTCGCCGGCGTCCGTGGGCGTGTCCCCGGTGTCACGATCCCCAAGGTGCGCACCCAAGGCGCTCACACCCCCAGGGATGCGCGCCTTGGGGAGAATCCCGTTGTTTTCCGCTGGTTTCTCCCCAAGGTGCGCACACGCCGGGGGGTGCGCATCTTCGGTGCGCATCTTGGCGGCCTGCGCATCTTCGGGCGTCGGGCTCGGCGTGGGCAGCGCCCATTCCCAAGGGCCACCGAACGCCGGCTTGCGGGACACCGCGCCGATGGCCGCCTTGGCCCGCCTCACCGTGCCGATCGAAAACCCGGCGTCGCGGGCGTCCTGCTCCACGTCGCGGGCCGGTCGGGGGCCTTGGGCCAGCAGGTCGCGCAGCCAGTCCGCCGCGTCGTCCCGCTCGGTGCGCCCGCCGGCGTCGCCCTGATCGCCCGCCAGGGCGTCATCGGCGCTCACGTTGACCCGATCGGGTTCCCACGCGACCGCCGGGCAGCCGTCCACGCCCAGGGGTTCGATCCGGTATGCCAGCCCGCCCGTGTCCGGGGCGATGTTGTTCTTGATCGGCAGCAGCAGCCGGCGCTTGGGGTCGTCCCTGTCCTTGCTCACCGCCCAGGCCGCCCGCGCCGCCGCCGCGAACGCCAGGGAGCCCATCGTCCGGTAGATCGCGGGGCCGCCGCCGCTCTTGTTCAGGTGCGTCACCGCGACCACCGCCACCCGATGCGTTGCCGCGAGCATCGCCAGCGGGGCGAGCAGCCCGCGTATGTTGGCGTTCTTGTGCGAATCGACGCCGCCCAGGTACGCCGTGATTGGGTCGATCACCACCAGCCGGCAGCCGTCTACGTTCCGGATCGCTTCCTCCAGCGCCGGCAGGTCGCGCGACAGGTCGAAGGATCGGGACGACTCACGCCCGTTGCCGCCTACCGCCCGGACCGCTTGCAGGGCCGCGATGCGCGCCACATCCGCGCCCGCCGCGTCCAGCCGTGGGCGGATCGTGTCGGCTACATCATCCTCGGCGCTCAACAGCACCACGCCCCCGGCAGGTTGCGCTGTGTCGAGGGCGTCGGGCCAGGGCGTGCCCCGCGAAACCCGCGCCGCCATGTCCAGCGTCAGAAAACTCTTGCCCAGGCCGGGGTCACCGGCGATCAACGTGAGTTTGCCCAAGGCAATCCGGCCCGGCCACAGCCACGCGACCGGCTCGGGCTCCACATCGGCCAGGCGCACGATCACCGCGCCACCGTCGCCCGGCCCGCATGTTTGTTCCGCCGGCTTGACCGGCTCTGCCGCGACCGCCAGGGACAGGAAAGCCACCCGATCGGCCCCGGCGATCACCGCCGCGCGAGCATCCTTCGCGCCGCCGGGGGGTTCGATGATCCGAACACTGGCGCACCGCCCCGCGAGCGTTTGGGCGATTTTGGCCGCGCCGCGTTGGCCGGCGTTGTCGGAGTCCGCCACGATCACCGCGTGCCGGCCGGCCAACAGCTCGCCGAGCGCGGCACCGCATTGCCCCGCCATTGGCACGCCCACCGCGTCCACGCTCTGCCCCAGCAGAGCGCCCGTATCACTGGCACCCTCGGCGATGAAAACCGGATCGTCGGCGCTCGATCCCGCGTACGGGTCCAAGGGCCATGCCACGATCAGGCCGCGCCGGCCGCCCGTGGCGAACGTCTTGCCGCCCGCCGCGTCGCGGTACGCCGTGCCGATCACTTCGCCGCCGGCGTCCCGCTCGGGGATCGCCCACCGGACACCCTCGGCGCGGGCAATCTTCGCCCAGGCCCAGTCCGGCACGCCGGCGGGTGGGAGCAGCTTGGGAGTCGCGCTCATGCTCGGTCCTCTTCCGGCCTGCCCGGCGCGTCGGACGCTACAGCGGGCATCGTGGTGAACGTGTGGGCCACCCACGCCGCCGCGGGGCGGCCGCGTGGCGTCGGGCGCCACCGGCCGCTGACCACGATCAGCCCCAGGGGCAGCCGCGTAAACTCAGGTGAACCGTTCGGAACGTTGACGCTCGCCCCGCTACTGCCAGGTCGCGGGGCCGCGTCGTCGAATGGGGGTGCGTTCACTGGTCCACCCCCTTCCGCGATTCGATGTACCGGCGCAGGTCCGCCACGTCGAACAGGCGACGGGCCAGCAGTTTCAGGGATGGGAGTTCGCCGCGAAGGCGCAGGTTGTCGATCGTGCCGGGTGAGACACCCAGCAGCCGCCCGGCTTCGCGCCGGTCAACCAGGAACGGAGCCGCCCCCGGAATGTTGGCGAGTTCAGCCACGCGCCACCCCCTTCCCGTCCGCTTGGCGCAGCCGCTCAAAGACGACTCGTTCAACCACTTCGGGATCGAACAGCAGCACGTGTCCGGCGCGAAGGTGCGGGATGCGTCCCGCTTCGGCTTCGGCCCGCAGCCACGTCGCTGGAACGCGCAACTGCCGGGCCATCGCTCCCAGGTACAACGGTTTCTTGTTTTCTTCGATCATGCCCACACGAAAGGGCGTGGGCGTTTCTGCCGTGGGTATTTTGCGCGGCAGTAAGGGGGCATTAGTGGGGCGTCGGCGCGGTCGCTCGTTTCAACGCTTCCGCGCCAGCCGGAAGGATCAGCACGCCCGAACGTCCATCCTTCGGATAGTCCACCAGCGGGGGCGTTCGAGCGGCCAACTTCCGCAGCCGCTTCGCCACCGCCTTCCGGTCTTGTGGTCCTTCGTCAGGCAGCACGTCGGAAACCTTGCGCCGCAGACTCGGCTTTTTATTGAGAAACGCCAGTAGGGCCGCGTCGGGTTCGTCGATCGCCACAGCACCAGCGGGAAGGGCCGCCGCTTCCAGCTGGGCCAGTAGCGCGGGGTCAATCATCGTGGCGTTCGGCTTGCTCGCCGCCGCCAAGGCCGCTTCCGCTCCGCGCTCCGCATACAGCGCAATCGCCGCATGCGCGCTCGCCGGGGCCTTGCTCGGGTCCCAGGACGCCCCGAACTCACCCCGCTCCAAGACCGTGGCCAGCTCACCCGCGATCAATCCGAACGCTTGCCCTAGGTCGGCTGCTTCCTTCGCCGCGGTATCCACCAGAAGACTCGGGCTGGCGAGCATCAGTTCCACGGTGTCAAGAAGGTGCTGGGCGTCGCGGAGCCTCGTACCAAGGGCTTTGGAACGTCCCGTACCTCCGGGGTTAAACGCCTTGTCCAGCGGAGCCGCGCCGCCATTCGCCCACGCGTCATGCGCGCGCCGATGCCACAACCGAGAGTGGCGCAGTTGGTCCCGCAGGGCGTCGGTGAACCCGGTGGTCTCGTCGGCCCGTCTTTGCAGCAGCTTCCTCGCGGGGTCTCCGACAACCCTTTGGGGCGCGCGGGTCAGCGTGCCCTGTGACGCAGGCGCATGCGCGCGGATGCGGGCAAGCTCACCCAGGATGCGCCCATGCTCGGCACAGGACGCACCCAACGCGCCCAGTGATTGAGCCAACCGCGCGGTCTGGTCGGGATGCGCCACCGCTTGCCAGATCGCATCGTCGAACGCATCCCGGGCTGCCCACTCTTCCGCCGACAGCAGTCGCACCTCCTCAAGGTTGTAACTGCTCACCTTTCGGAGGAGGAGCCGATGGAGAGTCCGATTCAACGTCGCCCGCGCACTCGCGGCCCCCGGGACTAGGCAGGCTTCACGCCCCTCCCAACCCCGACGTACCCGCAGCATGCGCTGGCAGTCCAGCGGTAACGAATCGGAACCCCGCCGCCGCCGCGCGTCCTGTTCTAGCTCTTTCTCATCGTGATTGTCCAGGTAGTCGCAAAGCTTGGTGTACGCGGCGACGGCGCTCGGCTCGTCGCGCAGCAACGTACACGCCTCACGACCCGACTCCGGCAGCTCGTGGGTGAGACGCAATGCCTCGTCCCGCGAGTCGTCGGCGGCCTGCCCAAACGTAGCGAGCGCTGCCATGAGGTTTCTGAGTTCGTTCAGACGGGTGAGCCCCTCGATAATCTCTGACACGCGGATGCGGGCCGAGTTCGCCGATGAGCCAAGTGTTGCACGGTCCATCGCGCAGCTTCCCTTCATGCTCGGGCCGACCCGGACGGCGCGACGCGGAAGCTGCGGGCATCGTCGCCGACCGGGCCGCTTGGCGGGGATCAGCCGCCTACCCGATGCGACCAGCGTAGGCGGTGCTACGAGCCGCAGTAGGTGCCGCGTCGGCGAAGTCGTTCTGGCCCACTTCAATCAGCGGGCGTTGTGGTAGCCTACGGGTGTGAGGCGGGGGCAGGTTCCCCACGGACGGGGTTCTGGAGATCCCGTGGAACATCGCAAAGAAGCCAGCGGATGGATGTGGCTTGCCTACATCTTGCTGGGCATCGTCCTGATCCCGACGTTCCCCGTCTGGATCGCGGTCTGCGGCATCGGTTGGCTCGTCTCGCTCATCATCGGCGTACCGACGGCGATGATCGTGGCTAGGCTCCGGAACCAGCCGCCTGAATGATCTTGTTGATCGCCGCGTGAGCCCGCCGCGTCTCCGGGAGCGTTTTCGACAGCTACCTCAGGGACAGCCTGCGAAGAACGCCGTCAGGAAGTCGAAGAAGTCCTGGCTGTTCGTCCTGTTGCAGTGGTTGAAATCCGCGTGCCCGGCGAAGAAGTCCGTTAGGAAATCGAAGAAATCCTGCGAGTTCACCACGCCATCATCGTTCCAATCGGGCGGGCATTCGGCTGCGAGCGGGCCGTCGATACGAGCGATCCACGCTTCGTCTTGGCCGCACGGGTTCACGCCCTCGCCGGCAAAGGTTCGACCATCGGCCGACACGCCCAGCGCGATGGTGAGCGTCCACGCCGCGGCGGCCTCGATGCCGTTTGCCACGAGTACATCACGCAACGGCCGCATCCCGTCTTCGGGAGTCCAAATGGTGGCGATCGACGGGCCCGGCATTTCCAAATACGCCTCACCGACGACCACACGCCCGTCGTCCGACACCGCCCAAGCCTCGCTTGGGAACCGGCCGCCGGGCACCGTCCCAAGAGGGACCATACCACCGCCTTGCGTCCACCGGAACGCTTGTCGTCCATTCGGCGACGTGGAGGAGCCGACGATCGTCTCGCCGTCGGGTGTGACCGCCCACGCCGAGCTGTTCTCGCCGCCCGGCAGCCAACCAAGCAAGACGTAGCCCGTTTGCGCGGACCATCGAAGGGCTTGAGACTGAAAGGGATTTCCCGTGTTCCCGGTGCCGACCAGCACCGACCCGTCCGGTGAGCTGTCATAGAAGGCGGCCGCGAATACTCCGCTCTGAATGACGCCCATGCCGACCGGGCCACCGCCGACCGGCCAGATCGTTGCTTCCGTGCCGTTGGACGACTCACTCTGACCGATCGCCATCAGACCATCGCGTGTCACGTTCGCGGCCTCGCTTTCCACCCGACCGCCCGGCAGTTCGCCGAGCAGCACCGAACCAGTCTCGGCGGTCCAACGGAAAGCCTCGACATGCTCCACAAGAGGCGGATAGATGAAGCAACTACCAACCACGACAGCACCGTCGCCCGACACACCCAGCGCTTGCTCCCAGGTGGCGCCCGATGCGTGACCCAGCGCGATCATCCCATCAGCGCGGCTCCAGCGGAAGCCTCCCCAATACCCGCCGCCGGCGGCGATGCCGATGACTGTGGAGCCATCGGCGGAGAGACCGTAGCCCTCGCTACTGTCCCCATCCGGGAGGTAGCCGATGCCGCGGAAGAAGGATTGGCCGAGTGCGGGCGCGCAAAACACCCAAACCGCACCCAGCGCGCCCACCGGCAGTGCCAAGCCCCAGCAAGAACGGCGCAACAGCATCGTGGAACCTCGCTAATGCGTGCGTCCGTGCGTCGTGGTGCGACCAGAAGCGACCGAGCGCAGTCTACCGCGCCCTCACCCAGGTTGGAAAGGGCAGCGGATCGCCCGCGCGCCGGGTCCTCACTCTTCCCCTCCCGGCCCGCGGGCGGGTACGTCCCCGCGCAATGCGCTCGGCCGTAGGATTTCGGGCTCCCAGCGTGTCGGAGTTCGCATGCACACTCTGCCAAAACAGGTACTCACCGTGCGCCTGACTCCCCGAACGATCCGGGCGTACCGGGAGTGCCGCGTGATGGCGCGGGCCTTGGCGCCCGGGGCGACGGTCGATGATGTCCTGAAGCGGGCACTTGACGCCCTACGTCGGCAACTCCAACGGGAGTGCCGCCAGAGGGGCATCGAACCCTTCGAGCTGCGCGGCGGGCCTGTACGCCAATCCCCGCCGGCGGAGATGCCTGAATTGGCGCTCGGCCCGCACATCAGCCTGTATGGTCATTGCGGGCAAAAGTTCTGAGAGTCGGTTTGCATTGAGGCGGACGGTGGGGGGGTATGGGGGTGATGGGGTCGTCATCCGGGCCCGTTCGGCGCGGGAGCGAGCCCGACGGACGAACCTCCCGGCGCCGGCGATCGTTCACGCCCCCCCCAGCGCACCACGCCGCCCGCGTGGAGCCTTCTCGGTCGATCCTGCTGGCCGTGGTGGCAGCGGGAGGGGGTCGGTTGCGGCGCAGCCCGGGGGAGAGCCGCCGGAAGGCACGGCCTCAACCGCGGGCGCTCGCCGCCACCATCGCCACGATGCCAGCCCGAACCAACGAGGGCAGGTCGGGCCACGCCGCGACCACCGCCGCCAGATCGGGATCGGTGGGCTTCACCACCCCCGCCGAAGCACCGAACGGGGCATCTTTGTTGCCGGATTTGCTGCCGCCCGAATCCGAAGCCGGCGTATTTCCCGCAGGAAGCCGCGATAGTTCGAATCCCCATGGGGTCATTTCGGGAAACGGCGCCGTGTTGCACGGCGCCGTTTTTCTTGGCACAGGCGCACCCGTGCGCTGCTCTGCGTGGGCCGGCGAGAGGACCTGGAACCGTGCCCTGCCCGCCCGTCCCCGTAACGCGGCAACATCAGACTCCCGTCGCCGGTGCACCAGCGCCCTGGACCGGGGGCCCGACAGGGATCATCGGCGAGGATCGATCGGGTTGACCGTGTTCGTTCGCAACCGGTAGCATGCGTCCGCCGATCGGTCACGAATGTTGCAGCGTTTGCCCGCGGCGTGCGTTGGGCGCGCGGAGAGGGACGGCATGCGGATCGCCCGCGTTGTTGCAGTGTTGGTGTGCGTCGTCGCGCTGCCGTCCCTGTCGGCGGGCGCTGCGCAGGCGCGGGCGCCTGCCGCTCCCCCACGCAACCTCGCCCTCGACGCGAACGCGACGGCGTCCGAAACGTACCAGGAGTTCACCTCTGACAAGGCCCGCGACGGCGATCCGGCGACGCGCTGGTCGGGGATTCCCGGTCACAACCGGGGCGTGTGGTTTCAGCTCGAGTGGGCGCATCCCGTACGCGTCGGCGAGGTGATCATCCATCAGTTCGACCGCTTCGTCATGGAAATGGACGTCCAGGCGTGGGATGACCATACGGGCGATTGGCGGACACTCCAGCACCTCGGCGCCCAGGACCAGCGCCTCCCGATGGTCGTCGTGTGCCGCCTTGACCCTGTCGAGACGTCCCGCCTTCGGATCGGCGACATCACCAACGGCCCGAGCTTCACGGAAATCGAGGTGTACAGAGAACACTTCGCGGGCGGCATGGTCACACCGCTGGCGTCGGATCTCCGCGGCAACCTGATCGGCATCGTTACCGATGCGTTTGGCGCCTCCGCCGTGGCCGGCGCGGAGGTCACCCTCACCGGGCGCCTCTCGCACCGACCGGCCGGGGGCGAAGAATGGAGCGCCTCGACGGGCAGCGACGCTACCGGCCAGTTCGCCCTGCCGATGCCGCTGGGGTTGATCGGGTCGGTCGGAGTGACGACCTCCGTCGGCGGCACGACGACCCGGACCAGCGCCGATGCGTGCGAGTTCCAGTACGGCCTCACGCCCCGCCCGGTCGACCCCGCGGCCGCGCCGCTGGCAGGGCCGTGGCGCTTCGCGCCGGATCCGCCGGAGGGATTCCAGCGGCCGGGCTTCGACGACGCCGGGTGGTCGCCGATCGACGTTCCGGCGCACTGGGAGATGCAGGGCTTTCACCCCATTGACGGCGTCGGTGGCTACCGCACGCGGTTCGCGGCGCCGGCCGCAGGCGGGCGGCTCAAGCTCGTCTTCGACGGCGTCTACAGCGGGGCGCAGGTGTGGTTGAACGGGGAGCGTGTGGCGGTCCACGAGGGCGGGGCGACGCCTTTCGAGTGCGACATCACCGAAGTAATCCACCCCGACGAGAACATCCTCGCGGTGCGCGTCGTCGAGTACACGGTGACCAGCGATTCGCTGGATCAGATGAGCTCGTACGCCGACTTTCCGCTCGGCGGCATCATCCGCCGGGTCTGGCTGCTGCGGGTGCCCGAGGCGCACATCGGGCTCGTCTCGCTGCAGGCCGATTTCGACTCGGAGTTCCGCAACGCGACGCTGACGGGCCGGGTGGGAATCGTCAACGAGTCCGACAAGCCGCTCCGCGCCGGTTCACTGCGATTCCGTCTGACCGATCTCGACGGCGCGCCGATCGAACTCCACGAACCGCCGATCGACCTCAAGGCAGGGGCCTGGGAACGCACGGATGTGGCCTTCTCGATCCCGGTTCAGACGCCGCGCTCCTGGGACGCCGAGCACCCCAACCTCTACTTGCTCACCCTGGAGCTCCGCGACGGCCAGACCGTCCTCCAGCAACTGCCGCAGCGGATCGGTTTCCGCCAGACGCTGGTCCGCGGCCCACAGCTCCTGATCAACGGGCGGCCGGTCAAGATCCGCGGCACGTGCCATCACGATTCGGACCCGCTCCTGGGGCGCGCCGTGACGCCGGAGCTCACGCGCCGGGATCTGTCGCTGATGAAGGAGGCGAATCTCAATGCCGTCCGCACCTCTCACTATCCGCCCATCCCCGAGCTCCTCGACATCGCCGATGAGCTGGGGCTGTACGTGGAGGACGAGGCCCCGTTCTGCTGGGTCGGCGTCTCGGACGACCTGCGGCTGGCGCCGCATATCCTGCAACTAACCGCCGAGTTGCTGGCGCGCGACCGCAACCACCCGTCCGTCTTCATGTGGTCCCTCTGCAACGAAAGCCAGTTCGGGCGCGGCTTCGAGCTCAGCCGCGACTGGGTGCACGCCGCCGATCCGTCCCGCCCCCTCGGCGCCGCGACCAGCGCCTGGCTCGACCTGGCGACGCACCACAATCCGATCACTGTTTCGCGGATCGACGAGAACGAGCAGCTGGACCGGCCGCTCCTGTTCGACGAGAGCTTCGCCCCGTTCCAGGGCATCTGGGGCGATGCGAGCGAGCTGTGGCTCGACCCGGGCATCCGCGACTACTACGCCCAGCCGCTGCCGGCGATCTACGACCGGATGATGCACAGCCGCGCGACGCACGGCTCGATGATCTGGGCGTGGTCCGACGACATCTTCTGCGTACCCGGGCGCGGGCTCGAGTACGGCCGGCGCGGCACGCGCTGCAATTTCATCGAGGAGCAGTACGGCATGCCCGGCCGCGGCCTGGTCGGCGATGCGCCGTGGGGCCTGGTCGACGGCTGGCGCCGGCCCAAGCCCGAGTGCTGGATCACCAGGAAGCTGCACTCTCCCGTCCGGGTCAGCGAGCAGCCAGTGGACGTTCCACCGGTGGGCGGAGAAATCCGGGTACCGGTCGAGAACCAGTACGACTTTACCGACTTGGCCGAGCTGAAGATCGAATGGCGGATCGGCGACGAGCAGGGCGTCGCGACGATAACAGGCGCGCCCTCATCCGCCGGCCCCGCCGGGCCCTCGATCCCGGCCAGGTGCGCCGGCGAGATCCATGTCGTGCCCCGCCGAGCGACGCGGGCCGGCGACGTGCTCTCGCTCACCTTCACGAACGCCACCGGGATGGTGGTCGATCAGTTCCGCCTGCCGCTGGGGCCGGAGGGGATCGATGCGCCGCCCGGCGAGCCCATCGCCGCGTCGCCGCTGCGGATCCGCGACGAGCACACGCTCGCCGGGCACGCCACGCGGGTCATCGGCGGGCAGTTCGAGCTGGCCATCGATCGGGACAGCGGCCGCCTCCGGCGCTGCGTCGCCTTCGGCGAGCCTCTGCTGGTAGAACTGCCGGCGATCCACCTGCTCCAGAGCGGCCAGCCCTTCGTCGACCTGCCCGACCGCACGACCTGGCGCGTGCGGGAGACCGACGTCCGGGCCGAGGGCGACAACGTCCGCGTCCGAGTCGCCGGGGCCTACGACCGCTTGGCCGGGCGCTACGAACTGCTCATCACGCCCGCGGGAGAGATTACCGCCAGTGCTTCGTTCGAATACGCCGGGCCCGACCTCTGGGCCCGCGAAATCGGGTTCCGGCTCGCGGCCCCGCGAGCGTGCAACCGGCTCGAATGGTCGCGCCGGGCCGAGTGGAGCGTCTATCCCGAGGACCACATCGGCCGCCCGCACGGCGTCGCCCGGGCCGTGGTCGATCATCCGGCCAACCTGCCGCCGCGCTGGCCCTGGGCACAGGACAACTCGCCGCTCGGCTCGAACGATTTCCGCAGCACGAAGCGAAACATCAACTGGGCCACCTTGCGGTGCCCCAGCGGCGCCGGCGTAGGGGTGCTGTCGGACGGCCGGCAGCACGCGCGGGCGACCGTCGAGACCGACCGCATCGCGCTGCACGTGAGCGACTGGTACGGCGGCACCGGGGCCGGCCTGGGGGAATGGGAAAGTAACTACGGCAAGGGGCGGCTCGTGAAGGCCGGGGAGCGGATCGAGGCGACATTGCGGCTCCGAGTTATTCAAGCCTCGCGTTGACGACGCACGCCTCGATTCGGGGACGATGCCTCGCTCCGAGGCTCGCGAAGCTGGCACGCCCTAGCCATCCCGTAGGCCCGAACGGCGCTGTTGGCGCCTTGAGCCGATCCTCCCTCCCTTCCTCTTGCGGTCAACTCAGACCGGGAATCTGTCGATCCGGATCTCCCGGAGCTCTTCGTCATGCCAATCGATCCGTTTGCTTCCCCCGATTCTCCCCGGCCGCGCGTGCCGCTCAAGAGCGAGTTCGCCTCCGATCCGGAGATGCTCGAGATCGTCGAGCTCTTCGTGCAGGAGATGCCCGGCCGCTTGGAGCAGATGCACAACTCATGGAACAACAACGACTTGCAAGCGCTCAAGCGTGCCGCACATCAGCTGAAGGGCGCGGGCGGTGGGTACGGCTATCCGGCCGTCAGCTCCGCCGCCGCCGCGCTCGAGCAGGCTCTTAAGTCCGTCCTCGGCGGTCAATCCGCGGCCGAGATGGACTCGCTCCGCAGGCAGTTCAACGAACTGTCCGAGCTTTGCCGGTCCGTCACCGTGAAGTAATCGGTTATCGGCCCCGTCAGTCTTACCAGATCGATCAACCCTCCGAGGTCTGCTCTACAGTGCCCGCCGACGAAACCAAGCCCGTGGTATTCCTGGTTGACGACTCGGTCGACGTGCACCGACTGCTCACGGCGCGCCTGCGCCACGAGAACATCGCCCTGCGGACGTTCACAAAGGGTGCCGATGCCCTCGCGGCGGCCAAGAGCCAGGCCCCCGCGACCATCCTGCTCGATCTGCAAATGCCCGGCATGGACGGTTTCGAGGTGCTGCGGCAGCTCAAGGACAACCAGGCGACGCACAGCGTGCCGGTGATCGTGCTCTCCGGCCTGGCCGGGTCGGAGGACAAGGTCACGGCGTTCGACCTGGGCGCAACCGACTACGTCACCAAGCCGTGCGACCTCGCCGAGCTTCGGGCCCGTCTCCGCGCTTCGCTCCGCACCGACCGCCTGCTCCGGCTCCTCGCGGACCGCGCCGACGTGGACGGCCTGACCGGCCTGGGCAACCGGGCACACTTCAACAAACGCTGGGTCGAGAAGGTCGCCGAGTGCAAGCGCTACAAGCACCCGCTCTCCCTGGCGATGCTCGACGTGGATCTTTTCAAACGGATCAACGACACCTACGGCCACCCGGCGGGGGACGAGGTCCTGCAAGGGCTCGCCCAGATCCTCCAGCGGGAGTGCCGCGAGACGGACGTGCCATGCAGGTATGGCGGCGAGGAGTTCGCGTTGATCATGCCCAACACGTCGCCCGCCGACGCGATCACGCTCGCGGAACGGATCCGCTCGTCGCTGGCGAAGGTCATGTGGGCGAGGCATCCGGAAACTCCGGTGACCGTTTCGATCGGTCTCGCCGGGACCGCGCAGGGGCAGGCCGCCCTTCCGCCGGAACAGTGGATCGAGGCGGCGGACCGTAGTCTCTACGCCGCGAAGCACCAGGGGCGCGACCGGGTCGTGTCGACCGACGTGATGGGGAATCCGGCAAGCGGCGGCTCGGCCGCGGGGCCGGTACCGAAGCAGGGGAACCTGGCCAAGGCCGGGTAGACGCACGCCCGGGCACGGATCGATGGACCAATGGGGAGCCAGGGACCGTGCGTGCGTCGGGGAGGGCGTTCAGAACGGGATGATGATCCCGGCGTAGATCATGAGCGAGTCGCGACCGGGGTTGCGTGCGTCCCCCTCGATTCGCCCATTCGATATGTGCGCCCAGCGCGCACCGATCTGCAGGCGCGTGCCGTCGCTCGAGAGGGCTTTGGTGAAGCCCGCGCCGGCGCGGGGGGTAAAGTCGAAGCCCGTGCCCATGTCGGGGACGTTGTCGGAGGCGAGGAGCACGCCGATTCCGACCTCGCCGTAGATCGACCAGTCGAACTGCTCATCGTGGAAGCAATGCCAGCGGAAGTTGATGCTCGGGTTGAGCCCGGCGGCGTTGTCCCCCGTCTGGTCGAAGTACCAGCCGGTGAGTTCTACGCAGAACTCGAGCTCATCGCCGAGGAAGCGGCTGTACGCGGCGTGGACCTCCGCGGCCTGATCGGAGGAGAAGTCGTTGGCGTAGCCCAGGCCGAAGGACAGCCATTCCGACCCGGCGCTCCCGTACGGCTTGTGGGTCGGCTTGTCGATCGAGGGGCCGGGCGACTGTCCGCCGGGTTGAGGGGCCGGATGCGACGGCTGTGGGTCGCGGAACGCCGCGGCCGTGTCCAGCAGGATCGGACCCGGCGACGCGACCGCGGGTGTCCCGTCGTCGGCCATCGCGGGAGCGAGCGGGCAGACGGCGGTGAGTGCGGCGATGAGCAGGTGTCGGGTATGCATCGGCAAAGCGTACAACACGCGGGCTAGCATCGCACATGGCGACTGATGGAACGAACCAGGCCGGGCGGTTGACGCGCCTCGAGGAGCACGCGGCCTTTCTCGAGCGCAAGGTCGATGAGTTGTCAGCGGAGGTCGCGGAGATGAACCGGCGATCGCAGGAGATGCGGAAGAGGCTGGACGAACTCGAGAGAAGGGCGCAGGCGATCGGGAACGAGGAGGACCGGGACCAGGAGTAGGCGGCGGAGCGCGATCGTGCTCGGCGAGCACTGGCCAGGGACCGGCGAGACGGTCATGTCAATCCTTGCGGGCCTTGAGTGTGACCCTCACGGGGATGGTCTTGCCCTCGCGGAGGACGCCGACCTCGACGACGTCCCCAGGCTTGTGGACGGACATCAGCCGCATCCAATCACGCACATCCTTGATCTCCGTGCCGTTCCACGTCATCAGGCGATCGTTTTCCTTGATACCCGCGTCCGCCGCGCTGGTGCCGGGGATGACATCGCCGACGAGGACGCCCTTGGCGGGGTCGTCGTAGTCGCCGGGCGCGATGCCGAACTGGATTCGCGCGGAGTCGCGTGTGATCGGCTCGTCGGTGTTCGTTGCCGCGACGGACTTTCCGGGTGAGGGCGGCGGCGGAAGGGGAGTCGGCCTGGGTGGCGGCGGCGGATTGGGGGCGTTCGCCGGTGCGGGCGGGGGCGGCTCGGACTTGCAGGCGGTCAGCGCAGCGGCCGTGGCGGCGAGCAGGACGATGAGGGCGAGGCGGTTGGTCATGGCGGTGTTCCCGTTCGGGGGTGCGAATGGAGTGAGGAGTCTACGGCGCTCGGACGAACTGGGAGGCAAGGCGCCCGGCACGTCCGCCGGACCGCGGCGACGCGGTACGCTTGGACCTGCATGGACCAGCGAGCCCAAGGCGCATGGCGGATCTGGATCGACACGGGCGGGACCTTCACCGACGCGGTGGCGGTGTCGCCGCGCGGCGACATTGGACGGGTCAAGGTGCTCAGCACCAGCGCCCTGCGAGGAACGGTGGCGGCGGTCGAGGGGGCGCGGGTGCGGGTGCGGCAGGAGTGGGGAGCGGTGGACAATCTGGTGCGAGGGTGGGCCTTCCGGGCGCTGGGCGATGGCGATGGGGCGGAGATCCAGGGGTTCGACGCGGCGGAATCGTTGATCATGCTGGCCCGCGAGGTCGCCCTGCCGGTGGGCGTGCCGATCGAGGTGGTGAGCCCGGAGGTGGCGCCGCTCCTTGCGGCGCGCCTGCTGACGGGCACGCCCGCCGGGGTCGGCCTGCCGCCGATGGAGATGCGACTGGCCACGACACGGGGCACCAACGCGCTTCTCACGCGGACCGGTGCGCGGATGGCGCTCTTCGTGACGCGCGGATTCGGCGATCTTCTGGAGATCGGGACGCAGCAGCGGCCGGATCTTTTCGCGCTGAACGTGGTCAAGCCGCGGGTGCTGTACGAAGCGGCGGTGGAGGTCGACGAGCGGGTCGCGGCCGATGGGTCGGTGCTCCGCCCGCTTTCGCTCGCGTTGCTGGAGGAGCGAGGGCGCGGCCTGCTGAGGGCCGGCGTCCGCGTGGCCGCGGTGGCGTTGCTGCACGCGGACCGGCACCCCGAGCACGAGCGGCGCGTCGCGGCGTCGCTGCGTGGGCTGGGCTTCACGCACGTGTCGTGCTCCCACGAGGTCGCGCCGTTCATCAAGATCGTGCCCCGGGCGGAGACGGCGGTGGTGGACGCCTACCTCGCGCCGGTGATCGAGGGGTATCTCGAGAGCATCCGACGCGGTTTGGGGGGGAGCGGGCTGCGCGTGCTCAGCAGCAGCGGGGGGCTTGTTGACGCGGCCGCCTTTCGCGCGAAGGACAGCCTGCTGAGCGGGCCGGCGGGCGGCGTCGTCGGGGCACGTCAGGCGGCAAGGCGGAGCGATGTCGCGAGGGCGATCAGCTTCGACATGGGCGGCACGAGCACCGACGTGGCCCGGATCGAGGTGCGCGCGGGCAACGAGTCCTCGGGAGGGCTGGATTACGTGTACGAGCACACCGTGGGGGACGCGCACCTCGTGACGCCGGCTGTGGCCGTGGAGACCGTCGCGGCCGGCGGCGGATCGATCTGCGGGTTCGATGGTGTGCGGCCGACGGTCGGGCCGGAGAGCGCGGGGGCCGCGCCGGGTCCGGCGTGCTACGGCGCGGGCGGGCCGCTCACGCTCACGGACGTGAACCTGCTGCTGGGGCGGCTGGACCCGGTCCGGATGCCGATCCCGATCGACGAAGGGGCCGCTTGGGCTGCGCTGCAAGCTGTCCGCGGGAGGATACCCGGCGCGGAGCGCCCCGAGGACGGCGCCAACGATGCGCTGCTCGAGGGTTTCCTCGACATCGCGGCGGAGCGGATGGCGGGCGCGATCAGGCGGGTTTCGACGCGGGCCGGGTACGACCCGCGGGAGTACACGCTGGTGGCGTTCGGCGGGGCCGGCGGGCAGCACGCGTGCGCCGTGGCCGAAAGGCTTGGGATCACGTCGATTCTGGTGCCGGCGGAGGCTGGCGTTCTGAGCGCCGTGGGGCTCGGGGCGGCGGGCATCGAGGGGGATGTGCGGCTGCAGATGCTCTGCCCGCTTGGCGATGCGAGCGCCAGGAGGGGCCTCGCACATCTGATAGAAGCACTCAGCAGCGCGGCGCACAGCAAGGTCAAGGGACTGGGGGGCGGCGATGTTGCCGAACCCCGGGCCATCGTCGGACTTCGGCTGCGCGGACAGGATTCGGCGCTCGAGGTTGAGTACTCGGGTGATCTCAAGATGCACTTCCTCGAGAGATACGGCGCCGTGTACGGCCACCCACCGCGGAAGATCGATGAGATCGAAGTGGTCTGGGTGCGGGTCATCGCGTCGGAGCTTGCGGCAGAGGACGCGGGGCCGGTTTTCGCCGGCGCGCCGCCCGAGGCCGGGTCGGGCGGTGCCATCGCGTCGTCGCCGCGCTGCGCATACTTCGCCAGATGGCGGATGGTCCCCTCGCTCGATCGGGGCAGTCTCCGGGTCGGCGCCGTCGTCGACGGACCCGCGCTCATCTTCGAAGCGCACGGCGCGCTGGTTCTGGAGCCGGGTTGGAGCGCCCGAGTCGATCCGGTCGGGGCGCTGCGGTTG
>JBGPJM010000046.1:0-26628 GCA_041485385.1 Phycisphaerae bacterium | reverse complement strand
GGGGGGGGGGGGGGGGGGGGGGGGGGGGGGGGGGGGGGGGGGGGGGGGGGGGGGGGGGGGGGGGGGGGGGGGGGGGCGAGGCCGTTCCTGCGTCCGGGCCGCCGGCATAACTTCCGGTCCTTCTCTCTGCTCGCCTCTAGTGACTAATCGCTCCGCGTACACGAACTTCCAGAGATACCTCCCATGATGATCCACGACATCACCGCACTGGCCGGCAAGTACAAGACGCGGAAGCGCGTCGGGCGCGGCACCGGTTCGGGCCAGGGCAAGCGCGCCGGGCGCGGCCAGAAGGGCGCCGGTTCCCGTTCGGGGACCGCCCGGAAGACGGGCTTCGAAGGCGGCCAGATGCCATACTTCCGCCGTATCCGGAAGTTCGGGTTCTCCAACGCCAAGTTCACCACGCCGTTCTGGATCGTCAACCTCCGCGACATCCTGGGTCACCCGGCGTTTGCCCGCGGGGGCGACGTGAACGCCGACACGCTCATCGCGGCGGGCCTCATCCGCGACACGAGCCGCGACCTGAAGGTCCTGGGTGACCTGGGCGACGCCACCCTGAACGTCAAGCTCAACATCTCCGCCAGCCGCGTCTCCGCCAAGGTCCGGAGTCTCGTCCTGGGGGCGGGCGGGCAGGTGAACGAGACGGGGACCCGTCGTGACAAGGTCCGCGGCGTGGACCGCAACTCCGAGGACCGGTCACCCAAGAACCTCACGAAGAAGCTCAAGCGCGGCAAGACGACCAAGGCCGTCGCCCTCGGCGACGAGGCCTGACCCGGACGCCGCTCCGGCGCCGCGGCCCTCCGGGGCGCGCCGCCCACCGCCCCCGCCGGGCACCTCACGGATTCGAGAATGCTGCAAGCGTTGATCAATATCTTCAGGATCGCCGAGCTGAGGAGCAAGATCCTCTTCACGCTGGGCATGCTCCTCGTCTACCGGATCGGGCACTGGATCCCGCTGCCGGGCGTCGACCAGCATCTGCTGACCGAGCACTTCAAGAAGGCGGCGTCGGACGAGACGGCCGCCTCGCGCGTGGTGAACTTCATGGCGATCTTCTCGGGCGGCGATTTCAGCCGCTCGACGATCTTCGGCCTGGGGATCATGCCGTACATCTCGGCGTCGATCATCTTCCAGCTGCTGGCCTCGGTCTCCAAGAAGCTCAAGGACCTCCAGAACGAGGGGCCGACCGGGCGGCAGAAGATCATGGAGTGGACGCGCCTGGCGACCATCGGCCTGTGCCTTATCCAGAGCGTCGGCTGGCTAAAGTATATCACCTCGACGGCCGCGGGCAGCGGGCTCGTCTACGGGGTGTGGGCGCACAACCCGATCTGGTGGATCATGGCGTTGTCGGCGCTCACGGCGGGCACGGTCTTCCTGATGTGGCTGGGGGAGCAGATCGACAAGTACGGCATCGGGAACGGGGTGTCGCTGATCATCATGGCGGGGATCCTGGCCCGCATGCCCGATGCGCTGCTGTGGGTGCTGAACAACTCGCCGCTGCGGGAGATGAGCATCACCACGGCGATCATGGGCGCCGCGCCCAAGGATTTCGAGCCGCAGATGCGGTGGATGGGCCTGATCATGCTGGCGGCGGGCTTCGTGCTGGTGGTGGCCGGCTCGGTGGTGATGACGGTGGCGCAGCGCCGGATCCCGATCCAGCAGGCCAAGCACACGCGCGGGCGCAAGGTGTTCGGCGGGCAGAAGAGCTACCTGCCGCTGCGGATCAACCACGGCGGCGTCATGCCCGTGATCTTCGCTTCCTCGCTGATGATCTTTCCCTCGGTGATCTTCAGTTACCTGTACCAGCAGGCCAGCGCCGGGGGCACGAACCACAACTGGTGGGTCCTCGTCACGGGCTGGCTGCACGAGAGCTTCAACATCGGCGAGTTCCCGTACACGCTCGCCGAGATCGTGCTCATCTACTTCTTCTCGTATTTCTGGATCACGGTGCAGTTCAACCCGGAGGAGATGAGCAAGCAACTCCGCGACCACGGATCGTTCATCCCGGGCCTGCGCCCCGGTCCCCGCACCGCCGAGTACCTCGAGACTGTGATGGAGCGGATCACGTTCGTGGGCGCGGCATTCCTGGCGGTGATCGCCGTGACGCCCAACGTCGTCAACAAGAGCCTCAACGTTTCTTACTCCGTCACGCAGTTCCTGGGCGGGACGGGCCTGCTCATCGTGGTCTCGGTCGCGCTCGACTTCATCCAGCGGGTCGAGGCGAACCTCCTCATGCGGAACTACGCCGGTTTCCTCGGCGGCAACGCGGAGGGGAAGGGCCCGCGGATCCGGGGTCCGCGCTCGTTCTAGCCCTTTTTCAGCCTTCTCGACGGTGCGGCCACGGACGGCCCCGCACCTTCCGGCACGGACCCAAGCCTACAATCGGCGGCCCTTGATTCCGTCAGATTCCCCTCCAAGCACCCCCGAGGGCGCCCCGGGACCTCCCCCACGATTCCCCCCTGCCTCCCCGTTCATTCTCCGGACCGCGTACACGAAAGGTTTATGGCCAAGCAGGACGACAAGCTCACGCTCGAGGCCGAGGTCACCGAGGCGCTGCCCAACGCGATGTTCATGGTCAAGCTCCCCAACGACCACAAGGTCCTGGCCTATGTCTCCGGCAAGATGCGCATGAACTACATCCGGATCCTGCCCGGCGACCGGGTGACCGTCGAGATGAGCCCCTACGACCTGACCAAGGCCCGGATCACGTACCGACATTGAGAAGCGAAGACGAGAAGAAGCGGAAAAGCGACGAAGCGAAGGGAACCGAGCCGTGAAGGTGAAAGCAAGCGTCAGGCGGATTTGCGCATCGTGCCAGATCGTGCGCCGCAAGGGCAAGGTCCGCGTTATCTGCAAGGCCGACCCGAAGCACAAGCAGGTCCAGGGCTGAGCACGTTCCGCGGCCATGGCCGCGAGTTCCGACAGGAGTTCCAGAAGTGCCACGTATCGCCGGTATCGACGTCCCCGACAAGAAGAAGATCTTCTTCGCCCTCCAGTACATCCACGGGATCGGGGCGAGGTACGCCGCGGACATCCTGGCCGAGGCGAAGATCGACCCGAACCTTCGGTCCAGCGAGGTGCCCGAGCAGGCGCTGGCGCAGATCAACTCGATCATCGACAGCAACTACCTGGTGGAGGGCGCCCTGCGTCGCCAGGTGTCGCAGAACATCCAGCGGCTGAAGGACATCCGCTGCTACCGCGGCGACCGGCACCGGCGCGGCCTGCCCGTCCGCGGGCAGCGCACCCGCTGCAACGCCCGCACGCGCAAGGGCAAGAAGAAGACGGTCGCCGGCAAGAAGGGCGTCAAGGCGAAGTAGCCGGCACCGGCTGGTAGCACTCGGCACATTCACAACCCCCGGGTACGACCCACAGGGTCGGACGATCCGAGGAGGAACCCATGGCGAAGAAGGCAAAGAAGGTCCGCAAGAACGTTGTCCGGGGCGTCGCCCACATCAAGGCGACCCACAACAACACCATCGTGACCATCACCGACATCAACGGCGAGACCATCTGCTGGGACTCGGCGGGCACCATCGGCTTCAAGGGCGCCCGCAAGTCGACGCCGTTCGCCGCGACCCGCGCGGGCGAATCGGCCGGGCAGAAGGCCCGCAAGATCGGGATGTCGGAGGTCGAGGTGCACATCCGCGGCACCGGTTCGGGGCGCGAGTCGGCCGTCACCGGCCTGGTCTCCACCGGGATCCGCGTCACGGCGGTCGAGGACCACACGCCCGTCCCCCACAACGGCTGCCGCCCCCGCAAGCGTCGCCGCGTGTAAGAGCTTCTACCGCAGAGAACACGGATTCTCCGTGGTGAAAAACGATCGTCGAACGTCCCCGGACAGAAGGGACCGCCCGCCACAGCGGCGGCGGGTGGGCTTCCCGTGCTCCGGAGGATGAGTGCCCGTTCCGGCCTGCCGCTGATTTGAAGAGGTTCCACTATGCGCATCCGTTGGCGAGGGCTCGAGCTGCCCAGTCGCGTCGTCGCAGACCCCAAGTTCAAGAGCGACGTATTCGCCCGGTTCACCGTCGAGCCGTTCGAACGCGGGTTCGGGACGACGATCGGGAACAGTCTCCGGCGAATCCTTCTCTCGTCGCTGGAGGGGGCCGCGGTCACATCGGTCAAGATCAAGGGCGCCCAGCACGAGTTCACGTCGCTCCCGGGCGTGCTGGAGGACGTGACGGACATCATTTTGAACATCAAGAGCCTGGTCGTGCGCCTGGAGGGCGACGAGCCCAAGACCATGCGGCTGGCCGCGCGCGGGCCCGGCGAGGTCACCGCCGAGCTCATCGAGGCCGACACCGCCGTCACCATCATCAACAAGAACCTCGTCATCGCGACGCTCACCGACAAGGTGGATTTCGAGATCGAGTTCAACGTGGCGAAGGGGCGCGGCTACATCCCGGCCAGCGAGCAGTACAACCAGACCGAGGAGCAGGAGATCGGCGTCATCCCCGTGGACGCGATCTATTCCCCGGTGCAGCGCGTCCGCTACAAGGTCGAGGAGACCCGAGTCGGCCAGAAGACCAACTTCGACAAGCTCGTCATGGACGTATGGACCAACGGCACCATCACGCCCGAGATGGCGGTGGTGGAGGGCGCCAAGATCCTCCGCAAGCACCTCAACCCCTTCGTGCAGTACTTCGACGCCGGCCAGGAGCTTGTGTCGCACGAGGCCGCCGCGGCCGCCAGCGTGGACGAGGAGCTCATCCGCAAGCTCAACATGCCCATCGGCGAGCTGGACCTCTCGGTCCGCGCCTCCAACTGCCTGGAGTCGGCCCGGCTGCAGACCGTCGCGGACCTTGTCTCCAAGACCGACGCCGACCTGCTCAAGGTCCGCTCCTTCGGGCGCACCAGCCTCCGCGAGGTCAAGCGAAAGCTGCAGGACCTGGGCCTGGACCTGGGGATGACGCTCCCCGAGGGGGTCAACGTGAACATCCCGAGCATCGAGTAACCCTTCCCGCGTCACCCCGGCCCGCTCACCTTGCCCCCCTGGCCTCCCGCTATACTTTGCCCCCTTCCCGGCTGCCGCCGTGAAGGGGAGTTCCCAGGAGCTTTCCCATGCGTCACCGCAGAGGCGGATACCGACTCGGCCGCACGACCTCGCACCGCGCCAGCACGCTGCGGAACATCGCCGCGGGTCTGTTCGAGCACGGCCAGATCACCACGACCATCCCCAAGGCCAAGGCGGTCCAGCCGATGGTCGAGAAGATCATCACGCTGGCCAAGCGGGGGGACCTGCACGCCCGGCGCCTGGTGATCGCCAAGCTCGGCGGCGACAAGCGGGCCTTCGACTGGCTGTACCTCGGCAAGCGCTCCACCGACGACGAGAAGAAGGCCGTTGACGGGCTGCGCGAGCGTGCCTCGGCGTACTTCAACGTCCCGGAATCCTCGCAGGTCGAGCGCAACCGCTACGGCGAGCTCCGCAAGGCTCCGCGCCTGGTGAGGCACATCTTCGAGAACGTCGCCCCGCGCTTCAAGGACCGCGCCGGCGGCTACACCCGCATCGTCAAGCTCGACAAGCACCGCATCGGCGACGGCTCCCAGCTGTGCGTGATCCAGTTCGTCGGGGCCGAGCAGGGCCCGGAGATCGGCGGGCGCCCGAGCACGCGCCGGCGGATCGCCGACCGGCGCACCGCCTTCGCCGCCAAGCTCCGCAAGGAAGGGGCCGCCAAGCCCGATAACCAGGCTCAGACACCTGCCACCGATGCCTGATCGGCCGGTTGAATCCACAGCGGCGGCCGTGTGTGCCGCGGCTTTCCACACCTCTGCCCGCTCTTTCGCAGCGGCACACTCACCCACGGAGAGATCATCATGAAGACCCGCAAGCTTGCTCTGGTTGGCGCACTGGCGTTCGCCGCCGCGGCCCTCATCGGCTGCGCCGAAGACAAGGCCACGACCTGTCACGACGGCGCCTGCAGCGGCGGCGACAAGGCCTGCTCGGCCGACAAGGCCTCCGGCGGCTGCTGCAAGGACGCCGCGGCCAAGACCGCGACGACCGACAGCGCCGCCCCGGTCAAGAACTGACCGGATTTCGGCTCTTTGCGAACTGACGGATCGCCCTGACCACCGGAGGCGGTGGGCACAGACGGTCCGTTTTTATTTGGTTTGGTATCGCGCAAACGGCTGCCCGCTGCGCCCGATCGAGTCCGACTTGCGTATGGACGGGGTAGTTGCCGTATACTAACACAGCTGGAATCCGCATCCGGACGCGGATTGAGCGAAAGGGGCCCGCGGTGGGTCCGAAACAAGTACTGCCGGTGCCGCCTTGTGGGCGGATCGAGCCAGTCGAAGAAGGAGTTTGGCGATGAAGAAGTCCACGATCGGTATGGGTGCGTTGATCGCTGTGGTCGCCTGCGGCCTGTTCCTGGGCTCGGGCTGCGAGAAGAAGAAGCCCGCCACGCCCGCAAAGCCCGCCACGCCGGCTGCCCCCGAGACCCCCAAGTAATCTCCGTCTGAACCACACAGCGCCCGCCCGCGTACGCGGCGGGCGTTGTCGTTTTTGCACCAGTCGTCTGCGGCTACACTCTCCACCCCGCTCCCCCCATGACCGACCACCTCGCGCAACTGAACGAACTCGAGACCGCCGGCCTGGCGGAGCTCGCCGCCGCCGCCGACGCCGGCGCGCTGGAGCAGTGGCGGATCGCCTACCTGGGGTCCAGCGGGAAGGTCAAGGCCGCCAAGTCGGCGCTCAAGGATGTCCCCAAGGAGCACAAGCCCGCCGTCGGCCAGCGGACCAACCAGGTCGGGGCCGCCCTCGAGGCCGCGTTCAAGGAGAAGCAGGTCACCCTTGGGGCTGCCGGTGCCCGTCCGGTCGGGGGGCCCAAGATCGACGTCACCGAGCCGGGGATGCTGTGGTCCTGCGGCCCCGGGCGGCGGCACGTCATCACCCGCGTCCGCGACGAGCTGGTGGAGGTCTTCGCGCGCATGGGGTTCGAGGCCGCGGAGGGGCCGGAGCTCGAGGACGACGAGCACAACTTCGTCAAGCTCAACATCCCCTCCGAGCACCCCGCCCGCGACCCGATGGACAACTTCTACATCGACGACCCGGCGGTCGTGAAGCTCCCGCGCATGCTCCGCTCGCAGACCAGCACCGTCCAGATCCGCGTCATGGAGGCGGCGGTGGCCGGTGGGAGTGGGGGGGGCCTCCCGATCAAGATCGTCGCGCCCGGGCGCGTGTACCGGCCCGATACCGTCGACGCCACGCACTCGTTCATGTTCCACCAGATCGAGGGCCTCTCCATCGACCGCGGCGTCAGCATGGCGGACCTGAAGTCGACGCTCTTTCATTTCGCCCGCGCCTACTTCGGCCCCGGCGCCCAGGTCCGCCTGCGCCCCAGCTACTTCCCGTTCACCGAGCCCTCGGCGGAGCTCGATATGAAGATCCGCATGCGCCCGGACCAGCCGGCGCGCTGGATCGAGCTGGGGGGGTGCGGGATGGTGGACCCCGCCGTGCTCGAGGCGTGCAACATCGACCCGGAGGTGTGGACGGGGTTCGCGTTCGGGTTCGGCATCGAGCGGATCGCCATCGGCAAGTACGGCATCCCGGATATCCGCATGCTGTACGAGAACGACCTGCGGTTCCTGCGGCAGTTGTAGCGTGTGCTACCTTGTGGTCGGCGCCGGCGACTTCAGCCGCTCGTCGAAGAACCCTCGCACCCTGTCGAGCAGCTCCTGGTTCCAGAATCCGTGGCCGCCCCCCTTCACGACGTGCAGCTCGGCCGGCACGCTGGCGTCCTTGAGCGCCTTCTCCAGGAGCTGGCTCTGCTCCAGCGGCACCAGCGTGTCGGCGTCGCCGTGCATGATCAGGAACGGCGCATCGGACTTGTCCACGAACGCGATCGGGCTTGCGCTCCTCGCGACGTCGTTCTTCTCCGGCAGCTCGCCGCCCAGGAGCTTGGCGATCACGCGCGGTGTCGAGTGCTGCGCCCGCGCGGGCTTCTTCTCCGGCGTCGCGGGATGGAGACCTTCGCCGGCTCCGTCGGGTAGGTCCATGCGGCACAGGCGGATGATGTCCGTCGGCCCGAACCAGTCGCACACCGCCTGCACGCGGCTGGATTGATCGAGGTTCCCGCCCGTGTCCCCCTCCAGCTCCTTCACGCCCGCCGATGTCCCCAGCAGCGCCACCAGGTGCCCGCCGGCGGAGGCGCCCCAGACGCCGATGCGGTCCGGGTCCAGCCCGTACTCCTTCGCGTGCGCCCGGACCCATCGCACGGCGCCCTTGCAGTCGTGGATCTGCGCCGGGTACGGCGCGACCTGCGAGAAGCGGTAGCTGATGCTCACCGCGGCATACCCGTGCGGCACGAGGGCCGCGGCGGGGCAGCCGTCCTTGGTCCCCATCTCCCATCCGCCGCCGTGGATCCAGATGATCACCGGGAGCAGCGCGGGCTTGGCCGCCGCAGCCTTTTTCGGGTCCTTCGCGTCCTTCCCGTCATCGGCGGCCGCGCCGGCGTCCGGCAGGTAGACATCGAGCAGCAGCTTCCGATCGCCGACGGTGGCGTACACGATGTTCCGGTCGACGGTGACGCCGGTGGGGACGCCGAGGAGGCCGCGGGCGCGGTGGGTGGTTTGCGCCGGCTGCGCCGGAGGGGCGGGAGCGGGGTCGGCGGGCTGCGCGAGGCGCGCATAGGCCGGAAGCGCAGGTGCACGTGCCGGCGCCCAGCCGAGGGACCCGGCGAGCGCGAGCAGTCCGACGATCGTTGCGGAGCGGGGTGACATAACCGGGGTAGCACCGGGCTTCCGCCCGGTGTTCCGATGCGCGAAAAGCAGACCGGGGCATCCTAGGCGTTCGATCATGTTTCCCCCCAAGACACCGGGCGGAAGCCCGGTGCTACCCACCCTGCGCCGCATCCAGCTCATCCGCCAGCGCCGTCTTCGCCTCTGACTCGCTGCACTCCAGCAGCAGCCGGCCGACCCACTGGCGGCACTCCTGGATCGGCGAGCGGGCCATCCCCAGGAGGCGCTGCTGGTTGTAGCGCACGAGGTCATCGGACGTGGCGCTCACGAGCGTCTCGAGCTCCCCCTGGGCCCAGGGCGAGGTGGCCTTGTCGATCTCGAAGCGCCCGGTGGCCGCGTTCTGCACGTAGGTCGCCACGCCGCGTTTCCGGAACAGCTCCTTCAGGCCGGGCATCGAATCCCGGCGGGCGTTGGTGTAGACGGCCTCGTACCGCACTCGCACCGCGGCCAGCCCCTGCGCCGTCAGGTACGTGTCGATGATCTCCCCCTGGTAGGTCACGTCGAAGGGCATGCGCCCGTCGCTGCGGAAGCCGCGGGCCGGGATGCGCAGCGCCTCGGCCAGGCGGTCGTTCCGCACCTCGTACCAGGTCGTGGCCTCGTCGGCGAAGCCGGTTCCCGCGCCGCCCTCCTGCGACTTGACCGCCAGCCAGGCCTTGCCCGGGCCGAGCACGACGGATTCGGGCGCGGGGCGTCCGTAGCGGTACTGCGGCAAGTCGATGGAGCCGACGAAGGTCCAGCCCGAGGGCGTGTCGGTGAAGGCGAGCAGGCGCCAATCCCAGCCGGCGGGGTCGCCGATGCGGACGACCGCGTCGGGGCCGCCCCCCTCGGCGCGGGCCGCGCCGAGGAATGTGCTGGCCGCGCTGCTGCGGCCGGCGTGTCCGTCGAACTCCAGGCGGAGGATGGTGGCGGAGAAGGGGCCGCGGGCGTAGTCGGCGGGCATGCCGGGGGGCGAGAACGAGCCGCCATCGTGCACGCCGAGGGCCAGGCAGACATCGCGCAGGCGGACCAGGTCGTGCCCATTGATGTTCGCGGCCACGTTCTGAGGATCCAGGGGGCCGCTGGCGGTGCTGCCGCCGCGCCAGGAGGAGGAGCCGGCGAGGGCGCCGGTGCCGGTGCTGCTGCTCTGCATCGAGCCGCAGCCGGCGAGGAGCGCCGCCGCAACGATGATGGAAGTGCACGCCGTGTTGTTGTGCATGATGATGCCTCCGTGCATGTGGATCGCGGTGTCGATCGCCCCCGGCCCGATGGAAGGCTGGTGTGGGGTACGGCCGCCGGTGATTGAACTGGCGGCGCGCGACGCCACCTGCCGTGCGTGGGTAGATCGGCGTTCCGGGGTGTGGGGGGGGAGAAGTTGCGAGGTGGGGGGGTGGGGGGGAGGACGCGGGGAGGTGGGCAGGGGGAACCCAACGTCGAGAGTTTTTGAGAGTTTTGGAGATACACAGGGGAAACTGCGAGAGTTTTTGAGTGTTTTGGAGAGTTTTTGAGAGTTTTGGACTTGCTCCGGCGGCGCGGACGCGTGTAAGTCGTTGTTTTGCAACAGGTTGTGTGCGATCGGACCCGTTTGTGCGCGCTGGAACCCTGAAGCGCGCGCGGGCGGGGTTGGAGGGGGCGGCGCGGTCGACCGGTTGCGGAGGCCGCGTGGTCGATCGAGGTTCCGGCGACTTGGGGCGACTTGGGATGGGGTTGCGGTGACTTCGGTGCGACTTCCTTCGACTTTCGTTGACTTCCATCGACTTTTTGCGACTTTTTGCGACTTCTCTTCGGGGAGTTTTTTGATGTAAGTGCTTGTGGATGCGTGAGTTGGGTCGGTTAGTGGCTGCCAATATGTGCGCGCACGCGCGAGTAGGAAGCAGTAAGCAGAAAGCAGCAAGCAGCGGGAAGGGGAGCCGCCGGGAGCCGCCTTCCGGTGCGCATCGTCGGTTGGTGTGTGCCCCCATCCCGTTCCCCCCCGCGGCAGGCCTTAGGCCCCAGGCCCTAGGCCGAAAGCCCGAAGCCCTTGCCCGAGGTTCATGGTACGTGGGGGCCGCGGAGGTGCAAGGGAATCTGCACCTATTACCTCGATTTGGCGCGCAAGCTGGACATACCCCGTCTCGGGGACCTACCTGCCGCGGTTGCCGCGGGTGCCCAGATGGCCGCGTCTTCGCAGCCCGCGCCGAGACTCACGGGGACCGTCCCGACGAGCCGCCTCGCGCAGCGGGCGGGGGGAGCGTGCGTCACGACAGAAGCGTCAGAACGTCGAGATGCACCCCCGTTTTCCCCCGGATCGTCCCCCGGTATCCTGCCCGGAGTGTCCGCGCCGCTCGCCTATTTCCTGACATGGACCGGATACGGGCAACGCCTGCACGGCGATGAGCGCGGCTCGGTCGATCTCGATCACAACCGCCGCGGCACGCCGCTGCTCCCCGTCGATGAGCTCCGGCGCTCTGTCGAACAGGCGTCGATGACCGGCCCGGCCGTCACGCTCACGCTGCCCATGCGGGCGATCGTCGACAGCGCGATCGTCGAGCTCGCGACGGAACGCGGCTGGCATCTCCTCGCGCGCAACGCGCGCCCGACGCACGTGCACGTCGTCGTCAACTGCCGCGGCGGGCCATCGCCCGAGGCGGCGATGGGGCAGCTCAAGGCGCGGGCGACGAAGGATCTGCGGCTCGCCGGCCTGGTCCCGCAAGCGGGCCCGGTATGGACGCGGCACGGGAGCACCCGCTGGATCAATCACTACGACGGCCTGTACGCGGCGATCGCCTACGTCAACGACTGGCAGAGCGGGCCGAACCGGGAGATTCTCGAGGAGCACAAGCGGGCCCTCCGCGAGCGGATCGAGACGCTCAAGGCCTGGCTGAGATCAAAGGGGCTGCCCGAGGACGGGCGGGGCGTCGTTGCGGGAGAGAGCGAGGCGGAGCGGAGGCGGCGACTGCGGCCGCGGGAGAACGCGGGGGGCTCATCGCGTCAGGGCGATGGACAGCGTTGACGCACGCTCCCCCCGCCCGCTGCGCGAGGCGGCTCGTCGGGTACGGTCCCCGCGAGTTTCAGGGTGGGACGGGTGAACGGGGCGAATCCCTCGGACGGGGGCCGAGCGCGTCATGATGCCGCTGTCGAATCGCACGCTCCCCCCGCGCACCCTCCGCCGCCGCCCTAGCCACTGCCCCGCCTGCGGTATGACCGGCTTGGGGACGTCGCCGGCCTGCAACCCGTGTCGATTGACGGGTATCATCACCAGCAGCGCCGTGAGCGGGGCACCCGCCGCGAAAAAGGATTCAACCATGTTGCACGGGACACGACGCGATTTTCTCGCGGACGTCGGTAGCGGCATGCTGATCGCCAGCCTGGGCCCGGCCCTCACTGCGGAACTGGGCATCTCGCGGGCCCTGGCCGGGACGGGGGGGGCGGCGGGCATGGTGGGGGGGGCGGGCCTCCTCACCGGTCCGGACACGCTCTCGTTCGGCGCGATGGAACCGCTGGTGGCGCTGATGCAGGAGACGCCCCCCGACAAGCTCCTGCCGCTGCTGGTGCAGAAGCTCGCGGCGGGGACCGAGCTGCGCACGCTTGTGGCCGCGGGCGCCCTGGCCAACGCGCGCACGTTCGGCGGGCAGGACTACACGGGGTATCACTCGCTCATGGCGCTGGCCCCGGCGTACGAGATGTCCAAGGAGCTGCCCGAACCCCGGCGGGCCCTCCCCGTCCTCAAGGTCCTCTACCGCAACAGCACGCGGATCCAGGAGAAGGGGGGGCGCGAGAACGAGGTGCTGCACCTGGTCGAGGCCGCCAACCTCCCGCCCGAGGCCCGCAGCGGCAAGGAGCTGCAGGAGGCCACCCGCAGCGCCGACATGGAGCGTGCCGAGCGCACCTTCGCGGCCCTGGCCAAGGGCCCATCCGGCGAGGCCTTCAACCACCTCCTGTGGGTCGTGCAGGACGAGGTCGATGTGCACCGGGTCGTGCTCGCGTGGCGGGCCTGGGCGCTCTTGGACCTGGCGGGCAAGGAGCAGGCGCACACGCTGCTGCGGCAGTCGGTCCGCTACTGCGTGCAGGCCGAGCGCTCGCGCCTCGACCAGCAGGGGCCGGAGCCGGGCATCCGCGCGGTGCTGCCGAAGCTGATGGACGAGCACCGGTTGCTCGAGAAGCCCCTGGGCACCCGGCGGCTCGACGACGCCGCCCTCGATCGCCTCGCCGGCACGATCTGGTCCGGTACGCGCGAGGACGCCGCCGCGGCCGTGGCCGGCGCGCTCGCCGAGGGGCTGGACCCGGAGTCCATCGGCGAGGCCCTGTCGCTCGCGGCCAACCAGCTCGTGCTCCGCGACCCGGGGCGCACCCGCGCCGAGGACGGCAAGCCGGTGGGGAGCATCCACGGGGCGTCGGTGGGCGTCCACGCCTCCGACGCGGCCAACGCCTGGCGGAACATCGCGCGCGTGAGCGACCACCGCAACGCCGCGGCCAGCCTGATCGTCGGCGCCTACCACACCGCCGGGCAGAGCGGCAAACTGAGCAAGGACCCCTACCCGCTGGCCGATTCACTGGAGGGCCTGGCCGAGAGGGACCCCCGCAAGCTGCTCTCCCAGGCCCGCGACGCGATCATGCACAACGACCAGGCCGCGGCGTGCGCGATGGTGCACGAGTACGGCACCCGCGGCCAGCCCGAGCGCCCCGTCTTCGACCTCCTCCTCGAGTTCGCTACCAGCGAGGACGGCGCCCTGCACGCAGAGAAGTACTACCGGACGGTGACGGAGGAGTTTGCCGCCGGCCGCCCCGTCTTCCGCTGGCGGCACCTGAGCGCGCTGGCCCGCGTGACGGCGAGCGAGCACGGGTACCCCGCGCCGGGGTATGCGCAGGCGCGAGAGTTGCTGAAGGTGTAGCCGGGAGGATCCTGAGTCAGCACGCCGGCGGCGCGCGGCCAAGGGCAACACGGTTCGCCAGGAGGCCCAGCGCGCCGGGGGCCGGGATGGGGCGCGTCCAGAGCAGGGCCTCGGTCCTGTTCGTGGCGAGGTTGAAGCCACGCCCGGCGACGTAGGTGAACGAGCCATCGCTCCAGATGCTCTGGGCATAGGTATATGACCCCACGAGCCTGTGAGCGCCAGGGAAAGGTCTTCCCACGACGCCGCCGTGCCGCTCCACAGGCTGGCTCGAAGGAAGTCGCCGACGGCGGACGAGCCCCGAACGCAGTGAGCGAGCCGGTTCGATGCACAGGTCGGCGAGTTTTCACCGCGGGGGGGGCACGCAAAATGATTTCCGATTGTGCCACGTTGTCGATAGCATGTGGTCATCAGTCGCCGGTCCAGTCACGGCGGAGGTGATCCGATGGCTACGCCGAATGCCTCTCAGGGCACTGTCCGAGTCTTCATTTCTCATTCCTCTCGCGATAGGGATCTAGTTGCGCCCTTGACAGAGTTCATCCGCGCCGCCGCCGGACTCGCCCAAGACGAGATCCGGTGTACATCACTCAAGGGGTACGATCTCTATCGAGGTCGGAGTATTGAGGCATCGCTGAAGGACGAAATCACCGAGTCTACGGTGATAGTCGGGCTCATCACTCCTTGGAGCATTTCATCGCCATGGGTAATGAACGAGCTCGGAGCGGCTTGGATCCTCTCGAAGTGTACGATACCCATCCTTTGCGGTGTCGAGTCTGCACCGGGTCCGCTTGGCGGCGCGGCTGCCAGCCGAGCGACTGATTCGGACGACTTGGATGCAGTTGGCGCGACCGTGCGAGTCGCTCTTGATATCTCCGGTACCCCTCCGGATACGGCCGACGAGCGACGCGACGAAGTACTAAGGGCCGCTATCGGCAAACAATTCGTCACGTCGCCGTCCGCCGCGCCATCCTATCGACTGCTCGTACGTTCTAATGTGCGTGACCCCGACAACCAGCTCCGCTGGTCAGACATCGCAGACACATGTCGGCAGGAGCTTTGGATATGGGGCTGGTCTTGCGCCAATGTGCTGAGCTTGGCCTCGCACGACGCCTTTTTGCGCCTCCTCGACAGAGGCGTACGATTAAGGTTCATTACGCTCGATCCAGTCGCCTTTCGTGAAGCTCGTTCCCTCCACTTTGGTCATGTCTGCAAGACGGACGAGGAGAGAGTCCGGAAGGACATTGAGGATGGTATCGCCGCGATTGCGAGGTTTGTCCGTGACCTTGAGCCTCCGGAGCGACGCAAAGCCGTCGAGTTGAGAACATCGAAGTCGATGATCACTTGGAGCGGCGTCGCAGTCGACCCTGATACTCCATACGGGCTGCTGCAGATCGAATCCTACCTTTACGGCCGAAGAGGAGACGCGCATCATGATATCGATGACCGTCCCGTCCTGTTGGTTTGGCCGAGCCATGACTACTACGCACCGTATCGCGCATCGATCGAGACATTATGGCGCGAGGCTGACCCGTATTCGTTTGAATAACGTCTCCGGATAGCCACTAGATCTGGCTGGGAGCGTGGCTACAACAAGTGGCGCCATGCCGGCCGCCGCCGCCCGGCCTGCTACTCGTGGCAAACATCACGAGGCCCGCCACCCGATCGGTTTCCCAAATATATTTCCTGGGTCGCGGAGCACAACGACTCCAACGACCACACGTTACCTGAGGCCTCGGCCACGACTGCATGCCGTCCCCCAGCGTCCTGCCAGCACTTGGGCGGCCCCCAGGTCGAAAAGAGCTCTGCTTCAGCGAGAATCAGTAACGGTCGAAACGGGCCGACCTGCCAAGAATTCTTGACGGGGAGGTCGCCACGGAGCTTCCGAAGCCGATGACGCTCTGCGGAACTCAAGTCTGGTGCCAGCGTTGCCATCACAAATACAGCATTCGGAAACGCCTCCGCCAGGCGACGCGTGCGGTCCATGTCATGATCGTCGAAGGGCGTATTGAAGCTCTTACACTCCACGATCAGGTGCTCGGCCTGCTTCCCATCCATATGCCCGCGTTTCCAGAACAAAGTCAAGTCGACTTCCATGGCACCACCGGAGTCACCTTTGGGCCTCAGTTCGATACCGACACGCCACGACGCGTCGCCGTGAAGCGTCAGTATGAAAAAGCGAAGGGCCAACACCACTGCGTAGGCACCGTGTGCTGCATTCTCAATAGCGAACGGCCCCTGCGGGCGATAGCGCCATGGGTGCGGTGGGGGCGATCGAGCAGGGAATGGATACTCTGCGAGGCACCGTTCGCAGGCCAATGTCTCCGACAACGCGTTCAGTTGGTACCAATTACGTTGTTGACACACCTCGCATTGCACTTCAACGCCGAGTCTAAGAACACGTCGCTCAATCAAGAGATCGACTACTTCTGCCGGATCACTGGAGATCGGCCACTGCGCGTTTGTTAGATCCTCGCGTAGAGCGTCTTCGATCTCTCTCCTAGACCGGCCCAGGCGAGCCTGCGTGCTATTCATCGAGTCGAGCAAGCGAACCACCGTCGCGTGGGACCACCCGTTCATCCCCAACGGTCCACCCAGCGCGCGCAACATCCCCTCTGCGATCAGCCCTGAGCCTGAAGGCGTCGGGTCATAGCCCTGTTGCTCGTACCACCACGAGACCAACTCTGAGCCGTCTGGAATCCTCCACCGGAGAGTATCAGTCATCTTGTCGCACGTCACGGCAATGCCGTCTCGCACGAGACGCAACTTGGCTCCAAATCGCGTGTCGTCGAGCAGCTCGTCCAGATTGGCCGCTCGATCCGGAAACACGAGCGACTGACCCATGTCTCCCACGCCATGCAGAATCCTGATCACGTTGCACCATCGCTCGGACGAGTGCGGATTGAAGCCACTCACAAAAGACGGCGATAGAGTTACAATTGACGCGCGGTCGTACCTGCGCGGCGCATCGTCCCATCTTTCATCCGCAACGACGCAACCCGGATTCACTCCGCCGCGCCGCAGAAAATCGGGGGACCACATTGGCGGCACATCCGGATGGCACCACGCGTCCTCTCCGAGCGCCAGGGTGTCCACCGCGCCCTGGAATTGTCGGCGGGAAACACATTGGCCCTTTACGATCCGGGCGTACCGTTCCCCGAAGCCGCGTTCGTCCGCTGGGATGCGGTGATTGCGGACAAAAGCGCGAATGCGCTCGGCTTCTTCATCCACCCATTCAAGTGGTACCGCGAGGATGCGTGCGCCTAGAGCCCTGAGATTCCAATAGGCATACAGGTCCATTAGCCGGCGATGATTCAGGATGAAGACGGTGGCATCTCCGCCGCCGAACCATCCTCGGATCTCGGCACGAGTGAGCGTCAAGGGCGATGCCGTGACGTGTTGACCGGCAGCATTGGCGTACGCGGGTGTGCAGGGTACCTCGACTGGTTCGAACACCTCGTCGTAGACCCGGCGAATATGGCCGACATCCGATGGCGGCAGCCGACCCCATTTAGCGGCGGAAAACTCGTTCATGCCCTCAGGTGGCGGCCCCGGCCGCATTACTGACGGTGTTCGACGGCGCACAAAGCGGAAGGTTGTGTGGTAGAGGTGGTCGTAGACACTGAGCATTGAAATACCGAAATCGGGATTGCCAGCTCGAGCTCCTTTGAGCGCATCGTCCAGCTTGATGATCGGGATGGCGTGAGAGCTCAAGAGCGATGAGGTGGCGGCTGGGTCGGCCGCCACGATGACGTCGGGCTCGAATACTTCAAGGTACCCGCGAACAATCGCCTCGGCAGAAGGAGGTTCGATGGGGTGCACGCGGTACCGGCGCGTAGACCGTCGGTGAACCGGAATGATCGGGTTGCGGATACCCCCCCAGAGGCAAGTGCTTGTCTCGACCGCGCTGACAAATGCCGCTGCGTCATCGGCATCGATGACAAAGGCCAGGCGGAGGGGGCGTAGTGTCGTGTGGGTGGGTATCGGATCGCCAGCGGGCATGGTCCGTGGCTCGCGTGTGAAGTGACTCTGGTTATCGTTTGCTCGGAATGCAACCCTACACGGTCGCGAAGACCTTCATCGCCTCAGGCAGTCCCACGGTCTGTTTTACAAACTCGATGAGCCTCCGCGTTACTCGCTCCATCACCGCATCAACATCCGGGTCTTCATCCTCCGGCAGAGGACAGATTTCGTCGTTCAGAATACTCGTCCAGACGTCGGTCAACTTCTTGTACGACGTGGCGAATCCGAATTCGCCTTTGTCACGGAGCAGCCGTTCGAGCACGAGTTTGCGGACCTCCACGTCCTTCGTGGGGCAGACCACGACAAACAGCCGCAGCCGCGACCCCGCCCGGAGGCGCATAGTCAACCAGTGCTCAGGCTCAAACGTCGCCCTCTTGCCGACGGGGGGCAGCATCTTGTTCCAAGCCGCGGGGATGAACTCCACCTCCTTCTGCTTGGCGGTCATGACGATCCACTCGCTCGGCCGCTCCTCGAGCCAGCCCTTGATCCGTCCGACCAAGCCCGAGGCGGGCGAGCCGACGCGCTCCCAGATGAGGTCGAGGGCCTGGCGGTGGTTGGCGTAGATCTGGCGGCACAGCTTGTCGAGCTCTGCGTTCTCCATGAATCTGTTTCCAATCAGCCCGAGGTAGTGGTCCAGGAAAACACCGACATCGCCGCCGATTGCGCCAGCGCTCGCCCTTCTCGTTCGGGTGAGTGCCTGGAAGAGGTCGGCGTAGCTGTAGGTAACCCAGTCGTCATCGCTGGCGTCGTCGCCCTCGGGCGTGAGGAAGACGTAGAGCGCCTTCACGCCGGGGAACTCGGCCGCAACCGTGTTTTCGTAGCGCTGGAGCTGCCCGCTGTGCTCGCCGCTGTCGACCTTGTTCTCGACGGCGATGATGAAGCGCGGCTGCTCGCAGGAGATCAGGAGGTCGATGTTGCGCCACTCGCGCCGGATGTCCACGCCCTGGAGGTCGGCGCCGTCGAGCTCGACAACACTGATGGGCGGGGCCGCCCCCTGCTGGCGGGCCTTGCGGAGCACATCCATCAGGAGGGCCTTGAGGAAGAGGTCGCCCTGGCCGTGGCTCTCGCCGGGGTTGAGCATCCACGCGAGAAAGTTGCTGTGCCGGATCTCGGCGCGGGCGATGCCGAGAGAGTCGAAGATGTTGAAGCGGCCGATCTGCTCCTCCAGGGCGAACAGGTCGTCGTTGTCGGCGACGAAGCGTTCGAGGGCCTGGAGCTCGGTGTCGATCATGAGAAGACAGAGTACCTGCGAGGTGTGCCGAGCGGTCCCGGGTAATGCGCGGGGGGCGCTCCTCGGCAGGGCCCCTCCCCGAAGGGTGTCAAGAGGCGTGGGCGCTGCCGACATAGGGGGCGAGTTCTTGGCAGGTAGTGATCCTCGTCGTGTTCTTGAGGCTCCAGAGCGACGTGAACTGACCGTCGAGAATCTGCGCAAGCTCGGACCCTGGCCAAACCTCGATCCAGGGCGCAGAAGGCGACGATCGCCCGCGAAAGTAAAAACCCAACAGGATCCTGTCGTCTGCCCAGATGATTGGGCAACCGGGCCACGCGTCGTACAAGCCGATTCGGAATCGCGCTGATGGCTTCGTGGCGCAGGCCTTCCCGAACATCCTAAGGGTACGCCTAACCCACTCCGCGCCGACGTTCGGGTCCTCACCGACCCCCTCGCTCCGAACACGCAATATATGTGATTCAGGGTCGCAAAGGAGAATCTCGATGTCCTCAGCGTGCGCAACGGCCTCCTCGAAGGCGTGCAGCATGTCGTTCGCCTCCGGAAACCACGTCTTGAGGATGCGGATGCGCCGGGCCCTGCGCAGGAGGTCGCCGACGTCCGTGTCGGACAGGCGACGGCGCGCGCACTTCATGCCCAGATCGGAGAAAGTGCCCTCCTCGCGCACCGCCTCCTTGATACCGGCCATCCAGGATCGACGCGTATATCGGTCGTACGTCACGTGCAGCAGAGCGAAGGCAAACATGACCGCTCCGATCTCGCCGGCCATAAGCGCGATAACGTTGAGCGACACGTACGTGCCATCGGGTTGGTCGCGGGCTTGCGCGATGTGGGCCAGCACGCTGGCCAAGATCAACACCAACCCAACGATGAGACCCGTCCACGAGAGCAGGTGCGCAACAAATCGTTCCAAGAGAGTCCGCTCATCCTGGTGATCATGGGCGGTGGGCTGCATGGTGGCGCCTTCTGATGCGAGGGCCGAGTTCCATTGGCCAGCCCCGCAAGAGAGATCAGTATACCGACGGCCACACGCGGGCGCATGCTTTCCACGGGTTCCACGACGCTCAGAGCCGCGTTGTACCACCCGTGGCGACATTCCTTGGCCCCGGTGGGGCCCGTTGGGGCCGAAGAGCGTGAGGTTGCGGCCAAACCTGAGATGACGGGCTCGTCACGCTACTGCGCCTTCGATCCGTGTGCGCCCGCACTCGGGGCACGGGCCGGCGGCGCTCAGGCCGGAGAGGTCGTAGCCGCAGGATGGGCAGTGCCCGGCGCGGGCGCGCCGGCGGGCGAGGGTGTCGAGGCGCCACGCCGCGGCGGTGGTGAGGAGGAGCGGCCGTGGCACCGCCCTTCCGGGCGGTGAGGCGGAGGCCGACTGCGCGCGGGAGGCGGTGCGCAGGATGCGTGCTTCCCGAAGACTCAGGCAGAAGCCCGATGCTACGGACGTCCGCACTCGGGGCACGGGGCGGGGGCGATCAGGCCGGTGAGGTCGTAGCCGCAGGATGGGCAGTGGCCGGCGCGAGTACGGCGGCGGGCGAGTGTGTCGAGGCGCCACGCCGAGGCCGCGAGCAGCAGCGCGAACACTGCGGGCACCCACAGCGGAACTGCGAAGAGCGTGGCGAAAGGCGACCTCTTCCAGTCGAACCACCACCGGAACTCGAAGTAGAACGGCCAACCCTCGCGGTACACATGCCAGCCAGGAGCCGGAAGTCCCGCCAGAACGTCTCTCGCCGTTCCGATGACGAGACGGCCGCCCTTCAGCGATATCCACTTGTTCTGAGGGCCGCTGCCTCTCCACTCCACCCACCACCACCTCGAGGCGAGACAGACACCCAACAGCAACGCGGCGAGCGCCAATCCGCCCCACTTGATCGTCTTCCTGATCCTCGGGTGCGGGCGCATGGATGAGCGTACGCGAGGTTCGAGGGTTGGCCGCGGGCGTCCTCCGCCCCTCCGGGGCGGAAGATGTAGAGAGCGACACTTTCCACGGGTTCCACGACGCTGAGGACAGCGTCGTTCCACCCATGGCTACTCGCCTTGGCCCCGTTGGGGCCGAAGAGTGGGAGGAGAGGTGCGGTCGCGCGGGCTACTTGACCGGCTCTCCCTTGACGGTCATCTCGACTGGGGTGGGGAGGTCCATGCCTTTGATCTGCTCGAGGATGAGCTTCTTGTCGCCGACGAGGACCAGGACGGCTTGCTCCATGGGGATGGCCGGGCGGGCGAGCTTGTTGAGGTCGGTAGCGGCGGCTTCCTGCATGCGGGCCATGTCGGCCGCGAGGGTGGTGAAGGGGAGGCCGCTGGTCTCGAGCTCGGCCGCGGCACCGAGGACGCCGCCGAGGCCGGCGAAGGATTCGACGACGTCGTTGCGGAGGGTTTCGCGGGCTTTTCCGGCCTCGGCATCGGAGATATCGCCGGTGCGGAGGCGGGTGACTTCGCTCAGGAACTCCTTGAGGGCGGCGCCGGTGACATCGGCGCGGACGCTGGAGGAGGCGGTGAAGTACCCGGCCGAGGGGTACATCACGAAGCGCGAGCCGGCCCCGTAGGTGTAGCCGTGGGCCTCGCGGAGGTTCTGGTTCAGGCGGCTGGTGAAGCTGCCGCCCAGGAGCGTGTTGAGCAGGCGGAGGTTCACGCGGCGCTCATCGGAATAGATCGGGCCGGGTGCGACGAGGCGGATGACGGTCTGCACGGCCTCGGGGCGATCGACGATGATGAGGCGGAGCCTAGCGGCCTCGGGGATGGAGAGGTCGGGGTGGGAGAACTCGATCTGCGAGGAGCCCTGCCATTTGCCCCCCCCCAACGCGGTTTCGAGCGTCTTTTTGGCCTCGTCGGCGGTGATGTTGCCGGCGATGAGGACCTTGGCGAAATCAGGGCGGAAGATGAGGGCGTGGCGGGCTTTCACATCGTCGAGGGTGAGCCTGGAGGCGGTCTCCTGCGTGCCGGCGAGGGGCCAGCCGTAGGGGTTCTTGGGGCCGAAGAGGACGCGGGCCGCGATGCGCGAGGCGACGGTGGTGGGCTGGTCATCGTCCTGCTTGAGGCTCTCCAGGTGGAGGCGCTGGACGCGCTCCCAATCCTTGGGGTCGAAGCGGGGCTCGCGGATGGCATCGGCCATGAGGGCCGCGGCCTTGTCGAAGTTGCGCTTGAGGACGGTGAGGGAGACGGACATAGATTCGGTGGCCGCGGCGGCGTTGAACTGGGCGCCGAGGGCCTGCATGGCGTCGCCGAAGGCGAGGGAGTCGAGCTTTTTGGTGCCCTCCTGGATCATGTCGGAGGTGAGCTGGTCGAGGCCGGCCTTGGAGGGTTCGTCGAGGGGGCCCTGGCGGCCGCCTTTGAGCTGGGGCTGGAGGAGGACGGTGAGGGCGACGAGGGGGAGCTCATCGCGGCGCCAGAGCATGACGGGGACGCCGTTGCTCAGGTTGAACTGCTCGGGGGCCTTGGGGGCGAACCTGGTGGGGGGGAGGTCGGTGGGGCGGGATTCGCGGGCGGAGGCGGCCTGCTGCGGCTGCTCGGGGAGGACGCGCATGACGAGGCGCCCCCCCCCTGCGGGAGTGAGGACGCGGCTGGCCCAGTCGCGGACGCCGGCGGGGGTGGCGTTGCGGTAGCGGTCGAGGTCGCGCTTGAAGGAGTTGGGCTCGCCCCAGTAGTACTCGTACTGGTTGAGCTGGTCGGCCTTGGCGGAGGCGGTCTGGAGCGCGGCGAGCTTGCCGAGCTCGACGGTGGCCTTGCGCTGCTCGAGCTCATCGGGCTTGATGCCGTCCTTGAGGAGGCGGGCGACTTCTTCGTCGACGGTGCGCTCGACCTTGTCGAGGTCGGCATCGGGGTTGGTGATGACGTCGATGTAGAAGAGGGACTGGAGCATGTTGGAGGCCTGGTAGGCGCTGACCTCGGAGGCGATCTTGTCGTCGTAGACGAGGCGCTTGTAGAGGCGGCTGGTCTTGCCCTGGGAGAGGACGGCGGCCGCGAGGTCCATCTCGGCGTCGCCGTCGGCGAACATGGGGGGGCTGAGGTAGACGAAGGAGACCTTGGGGAGCTGGACGGTGTCCATCGCGGTGGCGCGGATGACGTGGTCGAGCTTGGCGGGGGTGGCGGTGTGGTGGGCGGGCTCGGACCCCCGGGGGATGGAGCCGAAGAGCTGGGCGATGAGGGGCTTGATGGTGGCGGGGTCGAAATCGCCGGCGACGACGAGGGAGGCGTTGTTGGGGACGTAGTACGTGGCGAAGAAGTCCTTGACGTCGGTGACGCCGGCGGCCTCGAGGTCTTCGTGGGTGCCGATGACGGGGATGTGGTACGGGTGGCCGGGGGGGTACATGATCCCGTTCACCTGGAGCGAGGCCTTGCCGTAGGGCTGGTTCTCGTAGCTCTGGCGGCGCTCGTTGCGGACGACGTCGCGCTGCTTGTCGAGCTTGGACTGGTCCATGGTGCGGCCGAGGTCTTCCAGGCGGTCGGCGTCGAGCCAGAGGAGGGTGGGGAGGAGGCGGGCGGGGCCGGAGGAGAAGTAGTTAGTGCGGTCCTCGCTGGTGGAGGCGTTGTTGGCGCCGCCGCCGGCTTCCATGATGGAGTCGAACTGGCCGTTGGGGACGCGCCGGGTGCCCATGAACATGAGGTGCTCAAAGAGATGGGCAAAGCCGGAGCGGTGGACGGGTTCGTCCTTGGAGCCGACGCGGTACCAGGTGTTGATGGTGGCCAGGGGGACGCTGTGGTCCTCGTGGAGGATGACGGTCATGCCGTTTTCGAGTTTGTACTTTTCGTATTTCACTTCCTGGGCGCGGGCGGGCGCGGCCAGGGCGGCGAGGACGAGGATGGGGAGGAGGGCGGTGCGGAGCAGTCGGAACATTCGGGGCATGGTGCCTCCTGGAGGGGGGAGGGGAGGGGGATCGTCTATTGAGCCAGCCTAGACGCCCGGCCGGATTGGGGCAACGCGCGAAGGGGCAGCGCACCCTCGTGCACCGGCCGACGCGGGGCGCGGCCGCCGGGTCGATAAAGAAACCCCGGCCCCCCCGGCCGGGGTCTACGGGGTTGGATCGATGTCGGCTGGTCCGCGCGGGCGTCAGCAGCCGGCGAAGAAGCATGTCAGGAAGTCGAAGAAATCCTGGCTGTTGGTCGTGCCGTCCATGTTGAAGTCGGCGGCGCCGGCGAAGAAGCTGGTGAGGAAGTCGAAGAAATCCTGGCTGTTGAGCGTGCCGCTGCCGTCCCAGTCGCAGGCGCACGGGCCGGGGCAGATGTTCGGCTGCGTGCACGAGGTGCCGTATCCCTGGAACACTCCGGCCGAGGCCAGGCACAGGCCCCGGAACATCTGCAGGCAGCCGGTCCCCTCGATGCAGCACGCGCCGGTCTGGCACGAGTCGATGATCCCGTCGTTGTTGGAATCCAGCGACGGGTTGGCCAGGATGTCGCAGGCGTCGCGCCGGCCGTTGCCGTTGCAGTCCGGGCCGACGAGCGTGCGCGGGACGATCTTGAATACCTCGCCGCCCTGGTCCACGATGTACATCTCTCCGAACGCGTCCTCGCCGAAGGAGGTCACGCTGTTGATCGTGTACACCGGCGGGTCGAGTTCCGCGGTGCGGTCGGTGAGCTCGGTCACGCCGGTTTGCGGCGTGTACCGGAAGCTGGTGATCGTCGCCGAGCAATAGTCGGAGGAGAAATACGTCCCCACCAGGGCGGGGATGGCGCAGCCGCGGTACACGTACCCGCCGGTGATCGAGCAGCCGCCCGTCGGTATGTGGTCGTAGGTGAAGATCGGGAAGATGTAGCTGCCGGGACCGGAGCATCCGCTGGTGTTGTACGGCAGGTTCCCCTCGTAGCACCGCCAGCCGTAGTTCCTCCCGCCCACGCCGGCGGGGGCGAAATCGACCTCCTCCTCGATTTCCTGGCCGACGTCGGCGATGAACATGTCTCCTGTCAGCCGGTCGAACGCCGGACGCCACGGGTTCCGCAGGCCCAGCGCCCAGATCTCGTCCAGCCCCGGGGTGGGGCCGAAGAAGGGGTTGGTCGGGGGGTTGGAGTACAGCCTGGTCGCGTCGGCTGGGAACCCGTCGTCGTCGGCGTTGCCGGGGATATTGTCCAGCCCGTCCACGTCCAGGCGGAGGAGCTTGCCAAGGTAGGCGTTGATGTTCTGCGCGTTGTTGGGCGGGTCACCACCGCTGCCGCCGTCGCCGGTGCCGATGTACAGGTAGCCGTCGGGACCGAAGCCCATCCACCCGCCGTTGTGGTTCGGCTGAACGGGGTGGTTCAGCAGCAGCACCATCTCGGCGCTGGCCGCGTCGGCGATGTTCGGATCGCCCGAGACGTGGTACCTCGCCACGACGTTGTTGCCGGAGGTGTTGGTGTAGTACACCCAGAAGTAGCCGTTATTCGTGTAGTCGGGGTGGAACGCCAGGCCCAGCAGGCCCTCCTCGGGGTTCGTCCCGAGGGGACCGATCGAGAGGAACGGTGTGCTCAACAGGGAGTTGGAGGGGATCTGCAGGATACGGATCCGGCCTATCCCCGCGGCCCGCTGCTCAAGGATGAACAGCCGGTTGAAGTCGCCGCGCGGCGCCGTGGCGAAGTCGGGCAGCACCAGGCCGGAGGCGACGCGGGTGGTGGTCAGGGTCAACTGCGCCTCGGCTCGCCCCGCCCCGACCAGCATCGCGCCCGCGGCCGCCAGTCCCAGCGCCGCCCTCGCCGCTCCCCGTGTTAGACAGCCGTTCTTCATGTGCGGTTTTCCTCTTGAACGAAGCTTGCTTCACTCTGGACGCGATCCCCGGTGTGCCGTGCACAGAAGGGGGGGAGGGGACCGCCGGGCGGGCCACCGCCGGCGTCTCTGCATCGCCCGGGCGTTCCAATGCCCCGGCGCCGTTTTCAGCCCCCCTCGAACGTCCACCGCCTCCCATGTGTCCCCCGCTCCCCGCCCCCGGCCGCCCTTCCGTGTCCCCGCCCTCCACGGTTCCGTGGGGGGGTCTCGGCTGGGGCTCTCGGACCTTCACGGCCGCCCTCCAACTCTGCCACAGATCGGCGAGAACGCCATCCCTCCTCGCCCGGGTAATTCGGCGTTGCCGGGGCGGGGAGTGAGGCCGGCGAGCGGCAATTGGGGCCCCATCCTCTGGGTCCCCGGCCGCTGCGGCCGTAGAATCGAGAACAATGAGCACGTCACCCTCTCGCCCGGCAGCGTCTCAGGCCCCCACCCCGCCGACGCCCCCCCCGCAGGCTGCCCAGCCCCGCACCGCCCCGCTCTCGCCGACCGAGCCCCCTGCGCAGGTTGACCCCCACGTGGTCACCATCTCCGGGCTGGTGCTCGACGCGGTGTACGGGCCGTACGGCTCAGGCGCGACCGGTGGTGCCGGCGGCGGCCTGCCCACCTCCCTCCGCTACTACGACCGCGACATCAACGCCCCCGGCAAGTTCCCCTACACGCGAGGGCTCTACCCCGAGGGGTACCGCTCGCGCCTGTGGACCATGCGCCAGTTCGCCGGCTTCGGCTCGGCCGAGGACACCAACAAGCGGTTCAAGTATCTCCTCGAGCAGGCCAAGGCCCAGGGCGGGACCTCGCGCACCAACACCGGCCTCTCGACCGCCTTCGATCTGCCGACGCTCATGGGGCGCGACTCCGACGATGCGCTTTCCGTCGGCGAGGTCGGGCGGTGCGGCGTGGCCATCGACACCATCGAGGACATGCACCGCCTCTACGCCGACATCCCCGTGGGCACGGTCACGGTGTCGCAGACGATCAACGGCCCGGCCGCGGTGATCTGGGCCATGTACCTGGCCATGGCCCGGCAGCGCGGCATCTCCTGGAGCGACCTGGGCGGCACGCTGCAGAACGACATCCTCAAGGAGTTC